>CAZKLU010000014.1:2073-33702 GCA_964553775.1 uncultured Oscillospiraceae bacterium | reverse complement strand
TCGGAGTTGGAATAAACCGGTTGAGATCCCGTTCCGATAATAAATAAACTCGAAACATATTATTGCCGCCGCAAAGGTTCGGATTCCGAAAATGGTAAAAATATTTCCCGCTGAATCGGATCTTTTCTGCTTCAGCGGGAAATTTTATTCTGACATTGATTCATAATCGCGGAGCGGTTTTATACACTTGCTTTATCTCTTGAATCCGTCCTTTAACGACACGGAGCGGTTAAACACAGGTTTATTCTCCGCAGAATCCTTGTCACACGCAAAATAGCCAAGACGCAGGAACTGGAACGAATCGCCCGCTTTCACGTCAGCAAGCGATTTCTCGGCAGCGCAGTCCGTCAGAACTTCAAGCGAGTTCGGGTTGATGCACTCGGTGAAATCCTCAAAGCTGTCGGGGTCGGGTTCCGTGAAGAGGTTTGAGTACAGCCTTACCTCACACGGTACATAATCATTCGCGTCAACCCAATGGAGCGTCGCGCCCTTGACTTTTCTGCCGTCTTTCGGGTCGCCGCCGCGTGAATCGGGGTCGTAGGTGCATAGTACCTCGGTGACATTGCCGTTTTCGTCTTTCACACAGCCGGTACAGCGTACAAGATACGCGCCCTTAAGCCTGCACTCCGATCCATTCGGATAGAGTCTCTTAAACTTTGGAACAGGCGTTTCCAGAAAATCATCAGCTTCAACGTAGAGATTGCGCGAGAAGCTGACCTCACGTGTTCCGCTTTCAGGGTCGTTCGGGTTATTCTCAACTGTTACAGTCTCACTCTTTCCCTCTGGATAATTTGTTATTGTGAGTTTTACGGGCTTCAGAACAGCCATTCTTCGCGGAGCAGTCGCGTTCAAGTCATCACGCAGACACGATTCGAGAAAGCTGTACTCAACCGTGCTTGTTACCTTTGCGACACCTATTTTATCAGTGAAGTCGCGAATGGATTTTGCGGTGTAGCCTCTGCGTCTCAGTCCGCAAAGCGTCGGCATACGCGGGTCGTCCCAGCCGGATACAATACCTTCCTCGACCATGCGGCGCAGCTTTCTTTTCGACATAACGGTATAGCTTATGCCAAGTCTCGCGAACTCAATCTGACGCGGCTTCGATGGAACATCTGCGTTCTCGATAACCCAGTCGTATAGCGGTCTGTGGTCCTCATATTCAAGCGAACACAGAGAGTGCGTAACGCCCTCAATCGCGTCCTGAATCGGGTGCGCGAAATCGTACATCGGGAACACGCACCACTTCGTACCCTGACGGTGATGCTCAATGTATCGTATGCGGTACAGAACGGGATCGCGCATATTGAAGTTGCCGCTTTCAAGATCGATTTTTGCTCTGAGCGTGTATTTTCCCTCCGGAAATTCACCGTTTTTCATTCTCTCGAACAGGTCAAGAGACTCCTCGACAGGTCTGTTTCGCCACGGGGAACGCGCAGGAGTGTTCACATCGCCGCGATAATCGCGGAACTCTTCGGGAGTAAGTTCGCATACATATGCTAGTCCTTTTTTGATAAGCCCAACGGCAAGCTCATAGGTCTTTTCAAAGTAATCAGAGCCGTAGAAAAACCTGTCGCCCCAGTCGAATCCGAGCCAGTGAATATCTTCTTTTATAGCGTCAACATATTCTGTATCCTCTTTTGCGGGGTTCGTATCGTCCATACGCAGATTGCATATACCGCCGAACTTTTCTGCGGTACCAAAATCTATACATAACGCCTTGCAGTGACCTATATGCAGATACCCGTTAGGCTCCGGCGGGAACCGTGTGTGTACTGTCTGCCCCTCAAACCGTCCTCCGGGCGCGATGTCCTCAGCCACGAAGCTTTCTATGAAATTGGTAGGTTCGGTCATTATGAAGTTACCTCCCTTGTTGTTATATAAACTTACAGTTTGCCCATATATAATGCTGCTCTTTATACAAAGCAGATTAAATTGATATTTTCACGCGAACGGGCGCGACTGATTTCTATTCATTATTATATAATGAATTATCTCCGTTTGCAACGGTTTTTTGCACGAAAATCGTATATTCTTCAATGGAATATTTATATAGCAGTTGCATTTTCAATATTTACCGCTATAATGCGCCAAGTTTGTTTACAGAAACTTTCCTAAAATTCGGTTGCAATAGCACTACGTTCGTGTTATAATTCAAAGCAAAACAAAGGAGGTATTTCTCACTATGCTTGAAACCGTAGCCGAAAACGCAAGCTTCATAGCCGTTTGCGTTATAGTATTTGCTGCTCTCTGTGTTACAGCAATTTTATCAGAGAGGTTAATATCAGGCAAAAAAACACGTTTTGGCGCAAAGGAAATCGCATACATAGCTATGTTTTCCGCAATCGGGGGAGTTCTTATGGTCATTGATTTCCCGCTTTTTTTCGCGCCGTCATTCTATAAAATAGATCTCAGTGAGCTTCCCGCACTTATCTGCGGGTTTAGTTTGGGACCCACAGCAGGTGTAGTGTGTGAGCTTATTAAGGTACTTATAAAGCTTCTATTGAAAGGCACAACCACAGCGTTCGTTGGAGACTTCTCAAATTTTGTAATCGGGTGTTCAATGGTACTTCCGGCAGCAATAGTCTATCGCAAGCTGCACACTAAGCGCGGAGCTGTCGTTTCTCTTGCAGTCGGAAGCTTAATAATGACAGTCTTTGGCAGCATGTTCAACGCACTGTATCTGATACCAAAATTCGCGGAGCTTTACGGTATGCCGCTCGATGCTATTGTCTCGATGGGTACCGCTGTCAACGGCTCGATTTCAAGTGTCGCAACACTGGTTCTGTTTGCTGTTGTGCCGTTCAATCTCGTCAAAGCCGTTATAGTCTCGGTTCTTACAATGCTTCTATATAAAAGAGTACGTTCTATTATGAAGCTGTGAATACATAAAGGAGATATAAAAACCAATGCTGAAAATCAATGAAAACTTCAAGAAACTCCCCGGAGCTTATCTCTTCCCCGAAATTGGCAGACGCACACGCGAATTCAGCGCAACAAATCCACAAATGCGTCTTATTCGTATGGGAATAGGTGATGTTACACTGCCGCTTGCTCCGACGGTTGTTGATGCCATGGTAAAAGCATCGAAGGAGATGGGCGTGAAGTCCACGTTTCGCGGTTACTGCGAGGAAACGTGCGGAGCGTATGACTTCCTGCGCTTCGCTATCCGCGATGATTATGCCCGGAACGGTGTAACAATCGATGATGATGAGATATTCGTATCTGATGGCGCAAAATCCGACTGCGGCAATATAGGAGATATATTCGATGTGCAAAATATTGTCGCTGTGTGCGATCCGGTATATCCTGTTTATGTCGATACTAACGCCATGGCGGGACGCGCCGGTGACTATGATGGCGAACGCTGGACTAATCTTGTGTATCTTCCCTGCACAGCCGAAAACGGTTTTTTCCCAGCCCTTCCTGAAAGAGTACCTGATATAATCTACATCTGCTCACCAAACAATCCAACAGGCACCGCCGCAAACACCGCTCAACTCAAAACGTGGGTAGATTACGCGAATGCTCACGGCAGTGTAATACTCTACGACAGCGCGTATGAAGCGTTTATTTCTGAGTCAGATATTCCACATAGCATATTTGAGATTGACGGAGCGAAAACCTGCGCTATAGAGTTTCGGTCGTTTTCCAAAACGGCTGGATTCACAGGCAATCGGTGTGCGTATACTGTAATATCAAAAGAACTTGTGCGGGATGGGGTGCGTCTTCGCGATCTATGGAATCGCCGCATGGGTACAAAGTTCAACGGTGTCGCATATGTGATTCAAAGAGCTGCTGAAGCGACATTTACCGATTCAGGCAAATGTGAAATAAGACGTTCCATCGACTACTATCTTGGAAACGCAAAGATTATCCGCGAGGGACTTGAAAAGGCGGGACTCAAAGCCTACGGCGGAGTGAACGCTCCATATATATGGTGCCGCACACCCGATGGCATCGGCTCGTGGGAGTTTTTCGATACGCTTTTGAAGAAAGCGTGTGTCGTTACAACACCGGGAGCGGGATTTGGACCCTCCGGCGAGGGTTATATACGCCTCACCGCATTCGGCAGCCGTGAAGACGCTGAGGAAGCTTTGGAGAGAATATCGCGGGTGTTGTGAGAGAAAACGCGATATAATAAGGCTCTTTTAAGGCAGCAAAAGTTCCGTGCTGTCCAGAGCACCGCTATAAATTAAAGCCCCGGCTTTAATTGCGGGAACTATAAACAATCAGTCTCTCAACGCAGCTATAAAAGTATGGCGTATTCGTGACCTTTGAACATTTTTTTACAAGTTTACAGCTCATAATTTGCAATTTCCAAGCGGACATCTTTGCGGATTTAAGCGATAAACAGCCCCCCTTTCACCAAAATCACGGCGAAAGGGGGTTTTCGTGTTATATGTTTTACTCTATATGCCGCAAGGCGGGAGCAAAACGGAGATTTAGGGCTTTATGGTAAACGGCAATTTTCCGTTTACTATAAACACTTAAACCCCGAAAAATACAGTTTTTGGCTTGCCGCTTTTAGGGCCTGTTCAAAACCTTTTCGCATACATCTTGCTTGACCTTTGCGTGATTTTTCGTTAATTTTCCTTGAGATATATACAGTACCCGCACGGGAAAATTCCTTGAAATCCGTGAAATCTGCAACTCGGTTCGTACACACCAAAATATCTGCGATTCCTTATCATGAAGAATCGGCTGTCTGATCAGATGTTCTCGATGAAGCAAAAACGAATCGCCCCCTTCACTAAACTATATAGTGAAGGGGGCGGCTTTATATTCTTTTACTATTCACACAAATTAAACGCAGGCTTACGATGCTGTGAATATGGCACTCTTTTCAGTGGTTGCTCCGCTCTGGTCGAAAGCACTGACCGTTACGGTATAGTGACCTCCGGATGTTACCCCGGGAACCGTCAGTGATTGACCTGACCACGAGACGCTTGTCGCACCGTTAGATGTTCCGTAGACCTCAGAAGCAAGTACCGCGCCGCTTGAATCCGCAACCTCAACGGTGAATCCGTTGAGCGGGTAGTTCGAGGATATCGACAGCGACACGCCAACTCTGTCAGTAGCACCCTGTGCCGTGAGGCTGTTGATTGCGAGTGTTGACGCGGCATTTCCGACTGTTACATTACAAGTCGCCGATATAACATTGCTGCCTGCAACAACGGATGCCGTTATAGTACAGGTTCCTGTTTCCACTGCCGTAACAGTCGCGGAGGAACCGCTGCCTGAGACTTTGGCTACGCTCGAATCGCTGCTTTCCCAGTAAATTGAAGCAGAGGTTGGAGTGACTGATGCCGAGAGCTGCCCCGTTTCACCGGGTGTCAGCTTGAGGGATTCGTTTGAAATGCTGATAGTCGGTTTAATGACTGTCACCGTACAGGTTGCTGAAGCTGTCGCACCGGTATATGCCGTAAATGTTGCTGTTATTGTAGCTGTTCCAACGTCTCTCGCCGTAATTTTGCCATCGGAAACTGTGGCAACAGTAGAATCGCTGCTCTTCCACGTCACTATGCCGTTTGTTGAGTTAGCGGTCGCTGTCAAAGTCTCGTTTCCGCCAAGCATCATAGTCATCGAAGAGTTGCTGATCGTCAAGCTTAATGCTGTGACTGAAACGCTGCATTGAGCGGTTTTTGTTGTGCCGCCATAAGTAAATGACGCTGTTATTGTTGTGCTGCCGTTTGAAACAGCCGTGACCTCACCAGAGTTCGACACTTTCGCAATATTCGCGTTGCCGCTCGACCACGTTACTGTACCGCCTGAAGACGGAGAAGTTGTCGCTGTGAGCTTTTTAGAATCACCCGCCAAAAGTGAGATTGAAGACGTGTCCAGCGTTATTTTTGGATCTGCTACAGATATAGAAGTAGTAGCCGTTGCGAGCTGCTTTCCGTTGTTTGTCAATGTCGCGGTAATCACAGTGGAACCGGAACCTTTCGCCGTCACAAGACCGCTCGATGATACCGTAGCCACACTCGTATTGCTGCTCGACCAGCTCACTGTACCGTTTGACGGTCTTTTGTTCGATGCGGATAGCTGCAAAGTCTTTCCAAGATCGAGACTGCCGCCGCCGCTTATCGAGAGCGATCCGGCGTTCACAGAAACAGACGTTGTTGCTGAATACGACCTGCCATCATACGTCATAGTCGCCGTTATTGTCGCTGTGCCGCTTCCCTGAGCCGTCAAGCTGCCGCCTAAGATAGTAGCGACACTTGTGTTGCTGCTCGACCATGTTACCGACTGCCCTGCCGGTGTGGTATTAGCTGTTATTGTTGCCGTATCGCCGGGGTACAGGTTCGATGTTCCCGACGCACTTACAGATATAGCCGGAACTATATTAGTCTGTACCGACACACTGCATGACGCACTGTATCTGTTGGAGTTATATGTAAACTGCGCCGTTATTGTTGCGTTTCCTGCGGAAACTGCCGTAACACGCCCGCTGGAGCTGACAGACGCGACACTTGAATTGCTGCTCGACCAGCTTATGCTCGTCCCGCTCGGTGCGCCGCTTGCCGAGAGTGACATTGTATTACCGACAACCATTGTCGCGTAGGACTGCGAGAGCGAAAGGGAGAAGTCATTCACTGTTACATTGCAGGACGTAGTTTTCTCGCCGCTCGTTACCGTAATTGTCGCTGTACCTTTGCCAACGGCAGTCACGACACCGCCGGATGTCACCGTAGCGACATTTGTGTTGCTCGATTCCCATGTATAGTCACCGCCGCCGCCATTAACAGTAAGTGTTGTCGATGGGTCACCAACATAAAAGCTCAATGTCTGGTGGTTGAGCGAAAGCGCGGCTGTTGCCACCGAAGGGGAATTTGTTCCTGCGCCGCTATCGCCGTCAGAATCCTCGGTTTCAACTACAGCGTTTGGATCGGGGCCAAGGCTCACATACATCGTCACCTCATCGCCCACATCTATAATGTCATTGGGGCTTATATCCGTGTACAGAACAAGACCCTCGGAAACATCGTTGCTGTACATCGTCTCAACAGAAACGATAAGACCTAATTCCTCAAGAATTTCACGCGCCTCATCCTGTTCGTAGTATTGGACGTTGGGCATATGCCCTTCCTCAACCACCTGTTCCACAGGCGCACTCACATAAAGCTCTACCACTGTGGAATTTTCAACGACATCTCCGGCATCCACACTCTGACGCAGCACCATATCCGTTGGTACAATGTCTGATTCCTCACGTCCGGAGATAATTCCCGACAGGTTCTGCAAACTTAACGTGTCCAGAGCTGTCGTTGTTGAGTAGTTAATCACGCTCGGCACCACAGTCATTCCCTCGTCAATTTTTCTCTCCGTCGCGAGGTTGCTTGAGAAACCGATAATGCCAGTCGCAAATAATGTCAGCAGCACAATCACTATAACACCCGCCATTGGCAGCGCGATTTTTGCCCACAGCGGCCAGCGCATATGGTCGATCGCTTTGATTGCGCCCTCCATACGGCTTACGTTCTCAGAAGTGAGCTGCTCCAAAAACGTCTCCATGTCGGGCGTTCTGTCCTCAATTCTTATATTGAGTGCGTTCAGTACCGCATTTTCAAGGTTCTTCGGTATCTTGCAGAATTTGGACGGCGGCTCCAGAATGTCCTTGCGCTTGTTTTCATAGTATGCGCGCCTTTCAAGAGCGTCCGGCGGCGTAACACCGGTTATCATTCTGTAAAGCACCGCGCCGAGAGCGTAGACATCTGTCTGCGGTCCCTGATCGCCCCTGCTTCTGTACTGCTCCTCGGGGGAGTAACCGGGCTTTATTATAACGGTAAGGCTCCTGCTATGAGAGGTTGTCGCGTAACGTGCCGCGCCAAAGTCGATTAGCTTCATCTCGCCGTCTTTCGTTATCATTATATTGTCAGGTGCTATATCGCGGTGAATTATACCCTCGCGGTGTACAGCCTGCAAGGACTTTATAATGGGCTTGAGAAGTTCCACGGCTTTATCTATAGGTATCTTTCCCTCACGCTCAATGTAAGATGTCAGCGTCTCACCATCAAGATATTCCATCACGATATATGCGGTGTTGTTATACTCGAAGCTGTCAAAGACACGCACGATGCCTTCCTCGTTCACGAATTTGGCGAGTCTTCTCGCTTCTTCAATGAACTTGTCCATTCCGCTGTTGAACTGCTCCATCTTGTCACCGCTGAATACCGTGACCTGTGTCTGACCGTATGTGCGTGTTGCGAATTCACTTGGCAAATATTCTTTTATTGCCACGACCTGTTCAAGCGTCTCATCCCAGCCTATGTAAGTAACGCCAAACCCGCCGTAGCCTATCACACGCCCGACAAGGTATCTGTTATTAAGTATCACGCCTGGCTGCATATGAAGCGCACTTTCAGCGTCCGTTCCAGGCTCGTAACCGCAGTATGGGCAGATACCGTAAGATCCGTCAAATTCCTTCATGCAGCCTAAACAGCGTTCCATAATCTTTCCCCCCCTTGGTCTATTCGTCATTCACGGCACCGCCCGCAGCGACAAGTATTTCCTCCAGCGGTTCCGCATCTTCATCTATGGATTCCATTTGTCCCGACAGGGCTTTATCCCGCATATCGTTAAGCTTTGAGGAGTCAGCGGACGAGAGCAGTGCTGCTGTATCAGTTACCGGCTTCTCATATTCGCGTGCGAGATACTCCTCGACTATTTCCATCTCGCCGAAAATAGTTATATAATTATCCAGATAGTCTTTCAAAATCGGAATGTCATCCGTACTGCCTGTATTAAGGTAGTCCTGTGAAAGCTCCGAGTTGAAGTACTCCACCAGTGCGAGAGAGGCTCTCTTGTCGTTTTTGCTGAGATCTCCGATGCTCCAGCAAGTGCCGAACCGATACACCGCTGTCTCGTTACCTGGCATAATCAGCGCGTATTGACCCGGTATTGCCGCCTGAACATCGGAATAGTCAGTTGAGTCACCAAGGTAAGCCATGGCTTTGCGCGAAGTAAACTCCTCAAGTGCTGTGTCTGACACATAATCCGCCGCGCCCGCTCCATAGATTGCGGCGTACATATCAAGAGCCTCAGACTTCACAACAAAGTATCCTTCGTAATCATTACACTCCGACACGATCGTGTCAAAATCCGCCGCGCCCGACAAAGTGCCGAGAGTCGTGTTGACGTACACCACGGGAACAACTATGCCGGATGGATATTGTGTATCGGGTGTTCCTGTGTCGGTGTAGTATGTATTGTCCCCAAGTTCTGCAAGCTCATCAGCAAAACCGGTCGAGTAATCAAGAGGCATAGAATCTGACATACCGGTAGACTCATAAACGTCCGGAGCGGTGCCACTCGATATAGCTGACATCAGCGTATCGGTGTACTCCGATGCTTCAATGCCTTTTATGGTAACTGAAACATTGCTGTACTCATCTGTAAAAGATGAAATGATTCTTTCGAGAGCATTACCCTTTGAATCGAAATCCTCGTTCTTTATGTACCAAAGCTCCAGACTCGCGTCGGGAAGCTCCACAGACTCCCTCTGATTATTGAGAAGTATCACAAATACTAAAACAGCCGCTATTACCGCGATTGCGCCTCCGGCTATTCCGATAAAACGCACAAGCCTCTTCTTGGAACGCTCCTGAGCTACTGTTCTGACCTCTTTGTCCGTCTTTAACGCCGCTCCGAAGTCAGCTACCGTTGGAAAACGGAACTCCTGCTCAACAGCCATTGCTCTCATTATCGCGTTGCTGACATTTTGCGGTATTGTAGGGTCAAGCTCGTTTGGCGGGGGAACGGTATCGTTTATCTTGCGGTTAGTCGATTCCTCGGGCTTTGTACCCGTCAGCATATAATATAGCGTTGCGCCGAGGGCGTACTCATCCGTTCTGCCGTCCTGTCTGTTTACCTTGTCGTACTGCTCCGGTGGAGCAAACCCCGGCTTTACAACTACAGTAACTCTGTTTTCCACTGTTGCATCGAACCTTGCCGCACCAAAGTCAAGCAGTTTCGTTACATTGCCGCTACATATCATTATATTATCGGGGCTTACATCGCGGTGTATAATGTTTTCCTTATGCACCGCTGTAAGAGCGGAGCAGACATCCTCTACAATGTCAATGCTCTGCTCCAGCGGCAGAGGAGCGTTATTCTCAACCATTATATCGCGCAAGGTCTTGCCGTTCAAAAACTCCATCACGATATAAGCCGTGTTGTTAAGCTCAAAGAAATCGTACACGTTCACAATATTTCTGTGTGTACTGAACTTTGCGACGTTTCTCGCTTCCTCCAGAAACCTGTCCTTGCCGTATTCAAATTCTCTCGAACGCTTTCTTGCGACCAAAATTACCTCTGTCTCACCCGGAGCGCGGTTGACAAGTCCGCTGGGGAAATACTCTTTTATGGCAAGAGTAGTCTCGAGCTTAGTATCCCATGCCTTATAAGTTATTCCAAAGCCGCCAAGACCAAGCATCTTGCCAATAATATACCTGTCATTTATCACCGTGCCAGGCTCAAGGCAGAATACCTCGTCTGCAGGGTCTCCGTCCATATAGCCGCAGACGGGACACACACCGAGCGAGTCATCATATTCCGCGAAACAGCAGTTGCAGCGGGTCTTTCCCATTACACGTTATCCTCCAAATAGTCGTCCCAAGTGAAGCTTTCGCCACACAGCGGCACAAACACAAACTCCGCCTTGCCAAGTGTTATCTTGTCGTACAGATTCAGCTCCTCATGACCAAACAAAATATCGTCGTTTTTGTACACAAGTCCGTCACCGCCGCCGGCCTGAATGAAAAATTTTCTGCTTTTCGGTTCATATATGATAGTGGCATGAACGGAACGCGAAACCGTGCGGTCTGCCAGAATGGGTATCTCGTAATCGCGGTTGCGTCCTATTCTGTTGCGCCCTGTTATGCACTCAAAAGCTTCTCCGGCATGGTCGCCTTTGACGCACACAAGCCATCCAACCGGCGGATTGCCATAGTCATCGTAGACAACCTTTGTCTTCTCAAGTGCCGCGCTCGAACCGCTCTTCGGCTTTGCCGGTTCCTTGATGGAATCCGCAGAAGCTGACGGCTTTGCCGGTCGTGATGCCGCCTTTTGCTGTTCACGCTGCTGCTGCTCACGCTGCTGCTGTTCACGCTGCTGTTGTTCACGCTGTTGCTGCTCACGCTGCTGCTGTTCACGCTGCTGCTGTTCGCGTTGCTGCTGCTCACGCTGCTGTTGTTCGCGCTGTTGCTGTTCGCGTTGCTGTTGCTCGCGTTGCTGCTGTTCGCGCTGCTGTTGTTCACGTTGTTGCTGCTCGACAACGGACTGCCAGTCCCACTGCTGAATACCGTTTTGCTGCTGATTTCCCGCTGTCTGCTGACGGTTATTCCAAAGTGGCTGTGTTGAGCCTTGATTTGGCTGCTCCCATATAGGCTGCGTTGAACCCTGATTTGGCTGCTCCCATACAGGCTGCGTTGGACCTTGATTTGGCTGCTCCCATGTGGGCTGTGCTGAACCTTGCTCAGGCTGCGAATTCCACTGCGGCTGACTTGCCCATTGATTCTGTTGCTGTTGCTTCTTTTTATCAGAACGTTGAAATAATCCCATTCTCCACCTCGCATCATCGTCTGGTTCATAGACCAGCTGTGTTAAATCCGGATTGGGTATAGAACCCCCTCCCTGCTGTAATGGTAACTGCGATAACGATTCCTTTTGTGACGGCACCTCACTTGCCGGAGGTGAACCGCAAACCGGACAGGTCTGAAAACGATCAGCATCAAAGTAATGCTTCTGCTCGCATAAAACCTTTCTCATATATTATTAAACCTCCTCACTCCTACCGGCGTCTTCGTTTTGTCGGCAGAGATAGCATACCGTGCCGAAGAGTTTCCCGCGTTCAGCTTTGCTGCAAAGCGTACAATTTCCTGTGATCCGCAGATTGTTTCGGCAAAAGAGACACCTACCAGTATTATATTCAAAGCAGAAAAGCTTCTCGGCTTTGAATGTTCAGCAGACATTTAACGCACGGCAAAGCCGCCGAAAAACTGCTTTTGCTCCTATAAAATATCAATAAGAATGAATGTTGTGTTGTCCTGCAGTGAAACGTCAAGACCGTGCAGTGTCGTATTTAAGAGTGCGTCGGCTTTGTCGGATGTTCCCCGTTTTTTATCCGCTACAATGCTCTCAATAGTGTCGTTGTCCAAAACACGGAACATTCCGTCTGTTGTCAAAAGAACGCTGTTGCCCGCTGCTAAGTTTATGCCGTTTTCCGTATAATCAAAGAGCTTGACATTGCCGAACCCTATATAGCTGATGAGCGCGTCAGCTTTACTAAGAGAACTATCATATTTTTCCTGAGAGATAAGACCTTCGCGCAGTCTTTCATCGAGACGGAGCCTGTAGTTGTGATCTCGGGTCTGCTGTTCGAGGTACCCGTCCGACATCAGGTACAGTCTGCTGTCACCGACGGAAATCCAGTAGATACGCCTTTTATGTATATACGCGGCTACTACGGTCGTGCCTGTAGCTCTGTCCGAGAAGCTTTTTCTCACCATTTTGTCGGCACTACGCATTGTCTTAATTAAAAAGTCGGGTACGTCTCCGCCACCGCTCTGCTTGAACTGATAGAACGAATCGCGGAAAACAGAAATTGTTATATCCGCCGCCTCGCCTCCATCATCGGTGCTGCCCATGCCATCGCACACAACGGCAAAAGCGCGGTGCCTGTCAACATAGTAGTATGCCATGTCCTGCTGTTCATCGCGCCCGCCTATGTGCGTTCGGGCTTCGAGACGCAGCCGCGGGTTTTCCGCTTCGTAATCAATAATAATATTTTCCTCCATAAATACCTCACATCCTTATTGCAATAGCGGAGTTGTTGTCCATATCCGTACCAGCACCGTGTTCATTTACGGCGGCACTCATCCTGTCAAGCCATTCGCCGGCATTGTCCGTCTTTTTAAGGAGTGAACACATCTCCTTTTCGATAATAAGCTCCCAAAACCCGTCGGTACACATCAGGAAAGCGTCAATATCGCCGAAGCTGTACGTTTCAGATATATCGAACCTTGGCGGGTCGCCTGAGACACCAAGTACGCGCAGAAGCTTGTTTCTGTCAGGGTGGTGGCGAATATCTTTTTCGCGTATTTCTTTCGCCATCACCAGCATTTGCGGAACACTGTGGTCGAGAGTGCGCTCCTTGACCTTGTTTTTTTTGAAAGCGTAAAGACGCGTATCCCCGATATAGCCCCATGTGAGGGAAGCTCCGCTGACAACGAGCGCACAGGCGGTGGTTTTCATTTGAAAGTAGCTTGAAAGCCGTTTCTGCTCCGCCAAAATAGCGTTTTGCGTCTCCTTGAAACCCTCAGCAAGAAGCTGACGTGGTTCCAGACCGCTCCGCGACATTTTTCCAAACGTCTCCACCGCGATTCGTGACGCAATATCACCTTTTCCGTGTCCGCCCAGCCCATCGGCAACGATGAAGACTGTGGTGCCGCCATCGGTGAAAACGCCGACTGAATCCTCATTCACCTCGCGGGAGCCTTGGGAGGTATAGGTTTTCCACTGCATACTGTTTCTCCGTTTCGCTGTTATTCTTGATTATATCTACATAATCCCATTTCTATGTTATCATATTTTTCAAAATATTTCAATAGTAAATATGGATAATAGAATTATTTTTTTGAGGATGACCCGCTATCAGTCCGGCAGAAGCTGGAACCGCGAGAACTTTGTCCGCGGTGCAGCGACATGGAAGCACGGAAACCAATTTTCAATGAGTTTCTGCTATAAGCTCTCCTCGCGTCTCCTCCGGCTGTACCTCTATCATGCGCTGCACACACTTCGCCATCGGCGGCTGTTGACAATTTTCGCCTCCCGCAAATCGCTTTTCCACAAGTTTTCACACTTTTTCACATTCTTTCCACAGAGTTATCCACATAAGTCGTAAATTTGGGACAAAAAGGTAAGAAAAAAATATTATTTTCCTCTTGCATTTTCTTCTCACTGCATTTATAATAGAGACACTGCAGTGGTGAGAAGTGGCGTGAAGTGGAGTAATGTGGAGAAGGGAGCGACTGAGCATGACCGGTACATACAGGCATACGCTTGATGGTAAGGGACGCCTGTTTATCCCTGCGCGCCTTCGTGAGGAACTCGGAGACGTGTTCTATGTTACAATCTCCACCGATTCGTGTCTTACTGTTTATTCTAACGACAGCTGGGAGAGACTCAATGATAAGATTCGCTCTCTTCCGCGCATTAAGCAGAAGATGATGAGACCTCTTTACTCACATGCGGCAAAGTGTGAACCGGACAGTCAGGGACGTGTTCTTCTGCCGCAGGAGCTTCGCGATTACGCGGGGCTTACGAAGAACGTGGCTGTCGTGGGCACGGGCGACTGCGCGGAGATTTGGGATGAGGATCGCTGGAATGAGGTAGATAGCAGCGAAACCTCGCCGGAAAGTCTTGCGGCGGCGTTCAGGGAGCTGGATTTTTGACGGGCGGCGGGCACACCCCCGTACTGCTGCGGCAGTGCGTGGAAGGATTGAAAATTAAGCCGGACGGGTTGTATGTTGACGCCACCTTGGGACGGGGCGGTCATTCTGAAGCGATCGCCGGACGGCTTACTACCGGAAAACTAATCTGCCTTGACAGGGACGAGACTGCCATACGCTTGTCTGCCGAACGACTCGAACCGTTCAAGGATCGCGTTACTCTCGTAAAGGCAAATTTTCGGGACATTGATACTGTGCTGTGTTCGCAAGGCGTGGAGTGCGCTGACGGGATACTTTTCGATTTGGGTGTTTCGTCACCGCAGCTTGACGATGGTACACGCGGATTTTCGTACCAACGCGATGCGCCGCTCGATATGAGGATGGACAGGGATTCCGAGCTTACGGCATACGATATAGTGAATCACTGGAGTATGGAGGAGCTTCAGAGGATATTCTATGAATACGGCGAGGAGCGATATTCCCGCCAAATTGCCGCCGCTTTGGTTAGAACGCGCGATAACAGGCCTATCAACACCACCCTCGAATTAGTAGCTGTGATACGCTCCGCCCTGCCCGCCGCCGCCCTGCGCGAAAAGCAGCATCCGGCGAAACGGTGCTTTCAGGCGATCCGTATCGCGGTAAACGACGAGCTTGCAAGTCTTTCTGATGCGCTTCCGAAAGCTATGACAATACTCTCCGCAGGCGGCAGGCTCGCCGTTATCAGCTTCCATTCTCTTGAAGACCGCATAGTTAAAAAAGCTATAAAATCCAGAGAAAACGGCTGTACCTGTCCGCCAAATTTCCCTGTATGTGTCTGCGGCTTCAGAAAAACGATGAAAACAATAACAAAAAAACCGATCACCCCCGATGAAAAGGAACTGTCCGAAAATCCCCGCTCCAGAAGCGCGAAGCTGAGAATTGCCGAGAGAATATAAACCGCGCACGGTACTTTTTTGCGGCGGTGCTGGGCATTACGCTTGCCGCGATTATAATCGGTGCGCGGTATATGCTCAAAGCCAAAATGATTTCAATGCCGGATGCTTTAAGAAAATTCCGCGTTGCTGTTCGTTCGCAAATTTGCGAAAGCTATTGAGGAGAATCGCATAGTTCTCCGCAAAGGGTATGGGTTCTCCGCCGACACGGTGCGGCTTTGAGTATAAAACATACGCTTACCATTATGGTATTTATTATAGTATTATACAGCACAGAAATAAATATTGCAATAGGATTTCAGAAAATATTCCATTTTTCGCGATAGATCGTGTAAATGCTCAGCGGATAGCAGCGGGAGTTGTCAAAGCGAAAGCGGGTCGGGAGATATGCAATCTCGCCAACCGATTCCGCAAAGCACACTCAACGCAGGCGCAAACTGACTGCGGTTCACAACCGATTTACATTTGCTGGCACATAAATTAACATTCTTTATCCTTTAGCCGCGGTCTTTTCCTTAAATGAAAGTCTCAAAAACGCAAAACCTCGAATTTTTACCAACTTTCATTTATGGCGGCACCCATAGAGCATAGGGATTTCGCATTTTTTAATCGCGCCAGCGGAGAAAAGAGAAGGTATGATTGCCGCCTTGAACGGCGATTTCCCGTTAGTCTAAAATCGGCAACGCATTTGTGCTGAATGGTTAAACGCAAGTACAAACGTCTGCTTGAAAAACCGAGACACCATGACCGCAGGGCGGGAAACAAGTCCAGTGGTTTATTACTGACAGCGGCAAGCGAATAGTAGCTATATGGTTTACATAACACCACGAAATATATTATTATGGCACGAAATGCGGATATACCCGCGCAGGAAGGTTCGCGAGCTGCGCTGAATTTATAGAAATGAAACAAAGCCTCTTAGCGGTTTTTGCCACCGCTGAATACATTTTAGAAATTTCGTGTGCGAAAAGCCGCCGCAAAAATTTCAACTTAACCGCAAAGCTGAAGATTCTTCAGTTTTTAGCATAACTCACTGCGAACCGGAGATAATCCGCGTCCGCAGCACGAAGCCTCAGAAGGAGACAGATTATGGGCACAGAAGCATTGAAGTATGATTACGCCGAAACGGGTTACAGTACGCCCTACAATCACGGCTCCACCGCGCCGGATTACACCATTCCCCGTGAGTTCGATACTCCGCTTCCAAAGGAGAAAAGGCGCGTCCGTGAAAAAACGAAAGTAAAAGTAAAGCCAAAGGAAGAAGCGAAGGTCAGTACAAAATTCGGTATCCCCCTAACGGGCATAATCGGGTTTGTTCTTATTGCCGCGCTTATGGTACTCATGCTTAATGAGTATGTTGCTCTTGCTGAATTGTCCGCTCAGAAAGCATCACTCGAAAGCGAGCTGTCTGCTCTTGAGGAGGAAAACAGTAAACTCCGCATTTCCTATGAGAGTGAGTTCAATATCGGCGATATTGAAAAGTATGCCGTTAATGTTCTCGGAATGATGCCGCTGACTGAAGAAGATTCAAAGGTTATTGAGATTGAAAGAGAAGATATGTCGGAAATTATTGCCGAGGATGATTCCAAGTCTGATTTTCTCGAATCAATAATCGAGGCTGTCAACTCATTTTTGGAATATTTTTATTAAAAGGAGCTTATAGTAGTGTTGTGCATAGCTGTAAGCGGAGTGTGAACAGAGATTGGAAACGCCGTTCGCGATTTTCAAACCGTTATTCACTGCTCACCAGCCGCCTGACACTATCCGCAATTTACTGACCACTATCCACCGACCGGGGGCGAATTTATGGCGGGTAAGGCAAAGACCCAGAGAACAAACCGAGTGATTTTGAGCCGCGCTTTTATACTGATGATTGTGTGCGGGATAGCGGCGTTTGCTGCTTTGATATGGAAGCTATATGACATCATGATAATAAAGCACGATTATTATACCGAAAAAGCTGTAAGCCAGCAGACACGTTCGACTACCGTTTCCGCGAATCGCGGTTCCATCTACGATGCCAATGGAAATGTTTTGGCGATGAGCGCGACCGCTTATAATGTGTTTATATCACCGTATGAGATAAACTACTACTATAACGATGAGGAAAGCGACTACGGAGATGATCCTGAACTTATCGCACGAAAGCTATCAGAAATACTTGACATAAGCTACGATTCCATTATGGAGAAAATGCAGGATACCAGCTCGTGGTACAAGACACTTGCTACTAAAATTGAGGATGAACTTGCGGACGAGGTGCGTGAGTTCAAAAGTGAGTACAACATTGTCGGCGTACATATAGAGAATGATTCGAAACGTTACTACCCGTACAGTGACCTTGCGAGTCATGTTATAGGTTTTGTCGGTACGGATAACTATGGTCTTCAAGGCATAGAGGCACTTTACGATGATTATTTGGAGGGTACAGACGGAAGCATAATCCGTCTCGCAACATCGAACGGGACTGAAATGCTCTTTGAAAACTACGAGAATTACAACGACGCGGTTGACGGGTCGGATCTTACGCTCACCATAGATGTGAATATACAGAACATAGCCGAAAAGTACCTTAAACAGGCTATGGCTGTAAACAGCATACAGGACGGCGGCTGTTGTATAATAATGAATGTGAAAACAGGAGAAATCCTCGCCCTCGCGAACGCTAACAGCTTCGATCTCAACGACCCTTGGGCTGTCGGCGATGAGGTGCAGGAACAGCTTGATCTTATAGAGGATAGCACCGAGAGAAGCGAGGCACTCGCTAACGCTCAGTATGCCCAATGGCGGAGCATGGCTGTATCTGATACCTATGAGCCTGGGTCGGTGTTCAAAATAATCACTCTCGCGGCAGGTATTGAGGAGGGTGTCGCGTCAACGGACAGCCTTTATTACTGCGGGGGAGTCAGAGACGATATTCCGGGGCGAAATGTTCCTCTTTATTGCTGGAAACACGCAGGTCACGGTATGCAGACGCTTCGCGAATCAGCTATGCACTCATGCAATATAGCGTTCTCTACAATAGGCATGGACATCGGAGCGTCAAGATATTATGATTACGTTGAGGCATTCGGGCTTTTTGATAAGACTGGCATAGATATGCAGAGCGAATCGGGAAGTCTGTGGTGGAGCCGAGAAGTGTTTACCGAGAAAGGACAGCTTTCATCGCTCGTGTCCGCCTCATTCGGTCAGACGTTCAATGTCACGCCGATTCAAATGATAACAGCGGTTGCGGCAGCGGTCAACGGTGGCTATCTTATGGAACCCTACGTTGTCAGCACCGTGACAGATGACAATGGAGAAATAGTATATTCCAGAGAACCCACAGTTGTCCGTCAGGTTGTAAGCGAAGAGACAAGCGCGACAGTCTGCTCAATACTCGAATCCGTAGTATGTGACGATGGAGGCACCGGTTCCAACGCTTATGTCGCGGGCTACCGTGTTGGCGGCAAGACGGGAACTACACAGAAAACCTCACTATATACCGCAACCGGAGTTATGGAGTATATGGTGTCCTTCTGCGGTATTGCGCCAATGGACGATCCGGAGGTCGCCGTGCTGATGGTTCTTGATAACCCTCTGCCGGAAAGCGAAACAGGAATATATGTTGGCGGCGGTCAGATGGCGGCTCCGTATGTGGGTAAGATATTGGGCGAGGTGCTGCCATATCTTGGTGTTGAGCCTATCTATACAGATGAAGAGGCGGCACTTGTGGATGTTCGTGTGACAAAACTCACCGATAAGACGGTTACTGATGCAGTGGCTGAGGCTGAAAATCAGGGCTTGACTGCCAAAGTTGTCGGAACGGGCGAAACAGTTACATCACAGCTTCCTGCGTATGGTACGCAGATAGCGGCAGGCAGTGAGATTATACTTTACGCCGGAGAAGAACGCAGTACCGATATGGTGACAGTGCCGGATCTTCGCGGTATGACCACATCACAGGCTAAGCAAAAGCTCCAGGCACTTGGTCTGTTTATGAGTACATCAGGTGCAATACCGTCAAGTGCGGCTTCAGTTGAGATGCAGTCGATAGATGCCGGCGAAGAGGTGCAGTATGGCACTATTGTCGAGGTTACGCTTGTGGATAAGAGCAATCTCGGCGAGACAGCGGCTTATTATGAATAAACACAGGGAGGTTTTCATGCTTTTAAGCGAACTTCTTAAAAATATCATGGTTCCGGAACGAGATATTGAAATAACAGGAATCACAAACGATTCACGCAACGTAAAGGAAGGCTTCCTCTTCGTGGCAGAGCGAGGATTTGAGACGGATGGACACAGGTTTATACCCGCCGCCATAAAAAACGGAGCTGCCGCTATACTTTGTGAGGAGGACAGAGAGGAGCCTGTTCCGTGCTTCAAAATAAACAACACGCGCCGCGCAATGTCTGTTGCCGCCGCTAACTGGTACGGCAGTCCAGCACGTTCCATGACGTTTATAGGTGTCACCGGTACCAACGGCAAAACTACGACAACAGGACTTATAAAGGAAATCATTGAGCGTGTAACCGGAAAAAAAGCGGGACTTATCGGGACAAATCGAAACATGATAGGCAGTGTGGAACTGTCCGCGGAGCGCACAACACCTGATTCGCTTGAGCTTCAGCAGCTTCTGCGAAAAATGGCTGATGCCGGATGCGAATATGTTGTTATGGAGGTATCCTCACACGCGCTGTTTTTAGACAGAGTTTACGGACTGCGATTTAAGGTGGGCGTGTTTACCAACCTTACAGAGGATCATCTTGATTTTCACAAGACAATGGATGCTTACGCAAACGCAAAGAGTATATTATTTGAAAACAGCGAAATCTCTCTAATAAATACTGATGACCCATACTCCGATGTAATGCGCCGTGCCGCCGCCGGAAAGGTTTACACCTACGCAATAGGTAACAGGGAAAGCGCGGACTTTGCGGCTGAAAATGTATCGCTCAACTGTGACAGTGTGAGCTTCAATGTACGAGGTGTACGGGCAAAGCTTGGCATACCGGGAAAGTTTTCGGTTTATAACGCTCTCGCGGCTTTGGGAGCGGTGAACGCTCTTGGCATTGAGTTTGAAACTGCTTGTAACGCTCTTGCCCTTTGTCATAGCGTCAAAGGCAGAGCGGAAGTTGTTCCAACAGGCAGAGATTTTTCCGTGATAATCGATTACGCGCACTCTCCTGATGCTCTTAATAGCATACTTGATACGGTGCGGGGCTTCGCGGAGGGGAGAATCATTCTTGTATTCGGCTGCGGCGGTGACAGGGAGCATGAAAAGCGTCCGATAATGGGCAGAATCGCCGCTGATAAAGCTGATATAGCGATAGTAACATCGGATAATCCGCGAACCGAGAAACCAATGTCGATAATAGATGAGATAGTAACCGGAATACCGGAAAATTCAAAAGCTGAAATTGTGGTAATCGAGAACAGAAAAGACGCAATATATCACGCGCTCAGGATTGCGGAAAAAGGTGACGTTGTGCTTCTTGCCGGAAAGGGACATGAGGACTACCAAATAATCGGTCACGAAAAGAACCATTTCGATGAAAGAGAGGTAGTTCGCGAATCTCTTGAAAAGTTATCCGGCACATCGGAATTGATTTCATAACGCGGCATGAAATTCTCCCTTGCATAAGGACATGGTGCGGTGCAAGTCATTATGGAGGTATTGTTAAGCAGCTGAACATAGTAAGCAGTTGGTTCTATAAGCGGTGTGAAGCAATTTCTTGATCAGAGTTCTTTACATATGGAAGTCTGCTTGAAGATTCTATAGCTTCACCATAGCCTGCGAAATTTCCGCATAAACTGCAAAGCTGAAAATGTACGCGGTTTGCAGCATTACAAATCATAATACAGCAAGACCCGCCGGACAAAGCATACGTTATTTGTCTTGCGGCATCAACAAAAGGTGGGGAACAAATGAATATACAGCTTCTCTGGTCATTTATCGGATCGTTTTTGATAACAGCGGCGATGGGGATATGGCTCGTGCCGTATCTGCACAAGATAAAAGCAGGGCAGTCTATACGAGAGGACGGTCCCGTGTGGCACAAGTCGAAGAGCGGCACCCCAACAATGGGCGGATTGATGTTTATTGTGGGTACTGGAGTTATGTGCCTGATTGAGGGCATATCTGAGATAAAAAATGGCGATTACCGGCACATAATCATATATGGCTTCGCACTCATCTTCGCGGCTATAGGATTTCTTGACGATTATGAGAAGCTCAAGAAGAAACAGAACCTTGGTCTTACAGCACTTCAGAAATTTATATTGCAGCTTGCGGCGGCAGTTGTTCTGATACTGCTTCTGAGACTTGAGGGCTATCTGAATCCCAGTCTCTATATACCGTTTTTTAATGTTACGATTGAGCTGCCATACATTGTGTATCTTGTGTTCGCTATATTTATAATAGTGGGCTGTGTGAACGCTGTCAACATAACCGATGGTATAGACGGACTTGCGACGGGCGTTACACTTCCTGTAGCACTGGCATACACATTCATAGCGGCGGCGTGGGGTTACAACTCGGTTGGAATATTCGGCGCGGCACTCTCAGGCGGGCTTGCGGCGTTTTTGATATTCAACTTCTATCCCGCAAAGATATTCATGGGCGATACAGGGTCACTTTTCCTGGGCGGTGCAATATGCGCTGCGGCGTTTGCACTCGATATGCCGCTTGTGCTTGTTCCGTTGGGGATAGTGTATATAATCGAGACACTTTCTGATATTATTCAGGTGACATATTTCAAGCTGACGCACGGCAAACGCATATTTAAGATGGCACCGCTTCACCACCATCTTGAGATGAGCGGCTGGGGTGAACGGAGAATTTTCATAGTATTCACAAGTATTTCCGCGCTTTTTGCTATTATGACATATTTAGCAGTGGCGGGCAGATTCGCGGTGTAGATTTTCTGCCCACAAACGGAAAGCTATCTGCCGATTATAATCAGCAGATCTGCTCATATCCAAAGCTGAAAAAGAAAACCGCTTTCAATGCGGAAAAGAATACTGGAGAGCGTGTTGATCTAACTTTGTGTGATTTACTTGCGAATTTCGAGAATCGGTCTGTATTTACAGAAGCAAAATCCGCAAGATCTATGAGTGCCGTCATAAATAAGCGACAGCTAAAACATTCTGTGTTTGACGCAATTTTGAGACTATCACAGTTGAAAACAGTATATAGTTCAACATCTCAAACAACGAGTAATAAATATAGATTATTCTTATCTTCTGAACGGTCTATTTTGCGGGTTTTTACGATTCCTTATAAACCTTTCGCGAATTTGCGCGTGAGCAGCAAATAATGTGCAAAAACCTTCAAAGCTGGAATTTTTCCTGCTTTGAGTATAAACCAGGAGGCGGTTTTGTGTCCGACTATACTGACAGCGTTCCTCAAGGGGAAGTAAAAATGCATTCGAGAACTAAGCAGAAAATCCGCGTCAGGCGGGGAGCCATTGACGTTCCGTTTCTGTTGCTGACGCTCATAATACTGACTATCGGTGTTATAATGGTACTGTCGGCGAGCTTTGCGAACGCATATTACAGCGGCAAATCGCCGACATATTATTTTACGCACCAGCTTATTTTCGCGGCGAGCGGGCTTGTGCTTATGTATCTCGCGTCACTTCTGCCTACATCGTTTTACAAGAAGTGGTCACCCGCGTTGCTGCTTATTTCACTTATCATGCTGCTGCTTGTGCCGTTTATCGGTGTCGGCAAGGAGGATGTGGGCGCGAACAGATGGTTCGACTTTGGCTTCACAACATTTCAGCCATCGGAGCTTGCAAAGCTTGCCGTTATATTGATGTTCGCGAGAATGATATGTCTGTACAGAAATAAAATGGATACGTTCCTCTATGGTGTTGTACCGTTCGGAGTGATATTGGCTTTGATAGTGATACTCCTGTTTCTTGAGCCGCACATTTCAGCGTGTGTTATAATACTTGCCGTTGGCGCAATAATGATGTTCGCGGGAGGAACGAGAATACGCTATTTCGGTGTGGGACTTGCGCTTGTAATTCTGGCGGGGATCATTGCGTACTTTAAGTTTGATTATGTCGCATCGCGTATAAACATATGGCAGCATCCGGAATCCGACCCGCTCGACGATGGCTTTCAGACTTTGCAGTCGCTTTATGCAATAGGCTCCGGCGGGCTTCTCGGTCTTGGCTTCGGACAGAGCCGGCAGAAATACCTGTACCTGCCGGAGGAACACAATGACTTCATCTTCTCCATAGTCTGTGAGGAGCTTGGTTTTATCGGCGCAGCACTGATACTTATACTGTTCGCGCTGCTGATAGTACGCGGGTACTGGCTGGCAATGCACGCGAGAGACAGGTTCGGCGCGCTTGTTACAATAGGCATAACAAGTCTGTTGGCGATACAGGTTTTTCTGAACATTGCGGTTGTCACAAACTTCCTGCCGTGCACCGGTATATCGCTGCCGTTTTTCAGCTACGGTGGATCGGCACTGTGGATTCAGCTTGTTGAAATCGGGATTTTGCTGTCAATATCGAGGGAGATACCGCTGCGTCAGGAGGAAAAAGAGGGTTCCGGCAACGCGGAGAACAAATGAGGGAAAGTATAACGGAAATTGATTTCCTTATACAAAGCACGAAAGTAATGAAGCATGGGGAACAGTACGGAAACGCAAATAATTACTATCACATGGGATAAACGAAGGACACAAAACACGAAAATGTAAGCACGGAGGAAAGCTTGTGCGTGAAAGCGCAAAAACTAAAAGACAGGAGGAAAAATGAGGTTTTTGTTCGTCTGCGGTGGTACCGCAGGACATATAAATCCGGCACTGTCAGTAGCGGGAATGCTGAGGGAGCTGATGCCGGATTCGGAGTTTCTCTTTGTCGGTTCCGGCAGAGAGATGGAACGCCGTCTTATTCCGGCAGCGCGTTTCGACTTGGAAAACATAAAAATATACGGCTTCGCGAGAGGCATCTCACCGAAGGACATCAAGCACAATCTGGTGACTGTGGCAAGTCTCGCCACTTCAAGCCATGAATCGAAAGCAATTCTGAAAAGTTTCAATCCGGATATCGTAATTGGAACAGGCGGGTATGTATGTTACCCTGTTCTAAAAGCGGCGGCAAGGAGCGGTATTCCAACGATTATGCACGAATCTAACGCAGTACCCGGTCTTACAACGACAATGCTCTCCGGTATTGTTGACAGGGTTCTTGTAGCGTTCCCTAATTTGGAGGACAACTACCGTAAGCCCGAAAATGTTGTTGTTACGGGAACGCCGGTGCGCGGTGATTTTTCAGGTCTTAGCCGTGAAGACGCGAAACGGCGGCTTGGTATTGGAAAAAAGAAACTCGTTGTATCATTCTGGGGTTCACTTGGTGCTGATGATATGAACCGGCACATGGCAGACTTCATAAGTCTCAACGCGAAAAGCGGCGCAATGCACCATATTCACGCGACCGGCGGAGGCGAAAAAGGGGTTTCACATATGATGGAGCGTCTTGAAGAAAAAGGTGTCCATGGTTTGCCGGCTTGGGAGGATGTGAGAGCGTACATAGAGGACATGGGTACAGTTATGACTGCCGCCGACCTTGTGCTGTGTCGTGCGGGTGCATCAACACTTGCGGAACTTACAACTATGGGACGTGCCGCTATACTCGTCCCCTCGCCGAATGTCACCAATAACCATCAGGAGAAGAACGCGAGAGAGCTTGAGTACGCCGGAGCCGCAGTTGTTATGACTGAGGACAACTGTACCGGACAGCTTCTCTATAATTCCGTTATCGGATTATTGCGAGCCGATGACAGGAGACATGAGATAGAAAGAAACGCCAAAGCTATGGGGCAGCCCCACGCTACAGAGAAAATAGTTGATGTGATACTGGAGCTTGCCGAAAAAAACAGCAAGAAGTGAGCAAAATTGTACTCACAGCCGCAGAGAACACAGACTTTTGGCGAAGGTTCATGGCGAACCTGTATGCTGCTGAGTAGTGAGCATCCTTCGCGCTTGCTTGAACATGGAGGCAGGAGAAATATCATGGCAATTATCATGAACTAAGCAATTATTAAGTTTAGACTAAGGCAGCACTTTTGATTCTTTGTAACACAAGTTGCTTTCGCCGCATAGTATAGCCTGAAAACAAACAGGGATTCGGGTGAAGCTATGAATATCATGGAAATAACAGGCGGGAGACGGCTTAACGGTGAGATCCGCGTACACGGCGCGAAAAACAGTGTGCTTCCCATTATGGCGGCATCAATTCTCACGGGCGGAGAGACGCTTATCACAAATTGCCCCACGCTTACAGATGTGGACGCGGCAATTAAAATTCTGCGCCATCTTGGGTGCACGGTTGACAAGGCGGGAGACAGCGTCTATATAGACTCATCCTTAATGACGCGCTGCCAAATACCGACGGAGCTTATGCGTGAGATGCGTTCGTCCGTGATATTTTTGGGCGCGATAATGGCACGGTGCGGTGAGGCGGTGCTGTCTATGCCCGGCGGGTGTGAGTTGGGACCGCGTCCTATAGATCTCCACCTTGACGCAATGCGTACCTTGGGTGCTGAAATAGACGAACGCGGCGGCAATCTGTACTGCAAATCGGGTATGCTCACCGGAGGACGCATAGAGCTTACGACACCGAGTGTTGGCGCAACCGAAAACAGCATGATAGCCGCTTGCGGATGTCGCGGAAAAACAGTTATAGCGAATGCAGCAAGGGAACCGGAGATACGCGATTTGGCGGAGTTTCTGAATGCTCTTGGCGCGAGTGTCATCGGAGCAGGTACGTCGATCGTGACGATAGAACCTGATAAGAGAGTAAAGCGTGTACAGCACCGTGTAATTCCCGACAGAATAGTTGCGGCAACGTATATCGCCGCAGTGTGCGCTGCCGGTGGGAACATAACAATACGAGATGTTGCCCCTGATGACATGAGAGCGGTTACGAATGTTTTTTCCGCGATGGGTGCAGAGCTTATAATCGGGGAACATGATATTGCGGTCAATGTTCCGGCAAAGCTTCACGCACCAAAACCCATTGTGACACGACCGTATCCGGGTTTCCCAACGGATGCTCAGCCCCCGTTGATGGCGGCGTGTCTTACTGCAGTTGGTACATCGGTGTTTGTGGAGACTATATTTGAAAACCGTTATCGCCATGTACCGGAGCTTCGGCGCATGGGCGCGGACATACGTCTTGACGGGCGCGTAGCGATGGTGAGCGGAACCTGTCATCTTCAGGGTGCAGAGGTGTGTGCGACAGATCTTCGGGGCGGCGCGGCTTTGTGTGTCGCGGCACTGGCAAGTGAGGGTGTAACGGAGATTTCGGAGCTTCGGCATATAGAACGTGGGTATGAAGAGCTTGACAAGGCGCTCGCTTCTCTCGGCGCAGAGGTGAGAACGCTTTGAGATTATCCTTAGAGCCTGTTCAAAATCTCTTTGCGAACATATTGCTTGGCTCTTTGCGTCTTTGAATATGAAATTAAATGTACCGCGCAGCGACAATACAGGAACCTATAGAAAAGCCGGTAAAATAGAACGCTCAAAAGTTTGAGAAATTCTATAATTTTAGTTTGTTGTATCAAGAGGTTAATTATTTGCGGTTCCTTCAGGAGGCAAAGCCGCAGAAAAGGTATGCTTTATTCCCGCAAATTCAGTGTGACTTTCGGACTGCAAATTGATTCCGCAAGTGTAATATACATTGGTAGCATTCATGCTCACAGATATAAAATCAATTTGAGCAGCACTTGCCCGCCGCAAGACGGGCAGTTTGCCAATTTTCAAAGCAGCGGAACTGTTTGCCGCTTAATATTGACCTGTTTTTGCTGCCTTGCCGAAATCCGTTGCGAAAGGGTTATAAGCATAAGTATACAAATAGCTGAAATAAAATTTCGTTTTGAATGTTAAGGAATTGCAGAAAAGAACCTGTAAAACAAAATCCCGCAAAGTCAGGAATATTCTATATTTTTGCTTTATAAACGCGATGCGTTTTGTGAACTGAAAAACCATATTTTGGCGAGTATAATATAGTAAGACAGATACTTATGTTTGCCATTATATATTGAGCGGCAAATTTATTTGACAATCACTTTAATATACACTACGGGGGATAAAATCGCGTCATCAGCGCGTTGAAAGGACAGAACATGGCAGGGGTAAAACAGGATCGGCAGCGTGGAAACGGAATATACGCGACAGCGGCTTTTATCATAATTGCGGCGGCGTGTGTATTGGGCGTGGGTATATTTTTTAAGGTATCCGTAATAGAAGTAATAGGGAACAGCATATACGAAGCAGAACGTATAATCGAGGTTTCCGGCATAGAGTATGACACGAGCATTTTCTTTATCAACGCCTCGGAGTCAGCGGCAAGAATCAAGCAGGCTCTGCCATATGCGGATGATGTGCGGGTGATACCGTCACTGCCTGATTCGGTGACAATCGAGATCGTTGAGAGTTTCCCACTCGCGTATATAGAGGTAAACGGCAAGCTTTGGCTCGTTGATAAAAACGCACGGTTTCTTGAGGAAACCACGCTCTCCGGTATTGAGGGCAAGCTCGAAATACGCGGAATAACTGCTGATAGTGCGGAGGAGGGCGCAACGATAGACCTTGGAGACAGAGGCGGAGTGCGGCTCCAATATATGCAGGATGTTCTCACATCAATACTTGAGTCGGGTCTCCGTGAAGGCGTTACCTATCTGGATATGACAACCGTCTCAGATATACGGTTCGATTATTACAATTACACAATCAATGTCGGCAGCGGCGAGGATCTTGACAATAAATTCTGGACGCTTGAAATGTTTCTTGAGGAACACGGCAACGATGGCAGCGGCATTATAGATATGTCGATAGATGGGCAGCTGCGCTATAATCCCGCCGATTGAAAACCTTGCAGCCGGTGTGTTATGATAGCTCATCTCATGAGTACACTGTTTTCATCCATCAGAATGATGCAAAAAATGGGAATCTTGTTGAATTGGAATATTTTGTCTTGTGTTTATTTGGTTCTTTTGACAATTTTGTTCCCGTCAGGTAAATTAAAAGTAAAAAATTTACTAAATCGTAACAAAAACTATTGACCTTGGACAAAAAAAGTTATACAATATATTTATTATGCTTTTACAGCTGACACGGCATTGTGAAGGCAATTTCCCGTAAAGGACAGGAGGAAACTAGATGCCAAATACACTTGAATCCGGACCGGATAATGTAGTTACTATAAAAGTCGTAGGTATCGGCGGAGCCGGAAACAATGTTGTGAACAGAATGGTTAAGGACGGGATACAGGGGGTTGAGTTTATCTCCCTCAATACTGACAAGCCCGCTCTCGCACGTTCTGCCGCCGACCTGAAGGTTCAGCTCGGTGAAAAACTCACCCATGGGCAGGGTGCGGGATCCATCCCCGATATAGGAAAACGCGCCGCCGAGGAGAGTCGCAACGAGATTACAGAAGCACTTGAAGGTGCTGACATGGTATTTTTAGCTGCCGGTATGGGCGGAGGAACCGGCACAGGTGCGTCACCGGTTGTCGCGGATATAGCGCGTGATGCTGGTGTGCTTACTGTTGGCGTTGTCACAAAGCCGTTCAGCTTTGAGGGAAAACGCCGCATGGATCAGGCAAACGCCGGTATCGCTGAACTGCTTACAAAAGTAGATGCGTTACTTATTATTCCGAACGACCGGCTTAAACACGCTACTGACCAGAAGCTCACGCTTGCCAATGCGTTTGAGATAGCCGATGATGTTCTGAAGCAGGCGGTTTCAAGCATTTCGGAGCTTATAAAGAATACGGGCTTTATAAATCTCGATTTTGCTGATGTCACCTCGATAATGAAGGATGCAGGATATGCTCACATGGGTGTTGGTCACGCCGCCGGCAAAGGCAAAGCTGAGGATGCGGCGAGAGCGGCTGTATCAAGTCCGCTGATGGAGACCTCTATAGATGGGGCAAAAGGCGTTCTTATAAACATCACAGGTTCTCTTGACATGGGACTTGACGATGTTGATGCTGCCGCTTCACTTGTAACCGATGCGGCGCATCCGGATGCCAATATTATATTCGGCGCATCGTTCGATGAGACCATGGATGATGAAATCAGGGTAACAGTCATAGCGACGAAGTTTGATGAAAAGTCTTCCGCCAACAAACGCGACAAGCAGCGTCGCGGCAATTTCTATAGCGAGGCATCAAGACGTGAACCGCCCGCTCCGAGACAGCCCGTTGACAACCAGAGCGGCTACAGCGGCAGTCAGAGCTATAGCAACAATCAGAGTAACCAAGGCTACAATAATCAAGGTTATAATAGTAGTCAGGGCTACGATCAGGATTTCGGTCAAAATCGCGGCACCTCCGACTACGGTCAGACAACAATGCCCGACCGTCAGAATCAGAACTACGCTCCCAAAAAGGATGAGCCGCCAGAAGATCAGGATCCGTTCGCCGCGATATTCAAGATATTTAACGAGAAATAAAGTTTCTTGTGACAGGCAGTGGGTAAACGCAGTGTGCTGTGAGCAATTTTAGTGGCAGGCGGACGGTCAACGTCTGCGGTCAGCGGGAAATGCTCTGTGGTCAAGGTTAGTGCAGAGTGAAATAATTGCACCCCAACAACCACAGTCACCCCGAATGCTCCGGCACACTCCGTACAACAGAGGTTCTCCCGCCTTCAGAATATATCTGTCAGCGCAAGGAGTTACAGAAAACCCATCTGTAAGATAAAATGTTCAAAAGCTCGAAAATCCCTGTTTTGGCTCGCTGCATCTAAGAGGGTAATTATATTATGCGGATTTATAAATTCGGCTTAATATATCCGTGAGGTTAGCGGCTTCGCAGTGAGACGGGAGCAAAACCGTACTCTAAAGCTTTATAACAAATTCTGAATACATTTCAGAAATTATGTGTGTGAATAATCCCAACAATAGTCTCAATAAAATGCAGGGTCAAAGAGATTTTCGGTTTTGATTAAATTTACAGTTTCCAAAACAGACGGATTTGTTTTTCGCAAATTGTAAAGACACGGCAACTTGTACGCAATCGCTAAACCAGTAGTCGTGTTTTTCTTCGGCGCAGGGTTGGATGGCTAATTAGGGAAGTTAGTTTTGCTGCGGTGTTGTGTTTTTATAATTTCCATTGATGTCTGCTGAACATTGACTGAGATTTGTTCCAATATCGAAGTATAAGTAAATTCCCTCTTGACAAAACAATAAAAATGTTTTAATATAGGGTAGCAGACGGACAGCAGCATAGCTATACACGCAAGCATTATATTTTTGTTGGCACCGATTCACATAATTTGAAGATGTGCCGCACTCGTAAAGATAAATTTTCCTGCCGTGTGTTGTCGGTGCCGTGAAATTTTTGAAAAATTACAAAGTTGAAGCATTTTCGTCTTTAAGTGCAAAATATGTCTCGTACCTCACAAGGATAGAGGATCCGTTTTCTAATTGGTAGATGGTTCGAGCGTAAATCAGGAATACAAGTTTATATTTTTGTATAAGTCTCCGTAGCTCAGCAGGATAGAGCGTCCGCCTCCTAAGCGGAAGGTCGTGGGTTCGAATCCCGCCGGGGATGCCAGTACATAATGCGGAAGTTTTGGACGGAATTTTAGCAGAAATTCCCGCATTAGACTTCCGCTTTTTATTTTCCTAAGTTATTTTATCTTCCAATATCAGTTAAAAATCAATCGATGTTTTAGCAGATTTCCAAAAGTCTGTCGATGTTTTTAACGGGTGAAAACAATTCCCCTTGAAAATTATGCTAAAATTAGGAAAAGGTTAGCTATGCCGGTCTGTTTTCAAGCGGACGGAGGAGACATTTCTGGACAACTCTGGTTGCTTCTAATATACTTTTTGAGAGAAGCACTGGAAAGGAGTCTAATCCGGTTACATCAGTTTGAGATGCTCGGGAAGAATCCTTGATGATATTTTGCTTACCTCTGATAACTGCGTTTGAAGGCGAAGCCTAAAAATATTAGAAATTCTAATAACAGTGTTATTAGTTAAACACAAATACATAGCGCATTTTTGCGGGCTGTTTATGTCGGCTAAAATGCGCTTTTGCTTTCCGGCGACCCGTTTACCGGTTAGGGGTAAACTCTTTGAAATCATACATAGGTGTCAGTTCATTCTGATTATTAGTGAACGGATTGGTATTCTTTTTTGCACAGAGCCGTAGTGAAGAAGATTGCTGCACGAAGACATTATGCGTTCTGTGCAATCAGACAGATCAAATTCCTCCCTGCTCAATTTTGCCTGATTCAGGAAA
>CAZKLU010000014.1:0-1973 GCA_964553775.1 uncultured Oscillospiraceae bacterium | reverse complement strand
CAAAAGCTCAGACAGAGTTTTACGACATAAATGTTTTTTGGACGATTGCTGATTAAATCTGTAACCTCTTGCAGCCGTTCTTCCATAATATCAGCGAAGGATATCTTTTTCGGAAAGAACTGTCGCAACAAGCGATTTGTATTCTCGTTGGTGCCATGTTACCACAGCAAATACGAATCGCAGAAATAGGTTGACATACCGATTGCTTTCATGAGTTTTTCGTGTCCGGCAAATCGTTTTCCGTTGTGCTTGTGCGGCAGTTCCATTATAGCACAGGTTTAGGCTTGTGTCACTATTTGAGAATTTTCATCAATCTGAGAGTCTTTGTGTTGCGAAAATCTATTAACAATAATAAGCAGATTACGGGCTGACAAAGCGCACAAGTGCCGCGACGGTCGGATTATTGCATGACCGGAAGCTTGTTGCCGATAGTACAATGAAATAAATGCTCTCATATGCGAGTTACTTGTGACAAGTGACAGGTATTGCACTTGGGGTGTAAAACTGTTCTGTGAAAATCAGGGATGTTCCCACAAATACTTCGTAGAAGAGTGTTATATACGGGACTTAGGGCTACGATGTGCTGTGTGCGAGAGTACAAAATCCGCAACTGCATAAGTTAGCCGACTTCTGTATAATTTTCCTTCAGATAAACGGCAATGTCTCTTGATGTTATCTGAATTGGTTAGATGAAAGACTAAAAGTGCCATCTCAGAAACGCTCTGAGATGGCACTGCACTATCAGTGTGCGTATTAACTGTGGTATGCTCCATAATGCTGATTTGAAATTATGTGGAACGGTTCTCATTTACGCAAATAGGCTGCGGTTGCTTGGTATATTGACTAAGATAAATAGATATTCAGGTAATAATATATCCAATGCTAATATGTTGCTTTAGCTTTCTGCCTTTTGAGATTTTTCCGTTTTTTCTATCTTTTTGGCTCTTTCCGCTTCTGCTGCCGCGATAGCGTCTTTAGCCGCTTTTATTTTATCACCATTTTCCTCCATAAAACTTGCGGGCATTAAAAGACATCTATAGTATGAACGTGTCTGATACAGAGCCTGAACGGGATTGTTTCCGAGAACACGATCCTTTACAACAAGTGTCGTTACAATGCCTTCCGAATATTTATAGAAAAGGCTATCATGTCCAACGCACAAACCAAGCATTACAGTCATATCTACTTTTTCTTTTGCCAGTAATTTTGCCTGCAATATCGGATTGCATATTGAATTGCCGGTCAGACAGCCATATACAGGGTTTATTCCGATTTTAGACTTCTCAATCGCGCCTACTTTGCAAGCCGCGCTGAAAACTTCAAATCCATTCAGCCGCAAAATCTTAGCGAATACTCTGCTTTCCTCTAATAAACCGATACAAGTTGCAATTCCGATTTTCTTTGCTCCAATGCGCTTTGCAAACTCAATGGTTTCTTCAACACGAGTATACTGTCCGTAAAACGCGCCCTCAATTTCAGCGGAAGCAACCGCTACACGATTGTTTTCCGGCTCAAGATATAACTTTACGATTTCAACAATCTCTTCATCTGTCAGAGCCGCGGTCAAACAAAATTCAGGATATGTACCTTGCCCGCTTCCACATTTCATAACGCCGCAATCAACGCAGCTATGTGAACAGACTGGATTTGTTTTAACATTGTCCATCTTAGTTTTCTCCTTTACAAACGGCAAAAAATGCGCTATAATATTTTCAGCTAAATCCGATTATTTTAATAGGACTTATCTGTTTTATGTATACCACCTCAAGCCAGGAATGTAAAGTCACAAAGTAGACTGGATGTGCTATTTTAAGTTACATTTTGCTTGTTTTATAACATTTTAGGAGGAAACATTGTGGCGAAAGACAGGACAGCAGAAAAAATCATGGCAGTATTTAAGGATTTAATGCTCAGATATTCCATAGAAGATATAAGTATCGTAGATATAATTGAACGCGCAAATATATCGAGGA
>CAZKLU010000013.1:5195-34534 GCA_964553775.1 uncultured Oscillospiraceae bacterium | reverse complement strand
CCTGATACTCGTGCCTGTTGTCTTTATCTTTGCCGAATTTCATGGCGAAGGAGAGATAAATAGTTTGTTTTCTGATGTAATAGCGTAATAATCTCCCCGCTTGCATAACCTCTGTACATGATGAAAATTGCTTTTTAAAATTGCTGAGATTTTCGATTACTTTTATTACTTCAAAACAAAACAATTTGAAGTTAAACAGCTTAATTACTTACATACATTGAAAATACGGTTTTATATTTCAACTAAAATCAAACTGTTTAATTCGCTGCAATTCCCGTTTACAGGTTTTTACAGCAAAGAGACATTTTACGGATTCAGCATTAAAATAACCTGTCATATATTTGTACTTTGGCAATCTGCGCGTAGATTTTCGCAAGGCTTCAAAATCGAAAATCTATTCGAACCTGAACAGATCCACTGAATGACAGTACCTCACATTCTCCACACTGTGCCTCCCCACACTCTCGCTTCAAATTCCGAATGCGATGTTGCAATTATTGGCACTCCGAGTTTTTTCACTCTCTTCACTATTCTCTCAATAAGCGGCGGATCCAAGCCCTTGAAAGGTTCATCCAGCAGTAAGATACCGCCGCCATACGATAATACCCTCGCAAGCGCAACTCGCCGGCACTGCCCGCCTGACAGGTTATTGGGAAGTGAATTAACATTTTCCTCAAGTTCCATAAGCCTGAGCCATTTTTCGGCATTGGATGATATTATCTCGATATTCTTTCGCGCTGTGTACCATGGAAGCAGTCTGTCTTCCTGAAAGAGCAGTGCGGGTTTTTCTGGTACACCTGTTATCTCGCCAGATGACGGCTTTTCAATTCCAGCAAGCAGTCTCAGAAGCGTTGTTTTGCCTATTCCCGAAGCTCCCTCAATTATAGTTACAGAGTTTTCAAATACGGCAGAATAATTTTGAAATATCACCTTTTCGCCGTATGAAAAGGTGATATTGTGTATTTCAATCTTCATCTATCGAAATAGTCTCCTAAACACGGTTTCAACCGCAAAGCTCAGCATCACAACAACAGCTGTCCACGCGAAAAGCTCCGGTGTTTCTATGTAAATCTTAGAATAATAAAGCTCCGAGCCAATAGCAAGCTTTGGCTGGCACAGAACTTCAGCTGCAACGCCGGATTTCCACGCTAAACCCACGGCAGTGACACAGGCAGCGTTCCATGAAGCTGCGGCTGACGGGATGTAAATGTGCTTTATCGTTTTCGTAATACCAAAATCGTACACTTTTGCCATCTCAAGAAGATTCTTATCAGTACCTTTTATCGCCTCCGAAAGAGAACTGGATACCACCGGTATGACAATCAGCGAGGCTATAAATCCAGGTACTTTTGAGCGTCCGATCCATAAAAGCGCAAGTATTATAAACGATGCTACCGGTGTTGCCCTCACAACTCTCAATATCGGTGACAGCAGACTTTCAGCCGTGTGCGACAGAGCTATCAGAACTCCAAGAAGTGTTCCGAGAACAATCCCGCTGACAAGTCCTGCTGTTATTCTCGCAAGTGTTGTGAAAACCGTCAGCCAAAACTCATATTCAACGCAAATCTCCCTGAGAGCCATAAGAACTCTCAGCGGTGACGGCAGTATCAGCTCCGTGCCGACCGCTACAGACGCAATCTGCCAAACAAGAAGCCAAAACACTGCCGCTACCGTGCTGCGTACAACTTTTTTTATATGAGTATTTTCACCTTTACCGCCGTGCGGCATCAGCTGATTTCCCTATAGAATGCGTCATCGGGTACACTGCCGCCGATTGAATCGGCGTTGAACGAGGCAAGTATTTCGTAATACGGGGCAAGCGTTTCGCGCATATTGTCCGATCCAGCTATGTATGTGAGGTTGCAGTCGGGAAGAGCGCGTTTAGCTATTGCCTCGGAACCTACTATCTCATACTTGACCGCCAAAGCCGCCGCGTCATCAATGTTGTTTTCGTCCGCCATATAATTTATAGAAGTTTCGTAAAACTCCAGAAATGTTGCAAGTTCATCATCCGTTACACTGTCACTCGCGACAATGCAGCCCTGAGTGAGTGTACCGCCTCCGGCACTTTCCCACTCCTCGGTCATGCTGAGAGCGACACGGATATTCTCGTTCTTCACAAGTACACTTGTCGCGTTTGGAACAGGAAGCATAGCAATATCAAGTTCACCCGCCGCCATCTTTGTCGCAAGTTCGTCGGAGTCAAGGTACTCTATCGTTACGTTATCTCCGTCAATAAGACCGTTTGCATTCAGAACATATTCAAGTACATACTGCGGATTGGAACCCTGACCCGTTGCATAAATTGTCCTGCCCTCAAGGTCTGATACGTTCGCTATGCTATCTCCGTTTTCAAGTATATATAGCACTCCGAGAGTATTGATAGCGGCTACTTTAATATTGCCACCGGTCTTGTTGTACAACGTAGCCGCAACATTTGTCGGGACAGCCGCAATATCGATACTTCCGCTTATAAGTCCTGAGTTTACAAGGGAAACATCAGATTCAACCGAAAAATTATATTGCCCATCCTGATTGTCCATAAGATATGCAGCACCGATTCCTGTCGGTCCCTTCATGAACGATACATTCAGCGGCTCACCGGAGGATTCAGTGTTTTCTGTTTCACTTGTATTGTCAACTCCTTCGTCTGAAGACTCCGAGTTGTCGCTGCTGTCAGCAGAATCCGTTGTGTCGGCTGTTTCTCCGTTGACCGGTTCGGTGGTGTCGGGTTCTGCTGTATCGTTGGTGTCATCGCTGGTCTGAGAATCTGATGAATCGTCAGATGTGTCAGTATCGTTTCCACCACAGGCAACAAGAGCGAATATAAGCGCAAATGACAATAGTATTACTGTAAGTTTCTTTAGATTATTTTTCATTATAAAATTCCTTCTTTCTGAAAATATGCTGATGAATTTTCTTAGATCAAATGTATCTCAGTAATCGTTAAATATTGGGGGCATTATATTAAACAATAAAATACAGTGCCGTTTTATAAAATCGGATCATAACAGTGCTTTTCCTGCGAAAACAGAGCCTCCGCAATTTTTCACAGACAAATGTTTTGTTCTTTTTTAGAATGCTCGTATTTTATGGTCTAAGACTCTGCAAATAAATGACTTTGTAGCCTGTTTAGTATATTTTCGCATACATCTTTTCAACAAAATCTGTCGATTACCGCGTTGAAAAAACGTACATCCGTCAGTGCGCTTTCGTCATATAACTCAGCAAATCCGTGCTTGAAAATCCGCACCCGCCGAGATATTTTGAAGTCTCTAAAAGTTTCCGCCGTTCCAGCCCCAGTCGCTAACGGGGTGGTATGTCACATAAATTGCGGACGAGGGAATATCAAGCTCTTTGTTAAGAATATCGCAAATAGCGGCAGTCATCTTCTCGTAATCAGACGGCGAAGCCTTCCCAAAAAGGCTCACGGACACATACGCTCCCTTATCGAGCTTAGTTCCGGCAAACCACAAGTCAATATTATCCTCTATACCGACCATGAGATATGACTCCGGCTTGTGGATAATCGACACTGCCTCACCGAGCTTAGACTTTATAGACTCTTTTTTTGAGTCTGTGACCGGCAGAGTGATTTTTGATTCAATGTATGGCATAAATAGACTCTCCTTTCATTTTGTTATCAACGCTATTATAGCACGGGAACACTTATTTCGCAATACAGAAGTTGCAAAAAAATAAGTGTGAAAATGCGGCATTTTGAGAGTAAATAGACTGTAAACAGACAGTGAATTACGTTCACACATTGTGTCAGTTCGTTTTTTAGTTAATTTCCGGTTTGTGGCATTTTACGCATTTACTGCCAGCAAAGTTTCACGCCGCTTTTCTCTAAGGTGATTTTTGCCAACGCTTTACATCTCGCTGCATTGTCTGAAGCTGTCTATTCAGACGGAATTGCAACAAGAAATAAGATCGGATTATATTGCACATCCTTCAGCGTAAAACACCTAAAGCATGGTTATGTTTCCGCAAAATTGATTCCCATAAGCGCTGTGAAATTTTAAGTTCCGCAACTCTTATGCGCGAACATATAGAAAACCCCATACTTTATGACATTACTCATAGAGTATGGGAATCGTGTTTCTATAATACAGTGCGTTTTATTGAGTCCGCAAATTGATGTTCACAAATATGGTATTCAAAATGCGCCAATGCGGTAGTATTTTGCTTGGTATGGATTTGAAAATAATTATATTAAGTGAGATTTTTAATTCTGATTAGTATAATCAGGGCTTACCGGTTCCGCTGTATGATGGTATTAAAACAGCAACTTATAACTTTACAGTAAACGGCGATTGCTGCTGCCGTCTACTGCAACCAGCAAAACCGCAATTCATAAGCATAGCATTTTGCCTGTACTCCTGAGTGCTTATTTATATATGCTATTTTTGAATTTCCAATCTCCATCAGCTTTGTGCTTTCATTGTCAGGTATGCGTTTATAAATCCATCAATATCTCCATCCATCACAGCATTTATGTTTCCGTTTTCATACCCTGTCCGATGATCCTTCGCGAGCGTATAGGGCATGAACACATAACTCCGTATCTGACTGCCCCATTCGATTTTCATTTGCACACCCTTTATGTCCTCTATTTTTTCAAGATGCTCACGCTCTTTTATCTCCGCAAGCTTTGCCCGAAGCATACTCTTGCAGTTCTCAAGATTCTGGAAATGACTTCTCTCCACCTGACTTGCAACAACAATTCCTGTCGGTATGTGCGTCAGGCGTACAGCGGAAGATGTCTTGTTTACTTTCTGTCCTCCCGCTCCCGAAGAGCGATACACATCCATTTTAATATCCTCATCGTTCAACACTATCTCCTCATCGTCCGTAATCTCCGGCATTACCTCAACAGCAGCGAACGAGGTGTGCCGTCTGCCTGATGCGTCGAACGGCGAAATGCGGACTAAACGGTGTATACCGCTTTCACTTTTTAAGTATCCGTAAGCATTCTCGCCCTCTATCTTGATAACCGCCGATTTTATACCTGCTTCCTCTCCATCAAGATAGTCAAGAATCGTATATTTGAAGTCGTGTCTTTCTGCCCATCGGGTATACATACGGTACAGCATCTCCGTCCAGTCCTGAGCCTCGGTACCACCGGCTCCGGCATGGAACGAAAGTATTGCGTTGCTCGAATCGTACTCGCCTGAGAGCATAGTTTCAAGGCTTGCGTCATCAAGCGATTTTGAAAAATCCCTGTACTCCGACTCAATTTCGGGCAGCATCGTTTCATCGTCCTCTTCGATAGCCATATCACAGAGTGTCACTAAATCCTCGTATCGGTTTTGAAGAGCCGTGAACTTATCACATTTTCCACGAAGCTGTTTGAGCCTCTGCTGAACCTTTTGAGAATGTTGAAGATCATTCCAAAATCCCTCCTGCTCACTCTCAGCTTCAAGTTTCTTTATTTCCTCCAGTGCTTCATCAAGCTTCACAGCCGCTTTAAGTGTCTCAACCTGGGGCTTCATCGCGTTTAGCTTAAATTTGTAATCCTCATATTCCACTATCATATTATCACATATCCTTTGTGTTTGTTTATACTGAGTACAAAATAACAGACTTTACATTTCTCTCACCCCATGTCCATCGTAACATTGAAAAGCAGTCACATACTTATCTCTCACTCGGTTTTTGATGTATGTCACCGTATATCATATCGTCTATGTCCTTTTTCTCGTCATCTTTACAAAATACACTCATCTTTACGACCCCCTTCAAAATGATTACCTTATCATTATATGCCGGCTGCGGTAAAAATTATGTGTACCGTAATGCAAAATTAATTGTATATTACTTTACAATGGAAGTCTTGTGAAATGATTCAGAATTAAAGCATTTTTACCGACTTCCATTTACGGCTGAACCGTGAAGGGTATGAGGATTTTATGTCCAAAACACGATTCAACCTAAAGGTTCCGCTGACCTTACTTTCGCGAGTAATATACATTGGACAAATATTTAGGCTAATGAACATGAAATTTAATTTGATTTTGAGCGCAGCGTTACGCAGGTAACTTCAGGATTATTCAGCACTCTCGGCACACCGTGAGAACCGGTCATGCCGCGTGAAACCACCATCTGTGATTCACCCTCTGTATAGATACCTGATGTCCATGTTGGGAAAAGTCCCTGACCAGGTGCTATAAGCCCATCGGTGAACGGAAGTCTGATAAGACCACCGTGCGCGTGTCCTGAAAAAATGATGTCAACACCGAGGGAAGCCCACAGCGAAAGCTCCGTGTTGCGATGCGCGAGCATAATTATAAGCTCGTTTCCCTTCACGGATCGTATCTCACTTACAAGTTCTTCAGGTGATTTCTGGTCGTAGGGACCGTTAGGATCATCCACGCCCGCTAAAACTATTTCCTCGCTGCCGCGTTTCAGCAGCGTATATTCGTTTCTCAAAGCCGTCACACCTCGACTTTTGAGAATAGAAAATATACCGCTCACCCAGCCGGATGCCCACTCGTGGTTGCCCGTCACATAGTACGTTGGCGCGATTTTCAAAAGACCATCGGCAAGCTCCGTAAGGTACTCGTCATCTCTTTCGGCAGAACCATCTATTATGTCCCCTGTCAGGACTATAATATCCGGTTCGCACATCGATACAGCGTCAAAAAGGTCAGCGTTTCCATCCCCAAATACGGCGTTGTGAATATCTGAGAGAAGGACTATCTGAAATCCATCAAAATTCTCCGGCAGCTTATTACTTTCCAAAGTGTACTTGTCAATAACTATTCTCGTGTTGCTGTCGTAAATCAAAAACACCGCTGCTGCAATTATGAAAGCTGGTATAATAATGCTGCCTTTTCGCTTTTTCTTTTTCATTCTTTATCCCTGTTTCGTACATATGGATGTTTGATATTGGGATCTGTGGTCGGACGAAACTCAACCTCAAAGCGATCCATCGACTTTATCATCGCACTCAAAGACTTAAAGCCATAATTGCGACAGTCGAAATCAGGCTGCTTTTTGAGTATGAGATTGCCAAGTTCACCCATGAATACAGATCCTCCTGTGTCGCTTGTAAGGTTCGACAGATCAGCTATTGATTCCGCTATCATTTTCTCTATATCCTTGAGACTTGATTCGCCCTCACCCCGCGAACGTTGCTGTTTGCGTTTATCGGCTGGGAGAGAACTGTCGGGAACCGTACTTTCAACCGTGTGCTGTCGTATAACCTCAATATAGATGAACTTATCACAAGCGACGATAAATGGACTTGGAGTTTTTTTCTCTCCGATACCGATAACCATCATTCCGGCTTCTCTGAGCCTTATAGCGAGTCTCGTAAAGTCCGAGTCGCTGGACACGAGAACGAAGCCATCAACTTTCTCAGTGTAAAGTATGTCCATGGCATCGATTATCATGGCCGAGTCGGTAGAATTTTTCCCCGTTGTGTAGCTATACTGTTGAACTGGCGTGACCGCGTTTTCAAGAAGCGATGATTTCCAACCGGAAATATTTGGTGAAGTCCAGTCTCCGTATATACGCTTTATCGTAGGTGTGCCGTAGAGCGCGATTTCTTCCATAATCCCCTTGAGGGTTCCGCGAGGGACGTTATCCGCGTCAATCAGAACCGCTAAACGTTGATTGATATAATTATCAACCGGAATTGACAATTTTACTCATCCTCCTTTCTGAATTATTTTTTTCTTTTCCCGCGCACATATATAATAACATAAAAAAACCACTTTAGCAAGGGGTTTTTATCAGAGAAGTGTAAAATTTTGCGTTAAATTATGCGGGAACTTCTCGACCCGCACTTTATTCCGTCATTTTTTAAGGAAAACAAAGCAACTCGCCTGAAACAGACGTTGGAGTGCTTATCATTAAGCACCCTTCACATTGAGCTGATTTTATAAAATTGGAATCTTTCCGGTGCTTACCTGATTTCTAATTACCCTTTGTACCTTCTAAATTTGAGCATAGATTTATCCGTTCAAGTCGTATTCAAAAAGGTTTTGTTATATTCACCTTAAAAACAAAAATTTGCCGACCAAAAATCGGCAAAAATCAACTTGACATAAGTATACACATCTGTTAAAATAAAATGATTATTGTGCTCTATCTTGAGCTGCTACACTTATTCTCTCCCTCGCTTACGGGAGAACCGAACTATACCTCGAACTTAAATCTTTTGTCTGTAAATCCCGCGTTCAAATATATGCACCGCTATTATTGAAACCCGCCGGATACAGATTAACAAATATGTAGGTTCTCACAGGTTTAGTTTAGTATATCACATCCTCGAAAAAAATCAACAGGTTTCATAAGAATAATTACAACGCCGCCGTGCGTATCATGGCGGACACAAAGAACAAGAAGGAGTGAAGTTAGTGCCGAAGGAAATTTGGTACGGCAGGACTTTAAGGCACAGTTTTGCCAAGGTACAGGAGATTCAGGATATGCCGAATCTGCTGGAGATTCAGAAGAAATCATACCAGTGGTTTCTTGACGAAGGACTGCGCGATGTTTTTCGGGATGTCGCGGCTATAACGGACTATACAGGCAATTTGGAGCTTACGTTTCTTGATTACAGGATGGACGAGGAACCAAAGTACTCAATTGAGGAGTGCAAAGCGAGGGATGCCACCTATGCCGCGCCGATGAAGGTCAGCGTTTGCCTGCGTAACCGTGAAACTGAGGTCATTAAGGAACAGGAGATATTCATGGGCGATTTCCCGCTCATGACAGACGGCGGCACCTTTGTTATAAACGGCGCAGAGCGTGTTATAGTCTCACAGATAATTCGTTCCCCCGGCGTTTATTATGAAAAAACTCTCGATAAGACGGGGTTGAATGTATTTGCGACTACAGTTATCCCATATCGCGGTGCGTGGCTTGAATACGAAACAGACTCCGGCAATATGTTTAATGTTCGTATCGACAAAAACAGAAAGCTCCCTATCACCTGCCTTCTCCGCGCAATCGGAAACAGGACAGAGGAACCATATACATGGCTCTCAATGTCCGGCGGCGAGATGGGTGCGATTACAAACGAGGCACTCCTTGAAGTTTTTGGCGCGGAAGAGTTTATAACATCCACTATAGAGAAAGATTTCTGCAAGTCACGCGAGGAATCACTCCTTGAAATCTATCGCAAGCTGCGTCCCGGCGACCCCCCGACTATCGACTCCGCCGAAGCTCTGCTTTACGGGTTATTCTTTGACCCGCGCCGTTATGATATTTCTACAGCGGGACGTTATAAATATAACAAGAAACTTGCTGTATGGCCACGTATCATCGGAAAAAAGCTCACCCGTCCTCTTGCGGATCCTCTCACCGGTGAAATAGTCGCGGAAGCCGGAGATAAAATATCGAGAGAACGCGCAGAGGAGCTTGACAGAATAGGAATAATCGAAGCCTACGTTGAGGGTGACAGCGGCGCGGAGGTCAAAATATTCTCGAACGGCATGGTCTGGCTTGACAGATTCGTTGACTTTGACCCGCTTGAAGAGTTCGGTCTGAAGGAGCGCGTCCGTTGGATAGTTCTCAAGGGACTTTTGGAGACATACGAGGGAGAGGAGCTTAAAAACGCCATCTCCGACAATATGCAGTACCTTGTTCCAAAGCACATTATTCCAGATGATATATACGCTTCCGTAAACTATATGTGCAGTCTTAGCCACGGCTGCGGCAACGTGGATGACATTGACCATCTCGGCAACAGACGGCTGCGCAGCGTGGGCGAACTTCTTCAAAACCAGTTCCGTATAGGCTTTTCAAGGATGGAGCGCGTAATAAGAGAGCGCATGACAATTCAGGCAAGCGATATAGTAACCCCGCAGTCGCTTATCAATATTCGCCCTGTCACGGCAGCAATAAAGGAATTTTTCGGTTCTTCTCCGCTTTCTCAGTTCATGGATCAGACAAATCCGCTTGCGGAGCTTACGCACAAAAGACGACTCTCGGCATTAGGTCCCGGCGGTCTATCAAGAGAACGTGCCTCGTTTGATGTCCGTGACGTTCACTACAGCCACTACGGGCGTATGTGTCCTGTGGAAACGCCGGAAGGTCCGAATATAGGTCTTATCTCATACCTCGCGTCCTACGCCAAAGTAAATGAGTATGGATTTCTGATAGCTCCTTACCAGAAAGTTGACAAAGTAACCGGCTGCGTTACCGATCAGGTTGACTATCTCACCGCTGACATGGAAGATCAGTTCATGATAGCTCAGGCAACAGAGCCGAGAGATAAGGACAATAGATTTATAAACAACCGTATAATCTGCCGTCACCGTGACGAAATTATAGAAGTTGAAAAGAGCAGAGTTGACTATGTTGACATCTCGCCAAGAATGATGGTGTCAATAGCGTCTGCCATGATACCGTTCCTGTCAAATGATGACGCGAACCGCGCTCTCATGGGAGCGAATATGCAGCGTCAGGCGGTACCTCTTCTTATGACCGAGGCACCAATAGTAGCGACTGGAATTGAACACAAATGCGCGGTAGACTCGAAGGTTGTTATCTGCGCCGAGGGCGATGGCACTGTCCAGAGCGTTGACGCGAACCAAGTCACTGTAAAATACGACACGGGCGAGATTAAAAAGTATAAGCTGACAAAATTCGCACGTTCCAACCAGAGTACCTGCATAAACCAGCGTCCTATCGTGAACGCGGGCGAAAGAGTACACTACGAGTCGGTACTCGCCGATGGACCGTCCACCTCAAACGGAGAAATAGCTCTCGGTAAAAATATTCTTGTCGGATTCATGACATGGGAGGGCTATAATTATGAGGACGCGATACTTCTGAACGAGCGTCTTGCAATGGAGGATGTATTTACATCTATTCACATTGAAGAGCATGAGATAGAAGCTCGTGATACAAAGTTGGGTCCCGAAGAGATAACCCGTGATATTCCCGGTGTCGGCGAGGATTCGCTTAAATATCTTGATGAGCGTGGTATAATATGTATAGGCGCGGAGGTACACGCGGGAGATATATTAGTTGGCAAGGTAACTCCGAAGGGTGAGACTGATCTTACGGCGGAAGAGCGTCTTTTGAGAGCAATATTCGGTGAAAAGGCGCGTGAAGTCCGTGACACATCGCTGAAGGTTCCGCACGGTGAGAGCGGTATAGTAGTTGATGTCAAGGTGTTTACAAGAGAGAACGGGGACGAGTTGAACCCGTCTGTAAATATGGTAGTGCGTATATACCTCGCGCAGAAGAGAAAAATCTCTGTCGGTGACAAAATGGCGGGTCGCCACGGCAACAAGGGTGTCGTGTCAAGAATACTGCCTAAGGAGGATATGCCATATCTGCCTGATGGCACTCCCCTTGATATAGTGCTGAACCCGCTCGGTGTACCATCTCGTATGAATATCGGACAGGTATTGGAAGTCCATCTCGGCTACGCGGCGCAGGCTCTCGGCTGGAAGGTCGCAACCCCGATATTTGACGGAGCGCATGAGAGCGAAATACGAGAGCTTCTTGGTGAGGCGGGACTTCGCACCGATGGCAAGAGTGTGCTTTACGATGGGCGTACAGGTGAGCCGTTCGACAACCCCGTAACAGTCGGATATGTCTACTTCCTTAAACTCCATCATTTGGTTGACGATAAGATTCACGCACGTTCAACCGGTCCTTACAGTCTTGTCACTCAGCAGCCTCTTGGCGGCAAAGCTCAGTTTGGCGGTCAGAGGTTCGGAGAAATGGAAGTCTGGGCACTTGAGGCATACGGTGCCGCATATTCGCTTCAGGAGATACTGACGGTGAAGTCGGATGATGTGACAGGGCGTGTCAAAACGTATGAAGCAATCGTTAAGGGTCACAGTATCCCGCAGCCCGGTGTGCCGGAGTCGTTCAAAGTGCTTGTCAAGGAATTACAGGCACTGTGTCTCGATATCAAAGTACTCGATGAACATGGCGAGGAGATAGAGCTTAAAGACGATGATGATGACGATTATGCACACGGATTCCGTGATGTCGATAATGAGCGTTACGCATCGGACGATAAGGAAATTGAGGACGCGGGCTTTTCTATCGGTCAGCCCGACATTGATTCAGATATCGGCGATTATGTTGATGATCTGGATGATTACGATGACGATGATGCCGAGGATGAAGAAGATCCGTTCGATGTTATGAGTCTTATTGAGAGTGCTGTAGGCGGCGATGATGATGACGAAATGAAAGTAAATACGCAAAAGCCTATCGCGACAGCTTACGATAAAGAGGAGGACGAATAATGAGCTACGCGACGTTTGATGCGATTAAAATCGGGATAGCTTCTCCGGAAACAATACGCGGGTGGTCATACGGCGAGGTCAAGAAACCTGAGACTATAAATTACCGTACATTAAAGCCGGAGCGTGATGGTCTCTTCTGTGAACGGATATTTGGTCCGACAAAGGACTGGGAGTGCCACTGCGGTAAGTACAAAAAAATTCGATACAAGGGCAAAATATGCGACCGCTGCGGTGTTGAGGTAACAAGGAGCAAGGTGCGTCGTGAGAGAATGGGTCATATAGAGCTTGCGGCTCCTGTATCACATATTTGGTACTTCAAGGGTATTCCGTCACGCATGGGACTTATGCTCGACCTCACGCCGCGTATTCTTGAAAAGGTACTGTACTTCGCGGCGTATATCGTCACCGACCCCGGAGATACACCGCTTATAAAATACCAGATACTCACTGAGAAAGAGTACCGCGATATGCGTGAGAAATACGAGGACGATTTCCGCGCCGGTATGGGCGCAGAGGCTATCAAGGAGCTTTTGCAGCAGATAGACTGCGCTGAACTATCAAAAAGTCTTCGCGAGGAGCTTAAAACAGCTACCGGACAGAAGAAAGCAAAAATTGTTAAACGTCTTGAAGTAGTAGAGTCATTCCTTAAAAGCGGCAATAAGCCGGAATGGATGATTATAGATGTTCTTCCGGTCGTGCCGCCGGAAATCCGACCTATGGTTCAGCTTGACGGCGGAAGATTCGCGACATCGGATTTGAATGATCTTTACCGTCGTGTTATAAACCGCAACAACCGATTGAAGAGGCTTATAGAGCTTAACGCACCGGACATAATAGTTCGCAACGAGAAACGTATGCTACAGGAAGCTGTAGACGCGCTCATGGATAACGGCAGACGCGGAAGACCCGTTACAGGAGCGAACTCACGCGCTCTTAAATCGCTTTCCGATATGCTCAAAGGCAAGCAGGGTCGTTTCCGTCAGAACCTTCTCGGCAAGCGCGTTGACTACTCCGGACGCTCTGTTATAGTCGTGGGACCGGATCTTAAGCTCTACCAGTGCGGTGTGCCAAAGGAAATGGCGATTGAACTGTTCCGTCCATTTGTAATGAAGAAACTCGTGGAGAACGGGACAGCGAACAATATAAAATCAGCAAAGAAGATGGTTGACAAGGGCGAGACTGCTGTTTGGGATGCTCTTGAGATCGTCATAAAAGACCACCCGGTGCTTCTGAACCGCGCACCGACGCTTCACCGTCTCGGTATTCAGGCGTTTGAGCCGATACTCGTTGAGGGAAGAGCTTTGAGACTGCACCCTCTTGTGTGTACAGCGTATAACGCGGACTTTGATGGCGACCAGATGGCGATTCATGTACCGCTCTCCTCCGAGGCGCAGACAGAAGCTCGTATTCTTATGCTCTCCGCGCATAACCTTCTTCACCCGCGTGACGGCAGACCGGTCACGGTTCCAACACAGGATATGGTTTTAGGCTCGTACTACCTGACGTTCCTGCGTGAGGAAAAAGGCACAGGCAAAGCGTTCATCTCCAAGGACGAAGCTATTATGGCATATCAAAACGGTGTTGTTGGCATACACTCTCCAATTAAAGTCCGTGTCAGCGGAGAGGTGAACGGGGTACATTGTACAAAGCTTATCAATACTACAGTAGGGCGCATTATATTCAATGACCCGATACCACAGGATCTTGGCTTTGTTGACCGTTCCGACCCTGAGCACTCCCTCGATCTGGAAATTGAGTTCAAAGTTGGCAAAAAAGAACTTGGCAAGATAATAGATGCCTGTATTGAAAAGCACGGTTTTGAAATCTCCGTAGAGGTGCTTGACAATGTGAAGTCACAGGGTTACAAATACTCAACGATAAGCGGCATGACGATCTCCGTAGCTGATATGACTGTACCACCCGAAAAGCCAAAGCTCATAAGTGAGACAGAAAAGAAAGTCGTTGAAATTGAGAATATGTTCCGTCAGGGCTTTATAACGAACGATGAGAGATACCGCCTTGTTGTCTCCGAGTGGGAAGAGACAACCAAAAAAGTTACTGACGCACTTCAGAACTCCCTTGATGAGTTTAACCCAATATATATGATGGCTGACTCCGGCGCGAGAGGTTCAATGGCTCAGATAAGACAGCTTGCGGGAATGCGCGGACTTATCGCTAATACCGCCGGACGCACAATCGAAATACCAATAAAAGCAAACTATCGTGAGGGTCTTACGGTACTGGAATACTTCATTTCGAGCCGTGGCGCGAGAAAGGGACTTGCCGATACAGCTCTTCGTACAGCGGACTCAGGCTATCTCACGAGGCGAATGGTTGACGTATCGCAGGATGTTATCATAAGGGCATACGACTGCCACACGCACAATGGTATATGGGCAGCTGAAAAGACAGAGAATGGTCAGGTTACGCAGAGTTTCTCCGAGTCGATACACGGTCGCTATCCGTCCGATGATATAGTGGACGAGAGTACAGGTGAGTTGCTCTTCACACGCGAGCATATGCTGACGCACCCTGACGCGGAGGTTCTTGAAGCGCACAATATAAAGCGCATAAAGGTGCGGAGTGTGCTCACCTGTCAGGCAAAAAGCGGTGTCTGTGCAAAATGCTATGGGCTTAACCTTGCTACAGGCGAGACAGTGAATGCCGGTGAAGCTGTCGGCGTAATAGCCGCGCAGTCCATAGGCGAACCGGGAACACAGCTAACAATGCGTACCTTCCATACCGGAGGTGTTGCCGGAGGCGAACACGGCGTTGAGATTACTCAAGGTCTTCCGCGTGTTGAAGAGCTTTTTGAGGCAAGAAAGCCAAAGAAAATGGCGATACTTGCGGAAATAGGCGGTCATGTTTCACTTGAGGATACGCACAAGGGGTCGCTTGTCGCAATAACGATAACGAACCATGAATCGGGCGATATTAAAACCTACACGGTGCCGTATTCCGCCGGAATACGAGTCAAAGACGGTGATGAGATAGCAGTGGGAACGATGCTCACAAACGGCGCGTTGAATCCGCATGATATAATGCGAATACTTGGCAAGGAGGACACAGAGAAGTACCTTATAAACGAGGTACAGCGTGTGTATCGCCAGCAGGGCGTTGATATAAGTGACAAGCACATTGAGGTCATAGTGCGCCAGATGATGAGGAAAGTGCGTATTGAAGACGCCGGTGACACTGATATGCTGTCAGGCTCTGTGGTTGACATTTCGGAGTTGCGTGAAGAGATTGAAAAGCTTGATAAACGCAAGGCAGACGGTGAGAATGTGAACTACCCCGAATATACTCAGCTGCTAATGGGAATTACAAAAGCATCGCTTGCAACTGAGAGCTGGATGTCTGCGGCATCGTTCCAGGAAACGACTAAAGTCCTTACGGAAGCTGCGACAAAGGGCAAGGTTGACCATCTTCTGGGACTCAAGGAGAATGTTATAATTGGAAAGCTCATACCGGCAGGTTCAGGACTTTCAATGTACCGCTCAATATACAATGAGGAGGATCCGCGTGATAACAGCAGGGTTCGTTCCGGAGACATTATCCGTGTTCCTCATGCCGATAACGAATCAGGCTATGTGACACCGGAACCCGATATTGATTTTCCCTCGTTCCTTTCGTCAGGCAACGCCATCTGAACGAAAAACGCGCTTTGTTATGCGCGGCTGTGAAATTGAGGATTTGCTAATTCTCAACATTCAACTTGCCGTGTGTGCTTCGATGTGAGCGCGGTTGTAATCCGGTTGCTTAATCTCCAAAGTACGCATCGATAAATCAACAGGGTTGCAGATATAACTTATAATATAAAGCTCCGAATCCGCAAATTGATTCGGAGCTTTTGCTTTTCCGGATGAGAGTCTTTCTAAACAAAAATTGAGTGGCAGCGGGAACAATCGGGAAGCTCCGAACGTGTTATTTATGAAAGTACTTTCAAGATGAGATAACAAAGGAGATGATACCCATGGATAATCGCGAACGGCTGCTTCAAAATGCCATGTCCAGTTTCGGTGACACAGTTTACCGTCTCGCTCTTTGCCGGACGCAGTGCGTATATGACGCTGAGGATGTGTATCAGGATACTTTCCTTCGCTTTTTGGAGCAACCGGATGCCGCAAGCTGGGACAAGGAAAAAACAAAATCGTGGCTTATCCGCGTTGCGCTGAACCGATGCCATGATCTATCACGTTTTCGACTTCGCCGCCCTATGCTGTCGCTCGATGAGATTGAGGGTCTTGCGGGAACGGCTGACGATGAAGCAAGGGAGCTTTGGGATGCGGTTGCAAGCCTTCCGACGGAACAGAGAGTTACTGTACATCTGTTTTACGCGGAGGGATACAGAACTGAAGAAATAGCGGAGATTGTCGGCTGCCAGCCCGCCACAGTTCGCACAAGACTGAACCGTGCAAGAATGAAGCTGAGAAATATTTTAGGAGGAATTGATTATGAACGAAGCCTATCTTGATATTTGCGAGAAAATACATGTACCGGAGAAGTTGAACAAGCGTGTGCTTAAAGCCGCTTCTGAGTCTGAAAATCATGTCAAAGTACGTCACAATGTTGGTATTCCGCTCCGTGTCGCCGCCTGCTTTGCTGTACTGCTCATTTTCGCGGCTGCCGCTTTGACGCTTAACAATAACATTTTAACACCGCAGACCTTGGATTCTCCCGACAGTGTCGCGCAGTCAGACGACATAGCGCAGCCAGATGGGGTAGTTGCTTCGCAGAGTGAAGAGCTGCCGCTTGATGATACGGTGGGAGACACCGGAACTGTTTTGACAGATAGTGAAACGCACGCTTTCACTCTTCTGTCATGTGCGGAGAACGGCAGCGTTCTGTCGAGTGAGAGTGAAGATGGGAAGCTTGCAATTTCTGTCGGCAGCGGAGCGAGTAATCCCGAATTTGGCTGCTATACAGGGTCGCTTTTCAGCATATCGGGGGAGAACATTGCGGAGGTTAGTTTGTCGATTGACCGTGGCGGATTTTACAAACAGACAACTATTGGAGGAATTTCACATGAGGATCTGAAAGATTACTATTCGTCCGAGGATTATGTCAAGTACGGAGCGACCGATGATGTACACTCATACGATGAGGAAGAATTTTTTATAAACCGAAAAGAGCTTCTTGGGAGCGATGTTACGATGAGCTACGAGAGCGGCACAATGATTGGATTGTGGATTTCTCCGGAGGAGATGCCGGAAACGGACGAGGACGCGGATATGGCTGATAGGTTGTCTAAAGAGGTTGATGTTCTTGACGGCGCGATTATGACAGTGAAAGTAACGCTCACAGACGGAACCGAGAGCAGCGCAAGGTACATTCTCAATACCGGACGTTTGATTGCGGAGTATTCCGAGGACGATGGCAAAATGATTGTATATCCGATTATTGCCAAAGAAGATGAACCGTATTTATACGGCGTGTATTTTACGCTTATAAATGAGGTCTGAGTGTGTATAAAAGTTTATCCAAAATCGTTGTGATTCTAATGGGAAAATAGCCCTTTCAAAGCACTGTGGTCAATCCCGATCGGAGCATGACGGAATTGCAAAGCTATGGGACAATAAAAAACGTAAAATGAAATGCTCAGGGGTTTGCAGAAGTTTACATTTTTAATTTTTGTATGTATAAGTTAATTGTTTGCGGTTTCTGAACCGCTTTTTGAAAAAAGAATATAAAATTCGGGAAGGTTGGCAGCAGCTATCCTTCCCGAAACGTATTTGGCGATATAATAGGTTTACTCAAGGTTCCGTCAGTCCACTGGCTTCATCGTCGGGAAAAGTATCACATCCCGAATGGAGTCGCTACCCGTCAGCAGCATAACACAGCGGTCAACACCGAGACCCATTCCGCCCGTAGGCGGAAGCCCGTACTCGATCGCCGTCAGAAAGTCCTCATCAAGCATTTCAGTCTCATCATCGCCTTTAGCTCGAAGCCTCGCCTGATCCTCAAAACGCTGTCTCTGGTCTATCGGGTCGTTAAGCTCTGAAAATGCGTTCGCAAGCTCACTGCGGCAGACAAAAAGCTCAAATCTTTCCGTAAGACGCGGGTCTTCACTGTTTCTTTTTGCAAGCGGTGATACCTCTACCGGATAACCGGTTATAAAAGTAGGTTGTATCAGTTTTTCCTCAACTTTTTTATCGAACACTGCGTAAAGTGCGTTGCCCCATGTTTTGTCAGCAGTCTCCGCAAGCTCCACGCCGGCACCCTTCGCCGCCGCAACAGCCGCATCATCGTCTGTTATTGAGTTAAAATCAATTCCCTCATACTCCTTGACGGCATCAGCCATCGTGAGTCTGCGCCAGCTTGGGGTGAGGTCAATAGTTTCACCGCACCATGTAACCTTGTATGTTCCAAGAATCTCATTCGCCGCGCCGCTCAGTATACCTTCCGCAATCTCCATCATGCCGTACATATCAGTGTATGCCTCGTAAAGCTCAATGCTTGTATACTCAGGGTTGTGCTTCACATCCATGCCCTCGTTTCTGAAACACCGCCCAATTTCGTACACACGCTCCATGCCGCCGACAACAAGACGCTTTAAGTGCAGCTCCTCCGCGATACGCATATACATATCTATATCAAGCGCGTTGTGGTGCGTGATAAATGGTCTTGCTGCCGCGCCGCCAGCAAGAGTGTTCAGTATTGGCGTCTCAACCTCAACGTATCCGCGAGCGTCAAGAAACTTACGCATATATTGTATGAACTTTGCTCTTATAATAAATGTTCTCTTGACGTCAGGATTTGTCATCAAATCAAGGTAACGCTGACGGTAGCGTGTCTCTTTGTCTGTAAGTCCGTGAAACTTTTCAGGGAGCGGACGCAGGGATTTTGAGAGCAGTACAGCGGATTCACAGTGTACAGAAATTTCACCCATCTTTGTTTTGAAAACATACCCGCCGCAGCCAACAATGTCACCTATATCGACCTTGCGGAAGTCAGCAAACTCATCTTCCGATACGCTGTCTTTACGGATATAAATCTGTATTCTGCCCCTGTCATCCTCAATATCGGCAAATATCGCTTTGCCCATACCACGCTTTGCCATAACGCGCCCGCACACAGAAACCGTCTTGCCATCGAAATTCTCAAAATTATTCTTTATTTCCTGTGAATATGCCGTGCGCGCAAAGTGTGTAATCCGGTATGGATCTCTGCCGTCTTCCTTGAGAGAAGAGAGCTTATCGCGGCGTGACTTTAATATATCTGAAAGCTCCTCAGTGTTATTTTCTCCTGCCATTGTTGTACTCCTAACTTTGCTTCTCTATAGATAATATTTCATACTTGAAGACACCGGCGGGAGCATCGACTTCAACTATATCTCCCTCGCCATGTCCGAACACGCCGCGTCCAAATGGGGAATCGTCAGAAATGAGACCGCCCATCGGATTTGCCTCCTGACTGCCAACGAGTTTGTAGGTAAGTGTGCTGCCGGAGCTTACATCACGCACTGTGACAACGCTGCCAATACCAACTTTCCCTAAATCCTCGCTTTCCGCAATAATCTCCGCGTGTTCTATAAGATCCTGATACTCAGCAATTTTCGAGTACAGTTTGCCCTGCTCTGTTTTTGCCTCATCGTACTCACTGTTCTCAGACAGATCTCCGAAAGAACGCGCTTCCTTTATCTGCTCCGCGACCTCTTTTTCGCGTACAGTTTGCAGATAGTGAAGCTCTTCTTTAAGTTCATCGAGTCTCTTGGCACTCATTCTGTAACGATTCGATTCCGCCATTATAAACACTCCTTGTGATAGATTTAATAATCAGTTTTCGCCGTCAACGGCGTTCCTTTCAAAATTCGGGTGCGGCAGACACCGTAACATCTGCCGCTAAATCCCATAAAATTATCTTATTCGTACTCAACAACGTCCGCCCATTTAAGCAGGAAATCGCGTTCCTCCGGTTTGGATTTGACCGACTGCGATGCGGCAACTATCGGCAGCCACTTCTGTACATACTGTCTTGCCGTATCGCTTTTCTTGCAGAACAGGTTCAAGTACTTATTCCCTGTTTCTAAATCATCAGCAAGTGCGAATAGAAGATAAGTTCTCGCGACATCAGCTGAGGCGTTGCCCTGTGTTGCGTGCGCCCAGTCAAGTATAAATGGTTCCCCGTCATCTCTTATTATAACATTTGAGAAGTTGTAATCGCCGTGACAGACCTTGTTGTGTTCCGGCAACGACGCGAGACGAGTGTGCAGCTCATAGCGTGTTGTCGCGTCAAGATCCGCTTGTGATATTTTGCGATTCATCTTATCCTTGAGACGATTGAGAAGCGGTGCTCTCGCGTTGTGAATTGAGAGCTGTATATCAACGAATCTGTCGAGGTATTCATCCTTTTTATCTGGTTCCCGCTCTATGAGCTTATCCATCGATATGCCGTCTATATACTCGCTGACTATAGCCCATCTGCCGTCATCTGTGGTTGTCACCTCCAAGAGCTTCGGAACGGGGAGTCCCGTCTCCTCAACTCGCGCCAGATTAAGAGCCTCGTTCAAAATATCGGACTTTGGATACCCCTTGGCAAACACTTTAATGGACTTGTCTCCATCGCGGCATACCACCTTATTCGTTCTTACAGCTATAACATTATCAAGGTTCATGCTGCACCTCCGTAATTAAACATTTTCGTGTACGCCATAATAGGCATTGAGATACATTCTTTTAATTTCGCTCATGAGCGGATAGCGCGGGTTTGCACCGGTACACTGATCATCAAACGCCTGCTCCGTCATATCATCGAGACGCGCAAGAAAATCCTGCTCGTCCGGCACATAATCGCGTATTGTCTTCTTAATACCTATTTTATCTTTTAAGTCATCAATCGCGGCGCAGAGACTGTCGAGCTTTTCTTCATCGGTAGTACCCGGAAGTCCAAGCGTCTCAGCAACTTCAGCGTAACGCCGCAATGTGTGCGGGTAGCTGTACTGCGGGAATGTACCCATCTTTGGTGGAACCTCAGCGGCGTTAAATCTCAGAACCTCATTGAGCATGAGAGCGTTTGCGACTCCGTGCGCTATATGGTGGAACGCGCCTAACTTGTGCGCCATTGAGTGGCAGACACCGAGGAAAGCGTTCGCGAATGCCATGCCAGCCATCGTTGCGGCATTAGCCATTTTCTCACGCGCCTCAACGTCGTTTCCGTTTTCATAGGCTCTCGGAAGATACTCAAAGATTATCTTCAATGCCTGAAGCGCAAGGCTATCTGTGTAATCTGTTGCCATCATTGACGCATACGCCTCAAGAGCGTGGGAGACAGCATCTATTCCTGATGCAGCTGTCAGCCCCTTCGGTGCTGTCATGTGCATATCAACATCTACAATCGCCATCTTAGGAAGAAGTTCGTAATCGGCGAGAGGATACTTGATTCCTGTCTTCTCGTCCGTTATGACGGCGAATGGAGTTACCTCTGAGCCGGTTCCCGCTGATGTGGGTATTGCTATGAAATATGCTTTTTCACCCATTTTTGGGAACGTGTATATTCTTTTGCGTATATCGACAAAACGCATCGCCATATCCTGAAAATCGACATCGGGGTGCTCATACAGGACCCACATAATTTTCGCCGCGTCCATAGCGGAACCGCCGCCGATTGCTATTATGACATCGGGCTTGAATGATGTCATTTGCTTCGCGCCCTCCATGGCGCAGGCAAGTGTCGGGTCGGGAGCCACATCTGAGAATACGGCGTGTTCAATGTGAAGTGAATCGAGTTTGTCGGTTATCGGCTTTGTAAAGCCGTTTGTATAGAGGAAGCTGTCTGTCACAACAAACGCCCGTTTTTTGTGCATAACATTGCCAAGTTCGTCAAGTGCCGTTGCGAGACACCCCTTCTTCAAATACACTTTTTCCGGCGCACGGAACCACAACATATTCTCTCTCCTCATAGCAACAGTTTTAATATTGAGAAGGTGCTTCACACCGACATTCTCCGATACGGAGTTGCCGCCCCATGAGCCGCAGCCCAGCGTCAGTGACGGAGTGAGACGGAAGTTATATAGATCGCCTATGCCGCCATGTGATGACGGAGTATTGACAAGAATACGGCAGGTTTTCATACGTTCAGCAAATTCAGCTATCTTTTTGCCCTCGGTTGCCTCGTTGAGGTAGATTGACGATGTGTGTCCGTAGCCGCCATCAGCGATAAGCTGTTCCGCTTTGGAAAAAGCGTCATCTATACTATCCGCTCTGTACATCGCAAGTACAGGTGAGAGCTTCTCGTGTGCAAACTCCTCAGTTATATCGACGGACTCAACCTCTCCAATCAGTATCTTTGTACTCTCGGGAACAGTTACGCCTGAGAGCTGCGCGATTTTATACGCGGACTGACCAACGATTTTTGCGTTTACCGCGCCGTTGATAATTATCGTCCTGCGTACCTTGTCCTTCTCATCATCGTTAAGGAAATAGCAGCCCCTTGACGCAAATTCACGCTTAACATCGTCGTACACCTTATCAACTACTATTGCGGACTGTTCAGACGCGCAAATCATTCCGTTGTCAAATGTTTTTGAATGAATGATTGAGTTTACGGCAAGCGTAATATTCGCGGTATCATCGATAATTGCAGGAGTATTGCCCGCGCCTACACCTACAGCCGGTTTACCGCTTGAATACGCGGAGCGTACCATGCCGGGACCGCCTGTGGCAAGTATGATGTCCGCTTCACGCATAAGAAGGTTAGTCATATCGAGACTCGGTACATCAATCCAGTCAATAATTCCCTTGGGTGCGCCAGCTTTTATAGCGGCATCGAGTACGACACGAGCTGCCTCAACGGTGCATTTCCTGGCGCGCGGGTGAGGGCTGATGATTATGCCGTTGCGCGTTTTAAGGCAGAGAAGGGTTTTGAATATCGCTGTTGAAGTTGGGTTGGTCGTTGGTATTACAGCCGCGACAAGACCTATAGGCTCCGCGAGTTTCATCATACCTCCCGCAACATCCTCTTCTATTATTCCGCACGTTTTTGTATTTCTGTAGGCATTGTAGATGTACTCTGACGCAAAGTGGTTTTTGATAACTTTATCCTCCACAACGCCCATGCCCGTTTCCTCTACAGCCATCTTCGCAAGCGGTATCCTCATCTGATTGGCTGCTGTCGCAGCGGCGAGGAAAATTTTATCAACCTGTTCCTGTGTGTAGTGGGAGAAAGTTTCCTGAGCCTTACGCACACTGGTAATGGTGCTTTCGAGACTTTCGACATTATCCACTATTTGTCTTATGTTGTTTGTTTCCAAAAAATATCACCTCTAAAACTTTGCTCTAACAATGGATATTCTACCACAATAATGCGGATATGTCAAATGTTTTTGGAGAGTGTCATTTGAGTGCCTTGAGAATATTCAAGTAATAATTAAGAAACAATTTCTATTTAACGAATAATTGCATATGCCTTTGAAACCGGCGGCTTTGTAAATATGACAGTATGCTCTATATTCAAAGAAAATCAGAAATTCCTCTTAATATATCGAATTTAGCGGTTTTACCGTAAGCCGGAAGTAAAATGGCGAATTACTGTTTTATAGTAAACGGTAATTATTGCTGACGTTTACTTATAATTAAAAGCCGAAGCCATTCACTGCTTCAAATAAAAGCTCAATGTACTGACCGTACCGTTCCATATTAGGCAATGCACCGTGCTGAAGTCATAATATGCCGAATTTGATTTTATAAGCACGGATCTTTTTGTGCTTTTTAATGTATTTTGTGAATTTTTAATAGCAAATCAGCAAAGGTACTTGCATTTTAAAAGAGATTGCAATATAATAGTGTATTGGTTAAAGTTACTTAATATCACAAATGTGAAAAATGGAGGATGATATTATGGACGCAAAGGTTTCAACATTACTGAACGATCAAATCAACAAGGAAATGTATTCCGCTTACCTGTATCTGGACATAGCCAACTACTTTGACGCTAAAGGTCTGGACGGATTTGCCAACTGGTACGAGATTCAAGCCAAGGAAGAGCTGGATCATGCCATGCTTTTCTATCGCTATCTTCACAACAATAGTGTGCCGGTTTCTTTGTCTGCGGTTGACAAGCCTGATAAAACTTTTACAGACCTGATAGATCCGTTGCAGGTGGCTTTGGCGCATGAAAAATATGTTACCTCACTTATTAACAACATATATTCTGCCGCGATTGCTGCCAACGATTATCGCACAACACAGTTTTTGGATTGGTTCATCAAGGAGCAGGGTGAAGAGGAGAAGAACTCCGAGGATCAGATCACCAAGATGAAGCTCTATGGTGATGATCCGCGCAGCCTGTATCTGCTTAACAGCGAATTGACAACTCGAAAATACAGTGCTCCATCGCTGAAACTGGACTGAAACCCGATTTTTGCTCAAAACCGAAATTAATTTCGGCTCTGGATAAATCTTATCCGCATTTAAGAGCAAAGAGCTTTACTGTTCAAGGCAGTTTCAGACTCGGCAGAAGGTTATGCTGCGGAGTATACCGGTAACTTCCGGTTTCTATACTTGTAAGCTATAACTTTTGCCATTTGCATATTATACTTGCAAGAATATTATTTGCAAAGCCTGAAACTGCGCCACGTTATAGAAACATAAAGATATTTTCAAATTTGTGTGCGAAAAACCGCTGCAAATTATCTAAAAACCGCAAGGTTGGAAATCTTTTGGTTTCGAGTATAAAGCAACCCACTATGTCAGTTTTCTGTTATGAAAACATTATAGTGGGCTATGTTCTGTTTTACGTTATTATTCGGATAACCGCAAAAGCTTCATTATGAAGCTTTTATACTGAACGCAGAGTAAATGCGCGGTTCAGATTAGGCAATATTTATGGGGTCGATTTGCCAAGTCCGAAACCGCGCCGCGTTTACCGAAATAAAACTGTCTTGCCGCGAATTGCACTGACTGGCATAAATAAAAGCCAGTAAAAATATTTGGGCTTTGACTTATTATCTGAGGCTTTCACAGTGAAGCGGTCTTTTCCGAGCGGCTTTGACATCGAAAAACATCTCAGATTTTATGCGCGTACAATGCCCGTGAAAAAGTCCGCAAAACCTCAAAGCCGAAAACATTTCAGCTTTGAGTATAAAATGCGACTGCGGAACGATGATGAGTTTGTAATGAGCTTCGCGTTATTATACGAAGTTCAAAACAAGTGTCAAAAGAGCGAATACGGCGGCAACCCATTTGGTGATACGCGCAAGTCTTGCGTCAAGAGCTTTAGCCTTGTTTTTCGCTAAGAATGAGTCACTGTTTCCGCCAAACGCACCGGAAAGACCGGCACTCTTGCCGCTTTGGAAAAGAACAATGACCACGATGGCAATACAAGAAATTAACTGTATAACCGTCAATATTATCTGGAGCAAAAATATCAATCCTTTCTTTGTTATTTAACCGTGATTTTTATTGTACCATAGGTTCATTGGAAATGCAAGTGTTTTTTTGAGAACTTGGATTATTTTTTATTGTTGCTCGTTACTGTTTTGCTCGCCACAGGACTTGCCTTGCTGAGCGAAGCGGTACTCAAAGCTGAAGAGGTTCTATGTCAGAATATGTAAATCCGCCGTTCGTTGAGAATGGCACTGTACAGTTTTAAACTCAAAGTAGGAAATCTCGTCAGCTTAAATAATAGAGCTTTACGCAAGGAGGAATATTTATGGATAACAGCAAAAACGATTTGACGCAAGGCAGCATTGTCGGTAAACTGCTGCAATTTATGGTGCCGATGTTCGGCGCACTGGTGCTTCAGGCAATGTATGGCGCGGTTGATATTATGGTAGTTGGGCATTTTGGTTCGACAGCCGGTATTTCCGGTGTCTCAACCGGGAGCAGTATTGTGAATATGGTCGTATTTACCATTACCGCATTGACAACCGGTCTTACTGTGCGGATGGGATACTATCTCGGTCAGGGAAAGCCGGAAAAGCTGTCAGATGTTGTGGGCGGCGCGATATGCTTTTTTGCGGTGTTGTGCGTTGCGCTTGTACCAATTATGCTGATTTTTGCCAGACCGTTTGCTGTTTTGATGCAGGCACCGGAGGAAGCACTTGACCAGACGGTGCAATATGTGAGAATTTGCGGTGGCGGAATTTTCTTCATCGTTGGATACAATGTTATCAGCGGCGTATCACGCGGTCTTGGTGATTCGCGTATGCCTCTCATTTTTGTGGGAATCGCGTGTGTTATCAATATCATCGGAGATTTGCTTCTGGTAGCGGTATTCAAAATGGATGCTGCGGGTGCCGCCATAGCCACAGTTGCTGCTCAGGCGGTCAGTGTTTTACTTTCCGTGGTAATTATCTGTAGAAGCAATCCGCCGTTTTCCATGTCGCTGCGTAATATCCGGTTAAATTATGAGGTAAAGGCATTTATAAAGGTTGGCGCACCTATTGCGTTTCAGGAGATCCTGACGCAATTATCTTTTCTGGCTCTCTGCGCGTTTATAAACAATCTCGGTCTTGATGCGTCGTCAGGGTATGGAGTTGCAAATAAGCTCGTGAATTTCATTCTGCTCGTTCCCTCTGCGCTGATGCAATCAATGGCGGCATTTGTCGCGCAGAACGTGGGCGCAGGTCAGGAAAAACGGGCAAAAAAGGCTATGTTTACGGGTATGGGAATTGGCTGCCTTGCAGGACTGTGTATGGCACTGCTGATAGTATTCAAAGGCGATTTGGTTTCGAGCATTTTTTCAACGGACAGTGCGGTTATCTCAAAATCAGCGGAGTATCTTCTCGGCTTCGCGCCTGAAGCAATCGTCACAAGCATTCTTTTTAGCTTTGTCGGTTATTTCAACGGGCATAGCCAAACAGTATTTGTAATGCTTCAAGGACTTGCACAAACTTTTCTTGTGAGACTGCCTATGTCATACATAATGAGCATACAGGAAAATGCCAGCCTAACATATATTGGTCTTGCCGCTCCTTGTGCAACGGCATTTGGAATTTTGCTGAATGTGTTATATTTTATACATCTGAATAAGAAGATGGGAAAAAACAATTTGCAGATAACGAAGGATAATTGATAAACTAAAATCCGTGAACCACACCCGCAAATCCGCAATTTTCCGGCAAGCCATTCGTGCGGCGTAAAACGTCATTATGCGGAGAAGCAATTTACAAAACGAAATACCCTGAAGCCCGTAAAATTCTGAATTTCCTGTTCTTCGTATTATCTTTATTAAAAGATAACCGACCGCAGTTTTTTACGGAGAGCGTTATGATCATTACAGGATATGCCTGAAATTTTAATCAAATAGAATATGTAATTGACCCAATTTCCATAAAAAATCGAAGCCGAAAATATTTTCGGCTTCGAGCATAAAGCACCCCGGTGCTTTTTCTGATGAATAAATCGGGCAAATCTCTGAAAAATGCCCTATCACTACAGCTAAGTTTTTCATCTATCAAAGTAAAGCCCGTAAACATAGAGGTATAAACCTTAATCTATATTTGCTATACTTTTAAGTTTATTCATTCGTACAGTTTATTCGTTCACAAAAATAACCGTGAAATCTTCAAAACCACAATTCTTTTCGGTTTCGAGTATAATACCTCTCTGCTACACCATTTTTTCGGGATCCACGGCTCTGTCGAATGTTTCGCCGTCCATAAGATTAAGAGCAAGAACCGCTTCACGAAGCGTTGTACCCTCTGTGTGCGCCTTTCTTGCGGCTTCGGCGGCTCTGTCATAACCGATGAGCGGTGTCAGACAAGTCGCAAGCATCAGAGACTTATTAAGATTTTCGCGTATACGCTCCCTGTTCGCCGTAAGTCCGGCAAGGCAGTTTTTGTCAAATGATTCTGTTGCGTCAGTCAGAAGCTTTATTGACTGCAGCATATTATACGCGATAACAGGCATGAAGACGTTAAGTTCAAAGTTTCCCTGAGACGCGGCAAAGCCAACAGCGGTGTCGTTGCCAAACACCTGAACAGCAACCATTGTCACCGCCTCACACTGCGTTGGGTTCACCTTTCCCGGCATGATTGAGCTGCCAGGCTCGTTTTCAGGAATGTGAAGTTCCCCAATTCCACAGCGCGGACCGCTCGAAAGCCAACGGACATCATTTGCTGCCTTCATCATATTCGCCGCGTAAGCCTTTAACGCGCCATGTAGAAATACACAAGCGTCCTTCGATGTCAGGGCGTGAAATTTGTTCGGCTCTGAAAAGAACTTCTCGCCAGTCATTTCTGATATAATTTCACAACAAAATTCGGCAAATTCTCCGGGGCAGTTAAGTCCCGTACCGACAGCCGTACCGCCTATAGCGAGGTATCTTACATGCTCAACCGCTGATTCTATCATTTCAAGACTTTTTTCACACATGACGCGCCAGCCGGAGATTTCCTGTGACAGGCGCAGTGGAACCGCATCCTGAAGATGTGTACGACCTATTTTAACAACATCGCGGTTTTCGTTCTCAAGACGCTTCATTGTATCTATAATATGAGCAATAGCGGGAATAAGATGGTTCCTCACGGTCAACACGCAGGCAATATGCAGAGCCGTTGGAAACGTGTCATTGGAGCTTTGCGACATATTGACATGGTCGTTTGGGTGGACTTTGATGTCCGGAAAATCCTTTTCCGCTATATGCGCGATAACCTCGTTCATATTCATATTTGTCTGAGTTCCGCTGCCCGTTTGCCAGACCTTGAGCGGGAACTCGTCGGGGTACTTGCCTTCGAGAATATCAGCGGCAGCGGATGTAATTGCGTTTTCCCTGCCTTTGTCAAGAAAACCGAGCCGGAAATTGGCTGTTGCGGCGGCTGATTTAAGCAAAGCAAAAGCATCAATAATTTCGGTTGGCATTTTCTCCGTACCGATTGCGAAATTCTCTAAGCTCCGTTGCGTCTGTGCGCCCCAAAAGCAGGTACTGGGAACGCGGACATCTCCCAGTGTATCATGTTCTGTGCGGTAGTTAGTCATACTGTTATCCCCATTTTATCTTCGCATCCACAGACAAAATCATCTGCGGCAGATTTTCTGAAATGTCATATTCCTTATACTTTTGATTTGTAAATAATTATTCCGCAAAGGCTGCTATCTATAGACTCGTCATTTTCTGAACCTTTAACCATTTGTCAAAATTCGTGAAAGTAAATCTTTTGAAATCGCAAGTTGCGGT
>CAZKLU010000013.1:0-5095 GCA_964553775.1 uncultured Oscillospiraceae bacterium | reverse complement strand
CATTTGTCAAAATTCGTGAAAGTAAATCTTTTGAAATCGCAAGTTGCGGTAAACTTATAGAAAGGCGATGTATTTCACAGTCTCGTTCGCGGCACCGACATTTACTGATTGACACAAATTCCTCATAGCCAAAATCTTTTTGTTATTGAGAGCAATTACAGATCCGTGACTATATCAACGCGGCTTCCTCCGGAAACATTTTTTGTGACCCGAATTTGTTTGCCTATGCGCCGCTTTAGTTCGCCAACGTGAGAGATGATGCCAATTAGTCTTTTCCCGTCAGTAAGTTCCAACAAAACATTTATCGCCTGTTCAAGAGAACTGTCATCAAGAGATCCAAAACCTTCGTCAATAAAAAGTGCGTCAAGATGTACACCTCCGGCACGACTCTGTATTTCGTCTGATAGCCCCAAAGCCAAAGCCAGTGCTGCCTTGAACGATTCTCCGCCTGACAGCGTTTCAGCATTGCGTACGGAATTGTTAAAGTGGTCAATTACATCAAGTTCCAAACCGGACTGAGATTGATTGCTGAATCTCTTTCGCCTCTGGAGTTCATATTGGTTGTTGGTCATTGATAAAAACCGCCTGTTTGCGTGGCGCAGTACACGGTCAAAATACGTCATTTGTATATAAGTTTCTAAATTGACCTTGCCATTTAAGCCTCCTGCGCCAGTCGCAACACGCCAAAGCGGCTCAATATATATAAATTTGCTGTTCATACTGGCAAGAACTTTCGAATCATCTTCAAGACGCTTACATATATCCCTGTTTCTGTCATATCTTATATCGGCACGGCGTAGTTTATTGTTAAGCATTTCTTTCCTGCTGTTAAGCTCAGTCTGCTGCTGAATCAGTTTATCGGCATCTGATTCAGGGAGATTCTCCAAAGCTTTTTCTGTCTCAGCGATTATTGTTTTCTGTTCACTGACCTCTCTGCGGCATTTATCAACAAGTTCCCTCGCGTTTTCAAGAGCATTGTCAAGGGATTTTTTCTCTTGCCTGAGTGCGGCAATCTCTTGCTCTACTTCCGATTTGCTTGGAAAACTCAGTTTTTCATCATATTCGATAAGCTGTTGCTCAAGTCGTTTATTCTGCCCGATAAACTCTGCTATCTTTTTTTCTGTGTCCTCAATTTCTCTTTGGAGCTTTTTAAGGTTGTTATCGATCTCCAGTACCTCGTCGTCGAGGTATTTTTTTCGTTTCATAAGGTTCTGTAAATTGGATAATTTGTCGGTGAGACTCTTGATTTTATCAGAGATTTCCGACTTTCGCTCATCGATAATCTCCGCAGATACGTCCGCTCCGAGAATTTTCTTACTTTTCTCAGTGACAGCAGCACGTTTTTCGGTTAGTTTGCCATTTAACTCCATAGCTTTTTCGCTTGCTTCGGTGAACCTTTTATCGGCACTCTTAGAATCGCTCTCACACTTGTCAAGTTCCTCCTTAGTCGGTGCGTTAGCGGATTTAACAGCTTTACACGGGTGTTCAACAGAACCGCAGACGGGACACGGCTCGCCATCCTTTAGTTCTGATGCAATGATTCCCGCCTGCTCCATTAAATAGGCGTTATATTTTTCGCGGTATTCAGCGTTTGCTCTGTTAGCATCTTCCTTTAATGCTTTGCAATTATCCTGTGCTTTGAGAATTTGCTCATTGAGCTTTTTACATTCCTCAAAATCGCGTTCAAGATTCAAAAGCTCCTTCTGCACGTTCTCAGCCTTTTCCTTGTCGGATCTGACGCGCTCAAATTCTATGCCAATATCAGCAAGACCTTCCTGTTCCGTGATAAGCTGACTGAGATACACCTGTCTATCCTCAACACGCTCTTTCACAGTCGCGATTGTATCGTTGAGAGAGTCTATTGTTTTATTGTTTGTGTCACGTTCCATACGCAGCTCTTCACGTTTGTCATATTCCGGAAGTATATTTTCGCATACGGCTATTTTATTCAAAAGCTCCTCGGTGCGTTTGTGTTCTTCTTTCTGAACCTCAAGCTCATTTTCCGCCTTTTGAAGGTGATATTCCTTAAATGGCAGCTGCAATTTTGATTCAGCTAACTTGTTCTCCTGATCCTTGCGCTGCCTTGCGAGAGTAAGCTTTGCGGTCAGTTCGTTTGATTGATCTTCAATTTCGGTAAGCTCAGATTCACACTTTTCAATCAACTCCTGATCTCCGCGCCTGAGTTTTCGAAGCGTTTGGATGGCATCCTCAGCCGTACACGTTATATTTTTCACAGCCTGTGCATCTTCCGCAAATGGAGAATCTTCGGGAATATCAATAGACCTCATGTTACTGCGTACTCTGCTTATGTACTCATTACGTTCATTGGTAAGTGCGGAGAAGTCATTTTTAAGCTGCTCCTGTATTGTGTCAAAGACCTGTGTCTGAAAGAGCTTTCTGAATATCATCTGACGCTCATTTGTTTTTGCCAGAAGAAGCCGCTGAAAATCTCCCTGCGCTATCATCACAATCTGGGAGAACTGTTCCTTGCCTATATGAAGAAGACTCTCAATTTTTACATTGACATCCCGCGTTCTGGACGCTAATACTCTGCCGGCTCCATCGTACAGTACCGCATCTGCCGGAACAGTAGTGAAGCCCTCGCCTCGCGTTCTAACACGCTCGTATTCCGGTTTGCGTCTGACTTTATATACGTTTCCGCCGTAGGAAAAAGTCAGTTCAACGAAAGTCTCTGTTCCGGGTTCGGCATATTTTGAGCGGAGCATATTAGCATCCCGTACTCCTCCGCTTGCTTTGCCGTAGAGTGCAAAGGTTATCGCGTCAAATATTGTTGTTTTACCCGCTCCGGTGTCACCGCAGATCAGGTACAGACCGCTGCTGCCGAGTGTGCCAAAATCTATCTCCGTATTGTCAACATACGGTCCAAACGCTGACATAACGAGTTTAATTGGTTTCATCGTATACTTTCCTCCGCCGATTCAATGAGTTTACGCATATATTCTTCCTGTTCCAAAGACATTCGCTCACCTGTACGCGACTTAAAAAACTCAGCGAAAAGCTCTAAATTTGTTCTGATTTTAGGAATGACATCCATGTCATAATTTGCAATATAGCGTTTATGCTTGTTATCGTATACCATACTCAAAAACCATGGGTAGAGGTCACGCAGTATTGCGGCGGCACCTGCTTTTTCATCGTTATCTATAATAATGAAGTGTACATATGAGTTTTGATAGTATTCATCTCCGTACATATCAGGTGAAATTAAGCTGTTAAATTCTGCACGGATACAGGTAACATCTCTGGTCGGAATAAGCGGTACCTCATGAACGGTGAGATTATTCTTTTCCTTCAGTTCCGCAACTGTAAGCGATTTCTGCTGCCCCACCTCGAGAATAGCGTATTTAAGCGGCGCGCCACAGTAGCGTATTCTTTCGGAACCGATATTCTGCGTCCTGTGAATATGTCCAAGTGCAACATAGTCGAAGCAGTCAAACACGGAGGCATCAACATTATCAAGACCGCCGACTGATGTAGTTTCCTCGGAACCTGAACGTTCTGTTGGTTCTGCACCGGTCACAAACTGGTGAGCAATCAGGATATTACGCTCAGATGTGTCAATGTCCATATTTTCGATCGCTGTTTTGACAGCATCGGTGTATGATCCGATTTCAGCGTTGGGAAAACAGGAACGAACATCGACCGGTTTTACGAACGGGAGCATATAAATATTGACATTGCCATAGCTATCGCTGAGTGTTACAGGACTGATTTCTCCGGTATAGACCGGCGAGATATGCACGCGACTTTGCTCCATAAGCTTTCCACCGAATGAAATACGCTCCGCAGAATCATGGTTGCCGCTTATCACAAAAACGTGAAGTCCGCAATTTGACAGCTCCACAAGGAACCAGTCAAAAAGCTTCACCGCCTCAGTTGGAGGAACCGGTCTGTCATAAATGTCACCCGCAATAAGTACAGCATCGGGTTTTTCGCTTCTTACCGTTTCAAGTATACGGTCTAATATGTCGCGCTGATCGTCAATAAGAGAGTACTCACAGAGATGTTTGCCGAGGTGAAGATCAGAAAGATGGATAAATTTCATATAATCAATTCTCCCAAAATTCTAAGGAAATGCAAAAAACCTGTAAAACAAAATATCTGAAAGCCCAGAAAATAACGTATTACTTCATGCTGCGTTTAGAAATTAGATTTCGTCAATTATTTATGGACAAACTAACCCTATATCAACATTTACAAGCTTGCCAATAAGCGAGGGAGCTTTTCCGATAAAAAGTCCTGTCTTATAAAAACCGATTGAGACAGTCAAATTTGACTTCACAGCGAGAACCGCGTCTCCGGTATCTCCGTTGAGTCCGCTGTTTATATCAACACTCACGACATATGCTCCGCTAATATTGATTTCGCGTATTGCCGCCGCTGCTGAACCCCTCGGTTCGCCTGTGAATCCCGTTCCGAATATACAGTCAACTATGATGTCATAGCCGGAAAGGTGCAAGTTATCAGAAAATGAAACTACAGGCACGCCCTTAGAAAGCGCAAGATTGCAGTAATACGCGCCGTCCTCAGAAAGCTTTTCGGAAACTTTAACGACTGTTGGGGAAAAACCGCTGTCGGCGAGGATACAGGCGAGAGCGTATCCGTCACCGCCGTTATTACCGCCGCCTACTACGATAGCGGTGGTTTTGCCGTTCCAGTTGACATTTTGAAAAACACCGTCAGCGGCACGCCTCATAAGCTCACGGCTCGGTGTGAAATTCGCTATAGTGTAAGCATCAAGCTCACGCATACGCGAGACGGAGACGGCAGTCGGAAACTCGGTACTGTTCGATTTGAGTGCCATGACATTCTCCTTTTCCTGTAATGAAAATATTATAGCGAAATTTGATGAAAAAAGCAAGAGGGAAAGGAGAAAAAAATAAAAAATTATGCGGACAGGTTAGATGGCTCAATTTGTAAAACAAATCAGATCCCGTCTTAAAACCTCATTTTTCACAAAAGCGAAAGCGCGGTATTGTAAGGCAAGGATAATTATATATAGGAAACAATTTTTTTGAGCCAAGTAAGAATGCCGATACTGAGAATTTCAGTATCGGCTCTACTCGCGTTAAAG
>CAZKLU010000012.1:5217-35293 GCA_964553775.1 uncultured Oscillospiraceae bacterium | reverse complement strand
CCTTTACAAATTTGAAGCTGTCACCGAGCTTTGAGCCGTCTATCGGCTCCAGTTCATAGGTTTCGGGATCCATGAAGTAGTATAATCCCCCGTCATTGTACGAGTACTCATACTCCTTTCTCTCGACAAACGCCTCCTCAAATTTTGCCGTTGGGTTGAATGAAGTCTCTGTCACCGCGCCCGTAATGAGATTTTTCATCTTTGTACGCACGAACGCCGCGCCCTTGCCCGGTTTCACATGCTGAAACTCAACTACAACGACGGGTTTGCCCTCATATTCAAAGGTTTTTCCGTTTCTGAAATCACTGGCGGTTATGGTTGCCATACGCTTGTCCTCCTGAAGAGTTTATTTATATTTTCTGCGGTAAACGGAAAAGCTCCTCATTACCGCAAACGTAAATTTATATATATACTATTGTACCGCATTACAGTCATTTTTGCAAGGGGAAATTGGGATGAATAGGTAAAAATTTTGTGTACTGCCATCTCCTGAGCTTCAAACCCGCCTTCTTTACGGCGCGGTACCCGCGTTCAAAGCAGGCAGCGCGGCTCTGTGTCCCGCGTATATAGACTGTCACTCTCTCATAATCCCGTCCGCCGCTTTTATAACGCCTAACTTTCCCGCGGCGTATGTAACACCGCCCTGCAAAAACGCCGTGTAGGGCTTTCTCATCGGGGCATCGCACGAAAGCTCTATCGACGCTCCCGCGACGAATGTTCCCGCCGCCATTATCACCTTATCGTCATACCCTGGCATATCCCACTCCTCCGGTGTGACGAACGAATCGACAGGCGAACCGCTTTGTATCCCTCTGCAAAACCGTGACAGCTTTTCGGGAGAACCAAAGCTTATCGACTGTATAATATCAGAACGATTTTCAAGCGGCGCGGGGCTTACATCGTACCCGCACAGTCTCATTAGCTCCGCCGCGAAAACAGCCGTTTTAAGCGACTCGCAGACAACATGAGGTGCCATGAAAAGTCCCTGATAGTATAATCTCCCGCCGCCGACAGTTGAGCCGCACTCACGACCTATACCGGGCGTTGTAAGTCTCGCCGCCGCTCTCTCGACAAGTGATTTTTTCCCCGCCACATATCCGCCGGTCGGGGCAAGAGATCCGCCCGGATTTTTTATAAGGGAACCGGCTATAAGATCCGCTCCAACCTCCGTTGGCTCCAGAGTCTCCGTGAACTCGCCGTAGCAGTTGTCAACTATAACGGCGGCATTGGGGTTTACCTCATGGACTGCCTTCGCAATCTCGCCTGTCTTCCGAACCGACAGAGCCGGACGGACGCTGTAACCGCTCGAACGCTGCACCTCGACTTCTTTGACCCTTGGGTCTGACGCCGCTCTTTTTATAGCGTCAATATCAGGCTCCCCGTTCTGGCAAAGCCCCACTTCTTTATAATCTATACCGTAGAATTTCAGAGATCCGAAATTGTCTCCGGAAATACCGATAACCGACCTCAATGTGTCGTAGGGCGTACCCGTTGCCGCAAGAAGAATATCCCCCGGTCCGACATTAGAAAATAGCGCGGCTGTTATCGCGTGGGTGCCGTTCACAAACCCCGGTCTTACAAGAGCGTCCTCCGCTCCAAACACATCGGCGAATATCTTCTCCAGAGTATCTCGCCCCAAATCATCGTAGCCGTAGCCTGTAGTCTCCGCGAACATCGCGGGGGTCACACGGTGCCTTTGAAACGCCGCAAGAACCTTAGCGGTGTTGTATAGCTCAACCTTCTCAAAGTCCGCGAAACGCGGCTTAACATTCTCCTCAGCCTTTTGAGCAAGCGATAAAATCTCACGGCTCATTCCGAAAATGTTTTTGTCCGATAAATTAAAATTACCCATAGCTCACTCAAGACCCTTCACGATTTCTTTGAAGAGATTTCCCCGCTCCTCAAAGTTTTTGAACCTGTCGAACGATGTACACGCCGGAGAGAGCAGAACAATATCGCCATTTTGCGCGGCGTTTGCAGCCTCTAAGACAGCGTCCTTAAAATCTTCCCTCTCGATAATCGGAACGCCTCCACCCGCGTCATTGACAGCCTTTATTATTTTATCACGCGCCATGCCGGTCACAACAAGCGTCTTGACATGTTCGCGAATATCCCTGCCAAGCTCATCGAACGGCACTCCCTTGTCCTTGCCGCCGGCAATCAGAATAACCTTTTTGTCGAATGAGCGCAGTCCCGCCCTTGTGCGTGAGGGGCTTGACGCTATGGAATCGTTATAATATCTCACGCCGTGAAGCTCCCTGACAAACTCTATCCTGTGAGGAACGCCCTTGAACGTCTTTGCTGTTTTAATCATGGCTTCGGAGGAAGCAATATCGCTGAGAGCGGCGAAAGCGGCGAGATAATTTTCGACGTTGTGCTCACCGGGTAAAAATATATCCTTCGCGTCCATCAGCTTCACGCTGTTATTATTGCGTGATGTATAAATAACGCCGTTTTCACAGTACGCGCCGTTTTCAACGACATCAAGACGGCTGAAAAAACGCGCCTCATCGCGGCACTGAGCGGCAAAGCCGCAGGTTATATCGTTATCGGCGTTGAGAACTACAGCTTCGGGGCGCGGCAGATTCGCGAAAATATTCTTTTTCGCGCTGATGTACTCCTCCATATTCTTATGGAAATCGAGGTGATTCGGCGCGATATTTGTGATAACGGCGCGTGTCGGAGATTTACGCATTGTCATAAGCTGAAACGACGACAGCTCCACTACGCAGAAATCGTCCTTTGACATAGAGCCTGACTTATCAAGAAGCGGCGAACCGATATTTCCGCCGGTATGAACCGTTTTGCCGTCGGCTTTGAGTATTTCCGAGATAACCGTAGTTGTTGTTGTCTTGCCGTCAGAGCCTGTCACGGCTATAACAGGGCATGGACAGACATCAAAAAACGCCTCCATCTCAGACGTTAGCTTTGCGCCGTTTGAGACAGCCGCCTGAATCTCCGGAAGATCAGGACGTATACCGGGTGAACGGAATATAACGTCGGCTGATATATCCTTGAGATAGTTTTCACCGAGAATAAGCTGACATCCGAGCGAACGAAGCTCCTCGGCGTGTGTAAATTTATCCTCCGGTGCTTTGTCTCTCACAGTAACGCTGATATTATTCTCAAGCAGCAGTCTGATAAGCGGCAGATTGCTCACTCCCGCGCCTATAGCCGTGACTGATTTGCCTTTGAGATTGCTGATATATTCATCAAGTGACATGGTGTGTCATTCTCCTTCTTTTGTAAAGAGTATGTATCGTATACAACGAGTAATTTGTGCCTGAACAGAAAAAACAGATTCCACTCAGCGCGTAAGCACGGCACGGAACCGATCGGCACCCTTGTATTATATTCCATCAGCACGGTATTTTCAAGACCTTTTGCGTCGTAATGATTATTTTTATAACTGTATATCACCTCACAGCTTTTCCGGCAGAAAGTTACCAAAACCCTTTGCCAAATTGAATTTTTTCCTTGACACTGCGTAATTTATGCGCTATACTGGCAGTGAATACCACCAAATACTTAAATTCGCCGTGGGCGAAGAAGGAGAAACTGCTATGAGTGAAATACCGTATAAAATCTACCTGTCAGAGGACGAGCTTCCTGAATACTGGTACAATGTCCGCGCAGATATGAAAAACAAACCCGCACCTCTGCTGAATCCGGGTACGCTGCAGCCAATGAGCTTTGAGGATCTGCGCCCCGTGTTCTGCGATGAGCTTATCCGTCAGGAGCTTGACAACGATACACGCCTTATCCCGATTCCGCGGGAAATTCAGGACTTTTACAAGATGTACCGCCCCTCTCCGCTTGTCCGCGCCTATTGCCTTGAAAAAAAGCTCGATACTCCTGCAAAAATCTATTACAAATTTGAGGGCAACAACACCTCCGGAAGCCACAAGCTCAATTCAGCTATCGCTCAGGCTTACTACGCTAAAAATCAGGGTCTTAAAGGCGTGACAACAGAAACCGGAGCCGGTCAGTGGGGTACCGCTCTCGCTATGGCGTGCGCTTACTTCAATATTGACTGTATGGTTTATATGGTGAAGATCTCATACGAGCAGAAGCCGTTCAGACGCGAGGTTATGCGAACATATGGAGCGTCTGTAACGCCGTCTCCATCGGACACAACAGAGGTCGGACGCAAGATTCTCGCGGAAAATCCGGGTACTACAGGCTCTCTCGGCTGCGCTATTTCAGAAGCTGTTGAGGCGGAGATGAAAAATCCCGGGTACCGTTATGTTCTCGGCTCGGTTCTGAATCAGGTTCTGCTGCACCAGTCGGTTATAGGCGTTGAGACTAAGACCGCGCTTGATAAGTACGGAGTGAAACCCGATATAATCATCGGCTGCGCCGGCGGCGGGTCGAACCTCGGAGGACTTATATCGCCGTTCATGGGCGAGAAGCTGCGCGGCGAAGCTGATTACCGCATAATAGCTGTCGAACCTAAATCCTGTCCGAGCTTCACAAGGGGCAGATTCGCGTATGACTTCTGCGATACCGGAAAGGTGTGTCCGCTTGCGAAAATGTACACACTCGGCTCCGGCTTTATACCGTCTCCGATACACGCCGGAGGACTGCGCTACCACGGCATGAGTCCGGTGCTCTCACAGCTTTACCATGACGGGTACATGGAGGCTGTCGCCGTTGACCAGACTGACGTATTTGAAGCGGCTGAGATGTTCGCAAGAACTGAGGGCATACTCCCCGCTCCGGAGTCGAGCCACGCCATCCGCGTAGCTGTAGACGAGGCTCTGAAGTGCCGCGAAACGGGTGAGGAGAAGACGATAGTGTTCGGTCTTACCGGAACAGGTTACTTTGATATGAAAGCCTATGAACAGTATAACGACTGTGCAATGACCGATTATTCACCATCGGACGAGGAGCTTGCCGCAAGCTTTGCCAAGCTCCCCCGTCAGCCGGAGATGTGATTATGAAAATCAGCTTTTAACTGATTTCAGATTTACTGCACACTCCATCGATCCATCGCGGATTATCAATAAATCACTGACTTCCGCAAAAACGCGCACATCATCGCGGGTTCACATACTCACATCCTAAACCAAGAAGGTGCGCGATATAAATTGTTTCACGTGAAACATTTGCACCATCATCGCGGGTTCACATACTCGCGTCCTAAACTCAAGAAGGTGTGCAATATAAATTGTTTCACGTGAAACATTCACACCATAAACGCGGGTCAGCACACTCGCGTCCTAAACCAAAAAGGTGCGCGGTCGAAATTGTTTCACGTGAAACATTCACACCATAAACGCGGGTCAGCACCCTCACATTCTAAACCAGGAAGGTGCGCGGTCTGATTTGAGTGAGCAGTAACAAAATATTTAAATATAAGTGACAAAAAATTAAATTGCCTCTTGAAATTCTTCTATAAGCATGATATAATAATAAAGAGAATCCGAATAATCAAGACACTTGAATAAATAGTTTTTGAGATTTCTGTATATTGTGCCGTGAGCGCGGCAAAGCTCCGATAAACCAAAAGATCTGAACGATTTCAGACTTTGGACACGGGCGATCCGGCACGGTAATACAGCAGCTTTCAAGGAGGTAATTATGGAAAATAATCAGCAACCCGTCTCAAAATGTGCGGCGAAAAATGAATATAACAGAATAAAATACCGTCAGGTAGCGACCCGTGTAAAACCGGAGCTTGAAGCGAGAATACGCGCATACAAAGAACGCGAGGGTATCAGTATGTCTCAGTTTCTGACCCGCGCCATCGATGCTCTGGAAAAATAGCCGGTCACGGACAAATTTGTCACCCGCAAGGGTGGCTTTTTGTCTTTAAAATACTGAAATAAAAAGCTAATATCAATAAATCGTAACCGCTGGAGCCTCAGATCCTTTTTAACAAGCAAAAAATATCCCGTATTATACACAGAGCCAGGAAAACTTTGACTCCGAGCGGTATAATTCAATTTTTCAGACTGTTCAGCGGCGCGGGTATGTGACCTCCCCTCGCTATAAACGATTCCGCTGACGAGGGATTTACTCTCATAATCGGCGCGGTGCCAAGAAGACCGCCAAACTCAACGGTGTCTCCGACAGTTTTTCCCGGTACCGGTATCACTCTTACTGCTGTGGTTTTGCTGTTTATCATGCCTATCGCCGCTTCATCAGCTATTATTGCGGAAATAGTTGAGGCGGCAGTATCACCTGGAAGAGCAATCATGTCAAGTCCCACAGAACAGACACATGTCATAGCCTCTAACTTCTCTATCGTCAGATTTCCGCTTTTCGCGGCGCGTATCATCCCCTCGTCCTCTGATACAGGTATAAACGCTCCGGAAAGTCCGCCGACATTCGATGATGCCATCACGCCGCCCTTTTTAACAGCGTCATTGAGAATCGCCAGTGCCGCCGTTGTGCCGGGTCCGCCTGTCGAGTCAAGTCCCATGCTTTCAAGTATGTCCGCTACGGAATCGCCTATAGCCGGAGTCGGGGCAAGCGATAAATCGACAATGCCAAACGGAACGCCGAGACGCTTCGATGCCTCCGCCGCCGCAAGCTCCCCCATTCGCGTTACCCTGAACGCTGTTTTCTTTATAGTCTCCGCCACTACATCTATCGGCTGACCGGCGCACTCCTCAACGGCGCGTCTGACTACACCGGGTCCCGACACACCAACATTTATAACGCACTCCGCCTCTCCGACACCGTGAAACGCCCCCGCCATGAACGGGTTATCCTCAACGGCGTTGCAAAATACAACAAGCTTCGCGCAGCCCTGCCCCTCAGTCATATCAGCCGTCTTTTTGATGACCTCACCCATTATTTTTACAGCGTCCATGTTTATTCCGGCGCGGGTGGAACCTACGTTTACGCTGGAACAGACACGCTGTGTTATAGAAAGTGCATTTGGAATCGATCTTATCAGCTTTATGTCGCCGTTCGTGAACCCCTTCTGGACAAGAGATGAAAATCCCCCGATGAAGTTCACTCCCACAGTCTCCGCCGCCCTGTCAAGAGCTTCGGCAAATATCGAAAAATCATCAGTTTCACAGCACTCGCAGACTATAGATATCGGAGTTACCGAGACACGCTTATTGACTATAGGTATGCCAAACTCGCACTCTATCTCGTTGCCTACATCTACAAGACGTTCCGCTTTTTTCGTTATTTTGTCATAGATTTTACCGGCACACCTTTTCGGGTCAGGATCTGAGCAGTCGCGCAGAGATATGCCCATTGTGATAGTGCGTATATCAAGACTCTGCCGGCTTATCATCTCTATGGTTTCCAGAATTTCACTTGTAGCTATCATATTGCGTCCTCCGATTATATACGATGCATAGCTATAAAAATATCCTCGCGCTGGATATGAATTTCAAGACCTCTGCTATGACCGGAATCCTCTAAAATTTTCGAGAGTGCCGCGAAATCCACAGCCGCTTTAGATGTATCGACCATCATTATCATTGTGAAGTAGTCCTGCATGACAGTCTGGCTGATGTCAAGAATATTGACATTGTTTTCTGACAGGATACCTGAAACATAGGCTATTATACCCACAGTGTCCTTGCCGATTACCGTAACAATAGCTTTCACTTGTGTTCTCCTTTTTTAACATTATTGATATTTTACTCAAGACCGAAAAGCGGCGAGACTTTGAGTAAAATTATTCACAGTACACCGCTATGTAAAACGGCGAAAAACCTGTATAACGGGACGCTCAAAACCCGGTTCCGCGCTTTTTATCAGCTTTATGTAAATGTCAGCCGTTTACATTAACTGAAATAAAAAATATATCCGCTGACATAGCCGGGTTTACAGAACGCTCTGCCGGAATGCACAGCATAAAAAACATCACGGCTCCAGAGAATGAGCCGTGATTAAAGAGGTGGATGGCGGAGAAGGAGGGATTCGAACCCTCGAGGAGCTTATGACCCCTACACGATTTCCAATCGTGCGCGCTCGACCGGGCTACGCGACTTCTCCGTGTCCGTTCAAGTGTATTATACACGATTATTACGCGGTTGTCAAGAAAAATTTTTTATTGTTGCCCATTCAGTTGCCGTAAATTGTCTTTCTCCCGTGTCTCAGGGGAGCAGCCAGCCCCGCGGGAGCTTGCGGTTTCACGCTCTTTTTACGAGAACACGCCCCATATATCAAATAAAACTAATAACGGAGTGATAACGATGCCCCAAATCACATATACCTCTCCCCTTGGAGAAATGCTTCTTATCTCCGATGGCGATTCTCTTACCGGAGCATATTTTGAAGCTCAGAAGCGTGTTTCGTTCTGTCGCGATGATACGCCCTCACAGCTTAAAGATCCAGCGCTTATCGACGCGGAAAGGTGGCTCGATGTATACTTCTCCGGTCAGGCTCCGGATTTTATGCCGCGGCTTTGTTTTAATGGCACAGAGTTTCAAAACGAGGTCTGGCGTATTTTGACCCGCATACCCTACGGGAAAACAGCAACATACGGAGAAATCGCGGAACTGACAGCGAAAAACCGTGGTATCTCAAAAATGTCTGCGCGGGCTGTCGGTAAAGCTGTCGGTCAAAATCCAATATCAATAATTGTCCCGTGCCATCGCGTCACAGGTTCAGACGGAAGTCTCACAGGATACGCATGGGGACTTGACAGAAAATCATCGCTGCTGGAGCTTGAGGGCTTCGCTATTGCGGGCAGCGGTTCCCGCGCCAAGCTGAAGTGTACCGCAAAAATTACCCGATAATCACATACTTTAATAATTTTCATACTCTTTTCATTTTTGCCCTTGAATTTTATAGTTATATATGTTATAATAGAATGAGCATATTATCAGATATACGCGGGAATTATACCCGCAGGCACGCGCCTTTTCCGGACACTGCTGTTGACTTAAAATCCGGCTGCCAAAGTCCGCAAACCGCGCCGAGTGTCTGCGAATACATATTCTAATTATAAAAATTACTCCCCATATCGGGTATATATCCCGAAAAGCGAAAGGAATTACTTCTATGGAGTCGTTAAATGATCTTTGGGACTATATTATTAAACATATTGACAGTTCAGTGTCCGATATTGGTATTGACTCATGGTTTAAGGATTGTAAAGTTATTGAGATGACTGATACCTCCATCATCGTCCTCTCTCCAAACGAATTTCAGGCAAATGTTCTCAGAATGCGGTATTCGGACAAGATAAACAGGGTTCTCAGAGATCTCTTCGGCGATAATATGCGTGTCGATATCGTCGTAAACGCTCCGGAATCTGAAAAAGACACATATAACCAGTCCTATGATTACACATTTGAAAATTTTGTGGTCGGTCCTTCAAACAAACTGGCTCACGCCGCCGCTCTTGCCGTTGCGAATAAGGAGACTACATTATATAATCCGCTGTTTTTGTACGGTGACTCAGGTCTTGGAAAAACACATTTATTATACGCTATCATGAACAGAGCGATCAAAAACGACCCCAAATGCAAGGTGGTTTTTGTCCGCACACGCGACTTCATGAACGAGCTTATAGAGGCTATCCGCTCCGGTCACAATGTAGAGTTCCGTGATAAGTACAGAAAAGCCGATCTTTTTCTCATGGATGATATTCAGGCTATCGGCGGAACAAACTCATCTCAGGACGAGTGCTTCCACACGTTCAATACACTTCACGAGGCTCATAAGCAGATGGTTTTCGCGTCAGACCGTCCCCCCTCTGAGGTGCCTCTTTTGACTGACAGAATGAGAACCAGGTTTGAATCCGGTCTTATTGTTGATATTCAGAAGCCGGATTTTGAAACACGAGTGGCGATCATTCAAAAAAAGTCAACTCAGGTGGGTCTTAATCTCTCTGATGATGTCACAAAATATGTTGCCGCGAACGTCACCGCGAACGTAAGGCAGATCGAGGGAGCCATAAAGAAGCTAAGAGCATACAATGATATGATGCACCTTGACATAACAGTAAGCGTTGTCTCAAACGAAATCAAGGGGATGTACCTTGACAAGCAGGACGATTACGGTCCTACTCCCGATAAAATCATAGAAGAAACCGCCAAATTTTATGAGCTTTCAGTAAAAGACCTGACCGGAAAGCGAAGAACGAAGGATGTTGTGCTTGCACGGCAGGTAGCTATGTACCAGATAAGAAATTACACCACACTGTCGCTTAATGAGATAGGGAAGTTTTTCGGTGGCCGTGACCACACCACAGTTCTTTCTTCCGTGCAGAAGATCGAGCAGGAGGCGAACAACTCTCCGGCTTTCGCAAAGGATCTGAAAAAGCTGGCGCACACCTTCGACAGATAACATCACATCTTAATATTCACACGCCGCCTGACCTGATGCCGTTTCACAGAAAGAAACTCATCCGTCACTCTCCGCGAAAATGATCGCGTAATTTCGCTGATTGACGATTAAAGTTTTCCCCACGAATTAACCACAAGCAACACAATTCCACTGTGGATAACTGTTGAAAACAGAATGCCCTGTTTATTCTGTGGAAAACCGAACAGTATTATCCACCGTTTTATACAGCCGGTTTTTTCAGATTTTTTCACGTTTTTCGAGGTTATCCACCTTTTCCCCCGACTACTGCTTCTACTACTACATATATATATTTTATTTTATTATATACAAAACAAAAGATTTATATGCTGTTATTTACAGGAAAGCAACTGTATTCTATGTTTGTAAAAAATTATTTGTCTATAAAGGAGATTATATTCTGATGAAATTTTCCTGCGAAAAAGCTGCTCTGGCAACAGCGGTTTCTATCACTTACAGTGTCGCGTCAGTTAAAAGTGCTGTTCCAACCCTCGAAGGTCTCCTTATAAGTGCTGACGAGGATGTAACGCTTACCGGTTACGATATGCGTACAGGTATTATAAGCGAATTAAAAGCCGATGTCACAGAACAGGGCAGAGTTGTTATTAACGCGAAGCTCCTGCTTGAAATTGTGAGGAAGCTTCCCGATGATATTGTCTTTTTCACCGTTGATGAGAACCTCAGCGTCAATATCGTTTGCGGATTCGCTGATTTCAATATACTTGGAATGCCGGCTGATGAATACCCGGATCTTCCCAAAGTAGATTACCAGAACTCAATATATATACAGGAAAAAATACTGAAGGCGATGATAGCCGAGACTATATTCGCCGTATCTGAAAACGAGGCAAGACCTATACACACAGGGGCGTTATTTGAAATTGACAGCGACCAGATAACCGTAGTTGCCGTTGACGGCTACAGGCTTGCTTTAAGACGCGATACTCTGACGGGAAACGAGATCGGCAAAACGGAATTTGTGGTTCCCGGCAGCGCGCTCGGCGATGTCAGCCGCATAGCTTCTGATAATAAAGAGGATAACATTAAAATTACCGTAGGCTCCAAGCATATCATGTTTACTATAGGTACAAATATACTCATAACACGCCGCCTTGAGGGGGAGTTTCTCAATTACCGCAAGGCTATTCCGCAGACAAGCAAGTATAATATTAAAATAGACAGGAAAAAATTTATAAATATAATAGAGCGTGTCTCACTGATGATCGATGACAGACTCAAATGCCCCGTAAGGTGCGTATTCGGAAACAACAAGGTAACAGTTTCCGTATCAACAGCGAGAGGCAACGCCAAGGACGAGTGCGATACAGATGGCAACGCCGAGGAACTTGAAATCGGGTTCAACAGCAGGTATATTCTCGATTCCCTCAAAGCCATATCCGATGATACAATTTCAGTTCTCATGCTGACCGGAATATCCCCGTGCGTTATCGTGCCGATAGACGGCAATAAAAATTATCTTCACATGATTCTCCCCGTGAGGCTCAGATCTAATGAAATCTAAAGTATACGCAAAACCGGGAACCGCCGCGTTTTCCGGGGGAAATTATAACCGTGGGCGTAAAAAATCAGAAGCTGTCAATAAAAGCCGCGCCTGTAAAATCAAAAGCAGCCATTTTCGGGGAACACCGCCTGAAAAATACAGCTCAGAAATTTCTGAAAAGAAATCAACGGACGCGAACATTTCCGCAATAGCTTCAAAGCGGAAAAACGCCTCACCATTGAATACAGTTTCTCAAGGGAGCCGCAAAATTCCGGTACATTTGAAGCGTGAGAAGAGCGGCAATAAAAAAGCCGTATCGCGTACAGAGAAAATTAAAATAGATACAGAGTACATCAAGCTTGGAGCTTTCCTGAAGCTCAGCGGAGCGTCATCTACCGGAGGAGAAGCGAAGAATGTGATAGCCGATGGCGATGTTTCGGTAAACGGTGAGGTATGTACTCAGCGCGGCAAAAAGCTCAGGATCGGAGACAGAGTGACGGTTCACGGCGGAGAATACGAAGTAATATGAGATTCGATGAACTTGAGCTTGAAAATTTCAGAAATTACAGTAATACACAAGTTAATTTTTCCGATGGCGTGAATGTCATAAAAGGCGACAACGCACAGGGAAAGACAAATATGCTCGAAGCGATGTATATAATATGCGCGGGACGCTCGTTCAGGGCAAAGTCCGACCGCGAGCTTATAAGATTCGGCAGTGATTTTGCGAGTATAAAAGCTGCCGGTGAATCGGACGGCAGAGAGAGAAAAGCGGAGCTGACAATAAGACCGGGACTCAAGCGCGTTATGACCATGAACGGAGTAAAGCGCAGGACGGCGTTGGAGTTCGCGGGAACATTCAGCGCGGTACTTTTCAGACCGGAGGATTTAGACATAATACGCGGGGGACCCGCGGAACGGAGGAGACTGATAGACAGGTGCATAGCGCAGCTTCGCCCGCGTTACGCGGCGGCACTCAGGGAGTTCAATAAGGCACTTGACAGCAAGACGAGAATATTGAAGGACGCTTTGGAAAAGCCGTCGCTTTTGCAGCTTCAGAGCGAGTACGATTACAGAATAGCGGAGATGAGCGCGGAGCTTATACGCTACAGAGCGTCGTTTATTAAGAGACTTTCGCCTGAAGCGGAGGTAATACACCGGGAATTTGCCGAAAACGAGGCTTTAGAGCTTAAATATAAAACGATAAAGACTATATCAGATCCGTTAAGACCCGTAAGGGAGCTTATACCCGCAATTATGGAACATATAAAAGAGAGAAAAACGGCGGAAGCCGCGTCGGGAATGTGCCTTGTCGGGGCGCATAAGGACGATATAGAGATAACAATAAACGGTATATCGGCGAGAGAGTTCGCGTCACAGGGACAGATGAGAACAGCCGCGCTGTCAATAAAGCTTGCCGAAAGGGAGATACATTTCGCGGATAAAAATGAGTACCCGATACTCCTGCTTGATGATGTTCTCTCAGAGCTTGACCCGAAAAGACAGGATTATATATTGAACCGTATATCAGGAGCGCAGGTATTTATAACGTGCTGCGAGGACGACAGAATAGCGGAAAGAACCGGAGGAAAAGTGATAGAAGTAACCGGAGGAACGGTGAAAAGAGAACAGTGAAAGGATGAAAAAACCGCGATCCGGAAGGAGGAAATATGCCATGTATCTTCACATCGGCAACAATGTAATAATCCCCACCCGCGATATCGTGGGTATCTTTGACCTTGATGCCGCGTCATTTTCCAGAAATACCAGAATATTTTTAGAAAAAGCGGAAAAATCGGGGAGAGTAAAAGTCTCCGGAGACGATCTTCCAAATTCATTTATCCTTTGCCGGGATGGAAATATATATCTTTCACAAATAAGCTCCGTCACTCTGAAGGGAAGAACCGCTGAACGGTGAAAGGGCAGCGGTCAGTGTAAAGTGAAAGTGATAGTGATGTACCCAACATCAGGTTCAAATATCCCAGACAACCAGTACTTTCAAATAAACACAGCACCAAAAAACGCACCCCGTGTGGGTAAAATATAGCTTGGCAAGCAGCCGCGCCACCCACGATGGCGACAGGCACTCTGCCGGCTGCGCGGAACCGGCAAATTCCTGTTCATCGCGCTATTTCAAGACCTTTCAAAAAGGAGATTTTAACTATATGCCAAATGAAAATGACATCTTAAGTATGCTCAATATCAACGAAAAAATTACTTCCGATTATAACGCCAGCCAGATTCAGGTTCTTGAGGGTCTTGAGGCGGTCAGAAAACGACCGGGTATGTATATCGGTTCCACATCACTTACGGGACTGCACCATCTCGTCTATGAAATAGTCGATAACTCCATAGATGAGGCGTTAGCCGGTTACTGCACAGAAATATTCGTAACTATAAACGAGGACAACACTATCACCGTCAGCGACAACGGTCGCGGTATTCCTGTCGATATTCAGCAGCAGACGGGCAAATCAGCCCTTGAAGTCGTATATACCGTTCTTCACGCCGGAGGAAAATTCGGAGGCGGCGGATATAAAGTCTCAGGAGGACTTCACGGAGTAGGCGCGTCAGTTGTAAACGCCCTCTCCGAATGGCTAATTGTGCAGGTTCACAAGGACGGCAAAATATATGAGATGAAATTCCAGCGCGGTGAGATTACGGAGCATATAACTGTCCTCGGTGATACCGACAGAACCGGCACCACCGTCACGTTCAAGCCCGACCCCGAAATATTCGAGGACACCGTATTCGATTACGAGACGCTCCATAAGAGAATGCGCGAGCAGGCGTTTCTGAACGCGGGTCTGCATATAACGCTTACAGACAACAGACCGCGTGAGGACGGCTCCGATAAGCCGCTCAGTGAGCATATGCACTTTGAGGGCGGTATAAAACAGTTTGTCGAGTTTCTGAACCGCAATAAGACGGCTCTGCACAGCGATGTAATATATATGTCGGGCGGCAAGAGAGATTCTATAGCCGAGGTCGCTATGCAGTATAACGACGGATATAACGAGCTTATAGTCTCATTCGCCAATAATATACACACCCCCGAGGGCGGTATGCACGAGACGGGATTCAAAACAGCCCTCACAAGAACGCTGAACGCCTACGGCACAAAAATGAAGCTGCTGAAGGATGATGAGAAGCTCTCGGGCGAGGACTGCCGCGAGGGATTGTCGGCTGTCATATCGGTGAAGCTCGTTGACGCTCAGTTCGAGGGTCAGACGAAGACTAAACTCGGCAACTCCGAGATAAGAACTCTTGTTGACGGCATAGTTTCCGAGCAGCTTGAGATATACCTTGACGAGAACCCCGCCGCAGCGAAGGCTATTATAGATAAGGCTATGACAGCATCAAGAGCGAGGGAGGCTGCGAGAAAAGCGAGAGAATCCGTCAGAAAGAGAACGGGACTTGAAACCGGTCAGATGCCGGATAAGCTGCAGGACTGCAACGAGAGGGACCCCGCGCTGTGCGAGATATATATAGTTGAGGGCGATTCGGCGGCAGGTTCCGCGATACAGGGCAGAGACTCAAGATTTCAGGCGATACTCTCAATGTGGGGCAAAATGCTGAACGTAGAGAAAGCGAGAGCTGATAAGATATACGGCAACGATAAACTCTATCCGATGATAGTCGCGCTTGGCGCGGGAATTGGAGATGAGTTCAATATAAATAAGCTCCGGTACCACAAGATAATAATTATGGCGGATGCCGATGTGGACGGCGCACATATAAGAACACTGCTGCTGACGTTCTTTTTCAGATACATGAGACCGCTTATTGAAAACGGCTATGTGTATTCCGCCGTTCCGCCGCTTTATAAGCTGACAAGGGGCAAGACGACAAGAGTGGCGTACTCGGATATGGAACGTGATAAAATATCAGCCGAGATGCGCGGAGACAACCCCTCGGCAAAGGTCGATATAAACCGGTACAAAGGTCTTGGAGAGATGGATCCGCATGAGCTGTGGGAGACAACAATGGATCCGGAGAAGAGAACTCTCAGAAGAATAACGATAGATGACGCTGTTATGGCGGATCAGGTCTTTACGGTTCTTATGGGAGAAGAGGTAGGTCCGAGAAGAGAGTGGATAGAGGAAAACGCGAAATACGCGGTGAATCTTGACTATTAAGACGAAGCCGCGGCAGTAAAAGGCAAAACCATTAAGTTTTAGAGAGGACAATTCGAGAATGCCACACAATAGAGATTACAAGCCCGAGGACATAGCGTTTCCGCAGCAGGTAATTACCGAATCGGGACTTGTCAGAGAGATGGAGGACAGCTACCGCGAGTACGCTATGAGCGTTATAGTCGGCAGAGCGCTCCCTGACGTTCGAGACGGACTGAAACCGGTTCACAGAAGAATATTATATACAATGTATGAGGGCAATCTGACTCACCAGAACCCATACAAGAAGTGCGCTACCGCCGTCGGTGATGTCTTAGGTCACTACCACCCCCACGGAGACGCTTCTGTCTACGACGCTCTTGTGAGACTTGCCCAGAACTTTTCCATGCGCGCCCCGCTCATTGATGGTCACGGAAACTTCGGTTCCGTTGACGGGGATCCTCCGGCGGCGTACAGGTACACCGAGGCGAGACTGTCGCGTATCGCCGATGAGATGCTCAGAGATATAGACAAAGACACAGTGGATTGGGACCCCAACTTCGATGAATCACGCAAGGAGCCGAGAGTGCTGCCTTCAAGGTTCCCGAATCTTCTTGTGAACGGTTCCTCCGGTATAGCCGTAGGTATGGCTACAAATATCCCGCCGCATAACCTCTCGGAGACAATAAACGCCTGTATAGAGGTTCTTGATAACCCGGACGCGACACTCGGAGATCTTCTCAAGCATATCTCCGGTCCCGATTTTCCTACACGCGGCATTATCATGGGAAGAAACGGCATCCGCGAGGCGTATGCCACGGGACGCGGAAAAATTACTGTCCGGGCTAAAACTCAGTTTGAGGAGTACGGCAAGGAGAAACGCACAAGAATTATCGTGAATGAGCTGCCGTATCAGGTCAATAAACGTCAGCTTCTCAAAACAATAGCCGATCAGGTCAAGGATAAGAGAATAGACGGTATCTCAGCCCTTCGAGACGAGTCGGACAGAAACGGCATGAGAATGGTTATAGAGCTTAAACGCGACGCTAACCCTCAGGTCGTGCTGAATAAGCTCTTTATGCAGACCGCCATGCAGTCGAATTTCTCAGTAAATATGCTCGCCCTCGTACCCGTAAACGGAAAGCTCCAGCCGAAAATACTGACTCTTCGCCATATTATAGACGAGTATCTGAAGTTCCAGGAGGATGTGATAACAAGAAGAACGCGGTTCGATCTCAAAAAAGCGATGGAGCGTTCGCACCTCCTGCTCGGTCTTATAACAGCTCAGGATAATATAGAAGAGGTAATACGCATTATCCGTTCAAGCTACGATAACGCCAAGGAGAGACTTATCGAGAGATTCTCTCTTGACGATGTTCAGGCTCAGGCTATACTTGATATGCAGCTCCGCAGACTTCAGGGACTTGACAGAGAAAAACTGCAAAATGAGTATGATTCTCTTCAGGAGAAAATAAAATACTATGAGGGGCTTTTGGCGGATCCGGAGCTTATAAAGGGCGTACTCAAAGAGGAGCTTTGCGAGATACGGGATAAGTACGGCAGTGAAAGACTGACAGTTATCGAGGATGTGGAAAACGATATAGATTTTGAGGATCTTATAAAGGAGGAGCAGTGCGCGTTTACACTGTCAAATGACGGGTATATAAAGCGTCTCCCTGTCACTGAGTACCACGCGCAAAATCGCGGCGGCAAGGGGATCAAGGCTCAAAGCCTGAAGGAGGAGGATTTTGTCCACTCCGTCTTTATTTGCTCATCACACGACTATATTCTGTTCTTTACAACAAAGGGCAGAGCTTTCAGGAAAAAAGGCTACAATATTCCGGAGGTCAATCGCGGAGCGAAAGGCACGAATCTTGTGAATCTCATTCCTCTGGAGCCTGACGAGAAAGTCACGGCTATGATACACACATCGGATATAGAGAGCAGCGATGGACGATATCTCTGTATGGTAACACTTAACGGAACCGTAAAGAGGATCGAGGGCGCGATGTTCAAAAATATCCATAAAAACGGTCTGAGAGCTTTGAATCTTGCTGAGGGCGATACTTTAGTTTCGGTATTTGAGACGAACGGCAGCGACAATATTTTGATAGCGACACATGGCGGCTACGCTATATGCTTCAGCGAGAAAGATGTCCGCGTAATGGGAAGAACGGCAGTTGGTGTCCGTGGAATCAAGCTTCGCGACGGCGATTTTGTCGTGGGAGGCGTGAAAGCAACTGTGGGCGAGAAGCTGCTGACAATAACGGAAAACGGTCTTGGCAAGTTTACGATGATAGACGAGTATATTCGCGGAGACAGCGGAGAGCCTCAGCATCGCGGCGGTTTCGGTGTCAGAAACTACCGTCCAAATGAGAAAACAGGCAAGGTAGCCGGAATAAAAACGGTTCACGAGGGAGAGGACGTTCTGCTTCTGGCGGATAACGGTGTCATGATAAGAGTTTCAGCCTCCGATATTCCAGTGAGCGGACGCGGAACGCAGGGAGTGAGGCTCATGAAGGTTCCCGACGGCGCGAGACTGCTGTCAGTAGCCGCTACGGAAGCTGAGGAAAGTGACAGTCAGCCGTCGGAAAGCGGGCAAAAGGAAAAAATTGAGGAGACTGAAAACGAGAAGATCTCAGATGAAAACGGTGAGGAATCGGAAGAACCGGAAGAATCGGGTGAAGATGATAATAAAGGTGAATAAATGGAGGAAGTGATAATATACACGGACGGGGCGTGTTCGGGAAATCCGGGTCCCGGCGGCTGGGCGGCAATACTGAAGTGCGGAGAGTACAGCAAGGAAATCTCCGGAGGAGAGAGAGCTACAACAAATAACCGTATGGAGCTTAAAGGAGTTATAACGGCACTTGAAACGCTGAAAAGACCTTGCAAAGTAACGATATATACCGACTCACAGTATATAGTAAACGCGATAAATAAAGGCTGGCTCCGTTCGTGGAAAAGCAGGGGATGGAAACGAAAGGACGGAGAATTAAAAAATACAGAGCTGTGGCAGCGTCTTGATGAGCTTTTAGCAATACACAAAGCCGGGTTTCACTGGGTGAAGGGTCATGACACTGATGAGCTGAATAACCGCTGTGATGAGCTTGCGGTCATGCAGAGAGATAAGTACAGCAGTTAGCGGTCAGTAAAATCCGGAGCTTTCCGCTATCCAACGGGAACTATGGCGCGGGTGTACGGCAAACAGCGCGAATCAGCTTCGTTTCGCGGTATAAAAAGGAGGAAATAACAATGAAATTACAAACACCAATATTTAAGGGCATTGGAACGGCGCTTGTCACTCCTATGACGGAAAACGGTGTCGATTATGACGCGCTCGAAATTTTAGTATCTATGCAGCTCATGGCGGGTGTTGACGCGCTTATAGTGTGCGCCACTACCGGAGAGGCTCCCACACTCGCTGACGATGAGCATATTGACGTTATCAAGGCTGTTGTCAGACAGGTCAATAAGAAAATTCCCGTTATCGCCGGTACCGGCTCCAACTACACCGACCACGCTGTGAATATGAGCCAAAAGGCATGGGATGCAGGCGCGGACGCTCTTTTGTGCGTTACGCCGTATTATAATAAATGTACACAGAGAGGTATTATAGAGAACTACTATAAGATCGCGGACAGTACAGATCTTCCGGTTATTGTCTATAACGTCCCGTCAAGGACAGGTGTAGAGATCAAGCCTGAGACGTATGCCGTTTTAGCCGAACACGACAGAATAGTCGCTATAAAGGAGGCGGGCGGGAATATAAGCAATGTAGTCGCTACAATGGGTCTTTGCGGAGATAAGATAGATATGTACTCCGGAAACGACGACCAGATTGTGCCTATAATGTCTATGGGCGGAATAGGCTGTATCTCAACAATGGCGAACATACTTCCAAGCGAGACAAAGAAAATAACAACAAGATTCTTTGAAGGCGATATTGAGGGGGCGGCGAGACTTCAGTGCAGGTATAAGCCGCTCATTGACGCTCTCTTCAGCGAGGTGAATCCGATTCCCGTAAAAACGGCTCTCGCGGCTATGGGAGTTATCAAGCCGTATTTGAGACTTCCTCTCACACCGATGGAAGAGAAGAATAAGAAGGAATTGCTTAGACTTATGAGAAATGAGGGAATAAAGGTATGATTCGCGTTGCGGTAAACGGCGCGTTGGGGCGAATGGGGAGCATAACGGTAAATAAGATAGAGGCTGCTGAGGATATGGAGCTTGCGGCGGGAGTTGACGCTTTCTCCGATGGAGGAGCGGTATTCAAGTCTCTGAAGGATATAAATAATCCGGTCGATGTGGTGATAGATTTTTCTCACCACAGCCTGACAGCGGAGCTTCTCGGATGGGCGGTTGAAAATAATGTCGCCGTTATACTGTGTACCACCGGTCACGATGAAGGTGAAAAGAGTCTTATCAGAGAAACAGCGAAGAAAATACCGGTTTTCTATTCGGCAAATATGTCAATGGGTGTCGCGGTTCTGGCGGAGCTTGCGAGAAAGACAGCATCTCTGTTTCCAGACGCCGATATTGAGATAGTAGAGACGCACCACAACAGAAAGTCAGACGCTCCAAGCGGCACGGCGTTAATGCTTGGCGGAGCGATAAGAAGCGTTCGTCCGGAGCTTAAATACAGCTTCGGACGTTCGGGAATGGGAAAACGTGAAAAGAACGAGATAGGTTTCCACTCAATAAGGCGCGGAAATATAGCGGGTATCCACGAGATTATAATAACGACTGAAAACGAGAGCATAACCTTGAAGCATGAGGTATACGACCGCGCTCTTTTCGCCGATGGAGCGCTCACTGCCGCAAGGTTTACAGCCGGTAAACCGGCGGGTCTATACGATATGACAGATATAACTGGCAGCGGGAAGTGAGCGACAGGCAGCGAAAATCACTAAAACACCGCGGCAAAGAGAAACAGTTAAGGGGTCACAAGCTGATTCAGGGAACAAAGTCCGCTTGCGCCGCCGCAAATACGCCGTCGGACAAGAGACAAGCCCGGCGGCGCGTCAGTGCGGAGCTTTGATTTTAAGAGCATTTCACCTCAAGATACTCTTTGAGCTTCACTATATTGTTATGCTCCATATCAATGAGCTTTTGAGCAAGTCCGAGAGCTTCAGGCGAGGCATTACTGAAGCTGTTTATTGTTTTTGTCATGTCTATTATACCCATATTACTGCCCTTTATCATCAGTTCGGCTAAATGACAGGTGTCGTCATTGACCATGGTGTTCATTACAACTCCCATCTTCATACCGGCTTTTTTCATTGTGCCTATCGGCTCGACTTCCGCGCCGAGATTTACAAGCTGTGACGCGGCATCCGCTCCGATCGTCATATACTCGCTGTTTTGAGTCTCAAGATCCGATATGAATCTCTTGTCCTCCGTCATTGGAAGAAGATCCTCTATCGCCTGAGATCCGGTCACTGCGTTTTTGTAGATACTGTTTAATACCTCAATATCGGGTGTGTTCTGCATACTGATGTTTCCTCCTGTTTTATTGTTTTCAAATTAAAAATAGCTTCTAATTATTGAAACCTCGCGGAATTTTTGAGTGCGCCAAGCCGCATACCGAAAATTCCGAAACGTGTTTTTCAACGAAAATCCAGCGAATAAACCGGTCAGCGAAAATCTTAAATACACATTAAATCCAATGTATTTTTGAGATTTTCATCCGCTGCGCGGCTCATAGAATACGGGAATTTCGCTTCTGTAAAAAGGTTTTTTATAGCCGCCGGAAATATTATGCCGGAAGGTATTTTATACGGTATAGACTTTATTATTGTGTGATGATATTTAATAATTGATTCATAGCAATATTTACCGATTTGCTTCAATGAAATGGTTATTTCAAAAGCCGAATAGCTTTTCATTTTCCGGTAAAATTTTAATTGACCTCCGGTTGGCAGGGAAAGGAGTATTAACAGGTGAACTGGTTAGAAATTACAATTTCAACAAACCATAGTGAAATCGAATCTCTTGAGGACAAGCTGATTGCGTTGGATACAGAAGGGTTCGTTATAGAGGATTCTGAGGATATTGAGACATTTCTTAAAAACAACAGACGGTACTGGGACTACATAGATGAGAAGTTTTTATCAGATATGAGAGATGTGTGCCGTGTAAAATTCTATCTCCACGATTCGCCGGAGGGACGGCGCGAGCTGGAGCGGTATGTTGAAGCCCTGCCCGAATATGAGCTTATCTGCCGGAATGTCAAGGACGAGGATTGGGAGAATAACTGGAAAAAGTATTATAAACCTGTCATGGTAGGACAGAGACTGCTGATAGTTCCGGAGTGGGAGAGTGTTCCGGAGAATACAGGAAGAAAAATTCTGCGTCTGAATCCCGGTCTTATATTCGGTACGGGCTACCACGCGACAACTAAGATGTGTCTTAAAGAGATCGATTATCTGTCAAAATCGGGCGCGGACGTTTTAGACCTCGGGTGCGGGAGCGGTATACTTTCTATTGCCGCTCTTATCCTCGGCTGCTGGAACGCGGCGGCGTGTGATGTTGACCCAAAAGCGCCTGATATTGTGAGGGCAAACGCTAAACTGAACGGTATCAGGAATACGCACAGACTTAAAGCGTTTTGCGGAGATGTCACGGACGCGGAGCTTCTGAGACGGGAGTTAGGAACAGTGAAATTTGACATAATAGTGTCAAATATTGTAGCTGATGTTATAATAAAGCTTGCGGAGATAGTTCCGGAGTTTATAAAGCCGGACGGTACTTATATCTGTTCCGGAATAATAGACGGGCGCGAGTCTGAGGTTGAAAGCGCGCTAAATAAAAACGGTTTTAGTATTATAAAACACGATAAAGAGGATAACTGGCACGCCTATGTGTGCGGGAGGAGTGATTACAATGTTTAAGGCTGTGATATTGGCGGCGGGTAAGGGTACGAGAATGAGAACTGACGGTCTGGAGCTTCCAAAGGTCATGAGAAAGGCTCTCGGAAAGCCGCTTATTGATTACGTTCTGAATGCTGTTCCGGTAAAACATACGGAGGACGCGGTTATAGTTGTTGGATATATGAGAGAGCTTGTGATGTCAAGCTATCCTATGTATTCTTACGCTGTTCAGAATGAGCAGCTCGGCACAGGTCACGCGGTGATGTGCGCTGAGAGCTTTATCGGCGGAGAAAACTGCGATGTACTTGTATGCTGCGGTGATATGCCGCTTGTGAAAAGGGAAACATATGAGGAGCTGTTGAGTTTCCATAAACAAACCGGCAGCGATTGTACGATATTATCGGGTACATCGGATGTCCCGCTGCCGTTCGGGAGAGTTATTAAAGATGAAAACGGAAAATTTCTGAGAATCGTTGAGGATAAGGACTGTACGGAGAGCGAGAGAGCGGTGAGGGAGCTTAATTCAGGAGTGTATGTTTTTAACTCGCGGAAGCTGTTAGACGCTCTGAAATCCGTGAGAACTGATAACGCGCAGGGCGAATATTACCTGACGGATGTACCGGAGATTATGCTTAAAAGAGGTCAGAAGGTTTCTGTATGCGTTCGTGAGATGAATGAGCAGCTTATCGGGGTGAATACACCAGAGCAGCTTGAGATGGTTGAAAGAGAGCTTAGAAAGAGAGAACAAATAAATTTATAGAGAAACAGGAGATGACAGGATGACAGAGCAGGAGAAAATACAGGACAGAGAACTGTTAAATCAGATAATAGACAATATGAACCTGTTCGATGATGAGCTTATGTCAATGGTTTTCGACAGGAACATTCCCGCGGCGGAGCTTCTGTTGAAAATAGTATTGAGGCGTGACAATCTGAAGGTTATAAGTGTTGTTGGGCAAAAGGAGTTTCAAAGCCCACTTGTAGGCGGAAGAAGTATCCGTTTGGATATTTTAGCTGAGGATGATAAGGGAAAACAATACGATATTGAGGTGCAGAAGCAGCCAAAGGGCGCGCATATACGCCGCGCAAGATTCAACAGCAGTATGCTCGATTCGAGGATGCTGAAGGAGGGACAGCAATTCTCAGAGCTGCGTGATTCTTATATAATATTTATCACGGAGACAGATATATTCGGACACGGAATACCGATTTATACGATCAACCGATATTTTGAGGAGACATCTGAGCCTTTCAACGATGGGTCACATATTGTCTATGTAAATGGCAGCTACAGAGGCAACGATGATATTGGCAAATTGATGCACGATTTTGCGTGCAGGGAGTCGAGGAATTTTTATTACCCCGACTTGGCAGACGGAATTGAACATTTCAAGGAGCAAAAAGGAGGCAGAGCAAAAATGAGCGAAGCAGTTGAGAGGTACGCGGAGAGAATAGCTGAGAGGTACGCAGACAGTATAGCTGAGAAAAAAGCAGAAAAGATAGTAGAGAAAAATGCAAAAAAATATGAGGAAAGAGGGGCTATGAATAAGCAGATTGAAATGATTAAAAACTTAATGGAGACAATGAATATGACAGCGGAGCAGGTGATGTCGGCGATGAGATTATCGGATAAGGACAAAGCTGCTGTGATGGAAAGACTGTAACCGGAAGATGCAAAATAACTAACTATGACAGGCGATGGGCGATACTATGGAAACATTCAAGCTGCACTCACCATATAAGCCGACGGGAGATCAGCCGGAGGCAATAGAGACGTTGGTGAACGGTATAAATCTTGGTCTTGAGGAGCAATCTCTTTTGGGCGTTACAGGTTCCGGCAAGACGTTTACAATGGCGAACGTTATTGAACGTGTGAACAGACCCACACTCGTTCTTGCGCATAACAAAACCTTAGCGGCGCAGCTCTGCTCGGAGTTCCGCGAGTTTTTTCCGGAGAATGCCGTGGAATACTTCGTCAGCTACTACGATTATTACCAGCCGGAGGCGTATATCGCGCACACTGACACATATATTGAGAAGGATATGTCGATAAACGACGAGATAGAGCGTCTGAGACACAGCGCGACATCGTCCCTTTCGGAGCGACGCGACGTTATAGTTGTATCGTCAGTTTCCTGCATATACGGACTCGGCGACCCGATAGACTATAAGAATATGGTCATATCTCTCCGCCCCGGGCAGGAGTACGGGCGAGACAGGCTTATTAAAAAGCTCACGGAGATACGATACGAGAGAAACGATATGTCATTTGAGCGCAATAAATTCAGGGTTCGTGGAGACACGGTTGAGATATACCCGGTATACTCGTACAAATCGGCGATCCGCGTTGAGTTTTTTGGCGATGAGATAGACAGAATAAGCGAGATTAACCCGCTGACGGGAGCCGCCGAGAGAATAGTGAGCCATGTCGCGATATATCCCGCTTCGCACTATGTTGTCTCCAGCGAGAAGATGTCGAGGGCTATTCAGGAGATTCTGCGCGAGATGGACGAGAGGGTGCAGTGGTTCAAGGAACATGACAAGCTGATCGAGGCGCAGAGGATACAGCAGCGCACGATGTATGACGTTGAGATGATGCAGGAGCTTGGCTACTGCACGGGGATTGAGAACTATTCCCGCGTGATTTCAGGGAGAGAGCCGGGTTCCGCGCCGATGACGCTTCTTGATTATTTTCCAAAGGATTTTCTGCTGTTTGTCGATGAGAGCCATGTCACGCTGCCGCAGGTTCGAGCGATGTACCGTGGGGACAGAGCGAGAAAGGAGTCACTTGTCGATTTCGGGTTCCGTCTTCCATCGGCGTATGACAACAGACCGCTCACGTTCGACGAGTTTCGTAGCAGAATAAAACAGGCAATTTACGTCTCGGCGACACCTGGGGATTATGAGAGGGAGCGGTCAGGTCAGATAGTCGAGCAGATAATAAGACCGACAGGGCTATTGGATCCCCTTATTGAGATACGTCCTATAGAGGGGCAGATAGACGATCTTATAGGTGAGATAAACGCGGGAGTGAAAAAGGGAGAGAGGACACTTATTACAACGCTCACAATCAAGATGGCGGAGGATCTGACATCGTATCTTGTGAACGCGGGAATAAAAGTTCGGTATATGCACCACGACATAGATACTATAGAGCGTATGGAGATAATACGGGATCTGAGACTTGGCAAGTTCGACGCGCTTGTGGGAATAAATCTGCTTCGTGAGGGTCTGGATCTGCCGGAGGTGTCACTTGTGGCGATACTTGACGCTGACAAGGAGGGATTTCTGAGATCCGAGACGAGTCTTATACAGACGGTAGGCAGGGCGGCGAGGAACGCCGGAGGCAGGGTGATAATGTACGCCGACACGATCACGCCGTCAATGAGAGGCTGCATAGACGAGACGAACCGCCGCCGTGAAAAGCAGATGGATTATAATGAGAAGCACGGGATAGTTCCGAAGACAATTAAAAAGGACGTTCGCGATGTGCTTGAGATTTCCTCGGCGGCTCCGAGGGGAGTGGTTGACGACGGCAAGTATTTAACGAAGCGTCAAAAGGAAGAGGAGATAGCGAAGTTAGAAAAGCAGATGAGAGAAGCGTCAAAGATGCTGGAGTTTGAGTACGCGGCTGTTTTGAGGGATAGAATTATCAAGCTGAGGGGATCTTCCGCCTGAGAAAGAGACAAGCTCCGCGCCGCTTCAGTGTCCCTGTAAAAAAGGAGGATTCTTCTATGAGAATATTACTAACAGGCTTTGAGCCGTTTGGCGGAGAGAAGATAAATTCATCCTATGAGGCTGTGAAGCTGCTGCCTGACAATATTGCGGGTGCTGAGATAATTAAGCTGCAAATACCAACATCTTTTTCAAGGTGTGCCTTGGCGGTGGAGAACGGTATCATCGCCTATAATCCTGATGTGGTTCTCAACATCGGAGAGGCGGGAGGGAGAGCCTGTGTCACTGTGGAACGGGTTGCCATAAATCTGGCGGAGACTGTTATTCCGGACAACGATGGCGATATGCCCTCCGGTGAACCGCTGCAAACCGGCGGTCCGGCGGCGTATTTTGCTACTGTCCCTGTGAAAGAGATAGTTAATTATGTACGTCAACGCGGCATACCGTGTCAGATCTCCTATTCCGCCGGTGCATATGTCTGCAACTGCGTCATGTACAGGGTGCTTCATATGGCGGATGTCAGGTACAGGAATATTCGTGCCGGTTTTATTCATGTGCCTTATATCCATGAGCAGGTGAAGGACAGGGACAGAGGTACACCGAGTATGTCTCTGTCTGTTATTGCTAATGCTCTTGAATTTGCTATTGAAGCTGTTATTGAAAAATGCTAAGCTGTAAACGGTACTGAGCCGCTGCTGAGATTTGTATGCCGCAACGCGAGTACGTCCGTTTGGGGTGCGGAAAAGCCCTTTGGCGGCTGAGCGGAAAGCCGCGACCACACACTGTATGAGTACTATAGAAGGGATCACAATGGAGAATGATAATAACACCGTTCAGGGTATAGTTTCAAGTATTCTTTTTCATAACCCTGAAAACGAATATACTGTTTTGAAAATCCGAGACAGCGGAGAAGAGGGAAATGTTACCGTCACCGGATGTATGCCGGGAATAGCGGTCGGTGAGCAGTTTTATGCTGAGGGGAGCTGGGTTGTCCACGGTTCCTATGGCAGGCAGTTCAAAGCGAGCCGCGTTGAGCGAAAGCCGCCCGACACAACGGAGAATATTTACGCTTATCTCGCGTCCGGTGTTATTAAGGGCGTGGGGTCTAAAACGGCGCGTCTGCTTGTACAGAGGTTTGGCAAGGATACACTGCGTGTTCTTGATGAGACACCGGAGAAGGTCTATTCCGTGAGCGGTATTCCGAAAAAGAGAGCCGAGGAGATCATAGCTCAGTACAGGGAGCAGAACGGTTTCAGAAAGCTTATGGATTTCATGGCTGAAAAAGGTGTTCCCGCCTTTGCCGCCGCGAGACTTTACAGGATTTACAATGACGATGCCAAGGAGGAGCTTCTGAATAACCCGTATATTTTAGCGGAACCTGAGATAGGACTTACGTTCAATGAGGCGGACAGTCTGGCGGTCAGGATAAACTACGATATGAACTCACCTGAGAGAATTGCCGCCGCAACGCTCTACGAGCTGCGATACAACTGCAGTAACGGTCACGTTATGATACCGGATAACAGGCTTATTGAAATGACAACAAGGTTCGCGGGAATAACGGCTGACGCTGTGAGAGAGGGGATAGAGAATCTCAGTGATGGCGGGTATATAAAACGCGATATTCTGTCAAATATTCGGGTGTGCTATCCTGATGATTTATATGAACACGAGGTATTCACAGCGCAGAGAATAGTTCAGATGGCTATGTCAAAGGTTGAGCGTGTTTCCGATACTGATAAGGCTGTGGCATTGGCTGAGAGCAGCTGCGGAATAAATTTTGCTGATAAGCAGAAAAAGGCACTTGAGATTGCCCTGAACGCGCCGATTATGATATTAACAGGGGGTCCGGGTACGGGAAAGACGACGACAGTCAAGGGCATATTGAGAATATTTGACCATATAGGTCTTAAAACTCTGCTGGCGGCTCCGACGGGCAGAGCCGCGAAACGTCTTTCGGAGCTTACGGGCAGAGAGGCGCAGACTGTACACCGTCTTCTGTGTGCTGAGATGTCTGACGATGTGTTCAGAACGTCTGAGTTTCAGAAATGCGCGTCCGATCCTCTTAAATGCGGTGCTTTGATTCTTGACGAGACATCAATGATGGATATAACACTGATGTATTCGCTGCTTGACGCTCTGCCTAAAGACGCGAGACTCGTTCTCGTTGGAGACGCTGACCAGCTCCCTTCAGTAGGTTCCGGCAACGTCTTTGAAGATATAATAAAGAGCGGTATTGTGCCTGTTGTGGCACTGACAGAGGTGTTTAGACAGGCGAGCGAGAGCGCGATCATAATCAATGCTCACAGAATTATAAGGGGCGAGATTTCGGTTCCTCAAAACGGGGGAAATATGTACTTTCTGCAGCGCGACGACGCTGAAAGCGTGGTTGAGACGGTGACGGATCTTGTTGCGCGGAGACTTCCCAATAATATGGGAATACCGTCGAGCGATATTCAGGTATTGTGTCCGACGAGACGGACAAACGCGGGTACGGAAAAGCTGAATGTTAGTTTACAGGAGAAGCTGAATAAGTCTCAGAAAAGCAAAACAGAGAGAAGAACAGCAAATGGTGTATTCAGGCAGGGTGACAGGGTGATGCAGACGAGGAACAACTACGATTTACTCTGGTACAGATGTCCGAGCGGTATACGGATAGATTTCTCGGAGGATGCTGAAAAAAACGCGGCGAAAAGCTATGAGCAGGGTAAGGGCGTATACAACGGCGATATAGGTTATATTGATTATTTCGACACTGACAGGGAAACGGTGATGATACGCTACGATGACAGGCTCGTTCCATACAATTACGAGCAGCTTATAGATCTGGAGCTTGCCTACGCGGTCACGGTACATAAGGCTCAGGGGAGCGAGTACAGGGCGGTTGTCCTTGCTCTTCCGGATCTGCCAAAGGGTCTGGAGTCAAGAAGTGTACTCTATACGGCGGTGACAAGAGCGCGGGAGCTTCTTGTGATTGTCGGAAAAAAATCAACCTATATGGCGATGATTCGCAACGATAAACGGCAAAAAAGATATTCAGGTCTGCGGCTCAGGCTATTGAATGAGTGAGAGAACCGGAGATAAATATATAGCTTATTTCATGCGCGGAGAATTTCACACGCCCGATTTACGGTCTATATACTCCGTCCGGTGAAACGCTTTATTGCCGCTGCTGTCCGGCGGTGATTACGCTTTTACAGGTTTTTCAGGTACAGTCGTAATAATGATTTAGACTTTATATTGTGTCTTTAGCGTAAATATGGGCATATAGGAGCCTTTCGGGGGTTTGTGTCGCGATTTCAGCACACAGGGATCCTTGAAAGGCTTTAATATTTTCCATCAGAGTTTATTTAACCGCTTTGAGAATACGAATGTGATTGTTTCACGCGAAACATTCGTACCGCATACCGCGCACCTGAGTTATTGTCGGAATAGGTTCGTGAACCCGCGAAGGCGGTGCATTGTAAATTGTTTCACGTGAAACATTCGTACCGCGCACCCTTGTTATTGCCGGAATGAGTGTGTAGACCCGCGAAGGCGGTGCATTATAAATTGTTTCACGCGAAACATTCATACCGCGCACCTGAGTTATTGTCGGAATAGGTTCGTGAACCCGCGAAGGCGGT
>CAZKLU010000012.1:4816-5117 GCA_964553775.1 uncultured Oscillospiraceae bacterium | reverse complement strand
GCATTGTAAATTGTTTCATGTGAAACATTCGTACCACGCACCTGAGTTATTGCCAGAATGAGTGTGCGAACCCGCGAAGGCGGTGCATTGTAAATTGTTTCACGCGAAACATTTTTACCGCGCACCTGTGTTATTGCTGGAATGAGTGTGTGAACCCGCGAAGGCGGTGCATTGTAAATTGTTTCATGTGAAACATTCGTACCGCGCACCTGTGTTATTGCTGGAATGAGTGTGTAGACCCGCGAAGGCGGTGCGGATAGATGTAAATAGACAAAAAAGCTCAACTTTGTATTGGACAAAT
>CAZKLU010000012.1:0-4716 GCA_964553775.1 uncultured Oscillospiraceae bacterium | reverse complement strand
GGCGGTGCGGATAGATGTAAATAGACAAAAAAGCTCAACTTTGTATTGGACAAATTCGCCAAACTGTGGTATACTATAAAAAGTTATCAGTGATAACAAATCTGTTTTCCAGGCACACAAGATCCGCGCACACGGCTTTGAAACGCTTTACTCAGGGAACATAAAAAGGAGATACCGCTGTGACATCGCGTAACCTTAAAGAACGGCTTATTTTGGAGGGTATAATTGAGCTTAATAAAAGCGGGGTTCAGAATTTTTCGGTTCGCCGCGTTGCCGCTCAGTGTGGAGTATCATGTGCCACGCCATATAAGTACTTTAAGGATCGTCAGGGATTCATCGCCGGTATGGTTGAGTATATACAGTCCCAATGGGCTGAACGCCAGAGAAAGGTTTATGAAGATGAGCGGGGAGGCACAAGGGAACAGATAGTCGCTGTATGTCTTGAATATGTAAGGTTCCTCGTTGAAAACCCGTACTTCCGCTCTGTTATTATGATCAAGGATGAGGAGCTTGACAGAGAGTACGGTGTAAGACGCGGCATGAGCCTGTTTTCAAAGGAGCTTGTCAGGTGTTACTGTGACGAGGTGGGAATGTCAGAGGATACGGAAAAATTTAAGACATACGTCGTTCGCTCACTTCTTTACGGCGCATCACTTATGTTCGATAACGGAGAGCTTGAGTATAACGAAGAAAACATGGATATTGTTAAACGCGCTATCAGCCGCGAATTTGACCTGCCGTAAAAGACGGAACGGTACTGATTGCCGTTGCGCCAAATATATTATTTTATAAGGAGTATATAAAAATGAGAAACTATGTTATTGTCACCGATTCATCATGCGACCTGCCGGCGGATATTGCGAAAGAATTAGAGCTTGAGGTTGTTCCGCTAAAGGTTATATTGAATGGTAAAGAGTACAGGAATTATCTTGACGAGCGGGAATTGCCGGTAATGGATTTTTATGAACAGCTTTCAAAAGGCGCGATGGCGACGACATCAGCGATAAATACAGAAGAGGCATACGCCGCGATGGAATCAATTCTAAAAAAAGGCATGGACGTTATATACATCGCGTTTTCAAGCGGGCTGTCGTTGTGTTATGAAAGCGGCTGCGCGGCGATGAAGGAGCTTAAACCCAAATATCCGGATCGCAAAATTTACTGTATAGACACAAAATGCGCGTCAATGGGTCAGGGACTTATAGTGTACCTCGCGGGAAGGAAACGTCTTGAGGGTGCGACGATCGACGAGGTGCGGGATTTTGTTATAGAGAAGCTTCCGCATGTATGCCATTGGTTCACAGTGGATGATCTGCATTTTCTGAAGCGCGGCGGCAGAGTATCGGCGGCAACCGCTGTTCTTGGTACTATGCTGAAAATCAAACCGGTTCTTCACGTTGACGATGACGGACACCTCATAAATATGATAAAAGCCAAAGGAAGAAAGGCATCGATAAAGGCGTTATTCAATAAACTGGTTGAGACGGGAACCGATGTTTCGAATCAGGAGATATTTATAAGCGACGGGGCGTGCAGAAATGAGACTGAGGAGCTTGCCGAGATGATTCGCGTAAGGTTTAATCCAAAGAGAATAATAATCGGCTCGATAGGACCTGTTATCGGCGCGCACACCGGACCCGGTGTTATAGCTCTTTTCTTCCTTGGCAGCAAGAGGTGAATATTTTAACAGCCGAAAATCCGCTTTTTAATTATAAATCAATACTCCGGCGGTATTATATACTCTATGAGATAAATTCGCGAAAAAACCGCGTTTTATAAAAAAGTCAAAAACCCTGCCGAATCAGGTTAAAATCTGTTTCGGCAGGGAAATATTTTGCGTAATTTTAAGTATACAGCTTATAAAATCGAAGTCTGAGTAATTTTTGATTTTGAGGATCTGAGATAAACAGCAAATGAAAGAGAATCAGCGAAAAACAGATTTCTCTGTAAGCCCGATAAGATAATGAGACTTCGTAAAGCTATACTCTATACATTGGATAAAGAATACTGCTCAGATATAAGATCGTGCGGGGCCTTATATCAGCATAAACATACATCCGTACATACCCGCGTCGTTTTCGAGTGACGCTATATGTATCGGCGTGTCCTTGCACGGTGAGAACGCGAACTTGCGGTAATACTCCGTTGTGAGATCAAGCAACGGCGCACCGGCACGGGACACTCCGCCGCCGAGTACTATCACCTCCGGGTCGATTACGGTGCTTATAACCGCAAGACCACGCGCAAGATACTCACAGTACTTTTCGGTTATCTCAATCGCCGCGTAGTCACCCTCATCGGCGCAGTCCCACACAGCCTTCGCTGTCAGCGGCTCAATATCGCGCAGACTTGACGGTTCATCGCTGCTCTCAAGGTACTCACGCGCTAATCTCACACACCCTGTCGCCGAAGCGTACTGCTCAAAGCATCCGCAGCGACCACATTTACATGGTATCGTCTCATCGGGGTTTATCTGAATATGCCCGATCTCGCCGCCGGCACCGTGTGCGCCTGGTATTATTTTGCCGTCGATTACAAATCCGCCGCCGATTCCTGTTCCGAGCGTTACCATGATGAGACTGTTGTAACCCATGCCGCTGCCCATCCAAAGCTCACCCAGAGCCGCGACGTTTGCGTCATTCTCGATCTTCACCGCAAGACCGGTGAGTCTGCGAAGCTCTCCCGCGACGTTCTTGTTGACCCAGCCGAGATTGACCGAGTTCACAACGCCGCCGCGCTGTACCGGTCCCGGTACCCCGACACCGATTCCGATAATGTCGGATCTGTCAATACCGCGCTGCTCAATGCTGGAGTTGATAGTGTCCGCAATTCCCGGCAGAATGTTTTTCCCGCCGTCCGTGTTGTCAGTGGGAATCTCCCAGCTGTCAAGGATCTCTCCGTTGGACTTGAAAAGTCCCAGCTTGACTGTTGTTCCCCCTATGTCCGCGCCAAATCCATACTGTACCATAATTTTTTTCCTTTCTTTGCGGGTTTTCACCGCGGATAATTTATTTTTTGGGGTGTTTCCCCCTTTTGCCTGAAAAGCTGCCGGTTTATACTCTGAGGGATCCGGTTTAATACCTATGGGTGGGAAGAAGTCATTTAACTGAGAACCCCCGCCTCTGAATCGGCTTCGCTCCGGTGAACGCGGCGATCTTACAACCTTCAAGGATTTCTTCATGCGTGTCCCTTTGACAAAATCTGCTGAATACGGAGCTGAAAGCCCGACAGCGAAGCGAACCTTAGATTTTATTCAGCAAATATACGCCCAGGGATCCGCACACGCCGTAATACCTGAAAAGGCTCTGAGACACCCGCGCTTTTTTACGGGAGCTCGGTCACGAGAAGGTTACTATCCTGTCTCTGTCTTTTAACGCCGCTGTTTTCTCTATGTTTTCCGCGTACAGCACCGCGCCCTCACCATCGTAAGCCGCGTTATATTCACGCTTCACACGGGCTGTTACCTTTATCCAGTCCTTATCCTTAAATTCACTCGCGCCGGCATACTCGCATATATAGCCCAAAAACGTCATATCGGCTGAACAGCATGTCATAGCAAGACGTCCCGGTACAAAGCGCGTCTTTGGAAATCCCCGCGGGTGCATTGCCATCGCCGTGAACCGGACCCTCTTGCCCTCGTAGCGCGGAAGATTATCAAGAACATCAATGTACCATATCCCGTAATCCTCCGGTTTTAAGTCTATCGGGTCATCATTCAGAGAATACGGCAGATCCTCCTCAAATGTGCTGTTTATCTCGCCCTCACTGCCCTCAAATATTATTTGCGCCCTCTGGTTTATAGCCTTGACGTTACGCTTGAATACGTTAAGAGTGTCTATCCCGTCACAGCGGTTAAACAGTATCATATCGCTGCGGCGGAGCATTTCGGCAAGAAGCGATTTCATGTTTGTATAGTATGTGACAAATGTCGAGCCGTCTATTATCGTGAGCTGCTGTTCTACTCTCCAGCTCATCGGAAGACGCAGATTCTTGAAGTTCCACATACCGTTATATTCGATGATTATTCTCTCAGGTCTGTATTGCTTGTCCAAAGCAGAGAGACGCGGGGGAGTGAAATCCTTTTCCTCATCTATAAGCTCCAAAACAGTGTTTGTCCGGCGGAGAAGTGCCGGGTCGTATTCTGTTTCACCCTCCTCGCACAGTATGAGCAAAGTCCTGCCGCGTATACGAAAGTAATCCTGACTCATCGTATACGACATGAATTCCGTCTTTCCGCTGTCCAGAAAACCGTTTATTATATATACCGGTTTCATTTTGTCACCTGGAAGAGAGAATCAAGCTCGTCTTCCTTTAGCTCCGCGCCTATTACACAGACCTTTCCCGTCACATCCGGAGAACCGCCGCGAATCTGAATATCGCCGGGTACACAGTCAAAATAGAGCCACCCTCCATCGGTATCAGGCAGCATCCCCTTGGCTCTCAGGACATCGCCGTATTCGCCGTTGTCTATAGATTCAAGTATCGCTGTAAGACGCTCTCTGCTGTAAGCCTTGGGTGTCTCAAGTCCCCAGCTCACAAACACCTCATCGGCGTCATGTTCGCCCTCCTCATGGTCATGGTGATGGTGGTGGTGATGGTGTACCTCCCCGCCGTCATGTTCGTGTTCATGCTCATGCTCATGTTCGTGTTCATGCTCATGTTCGTGTTCGTGTTCATGCTCGTGTTCGTGTTCATGCTCGTGTTCGTGTTCATGCT
>CAZKLU010000011.1:5554-36119 GCA_964553775.1 uncultured Oscillospiraceae bacterium | reverse complement strand
AACTCCTTCGCGAATGTGCCGTCCTGAATATCGGAGAGGATCTTCTTCATCGTCTTTCTCGTCTCATCGGTGATGAGCTTAGGACCTGTCACATAGTCGCCGTACTCGGCTGTGTTGGAGATGGAGTAGCGCATTCCCTCAAAGCCGGACTGATAGATGAGGTCAACTATGAGCTTCATCTCATGGATGCACTCGAAATATGCGTTTCTCGGATCGTACCCCGCCTCAACGAGCGTATCGAATCCCGCCTGCATAAGCGCGCATACGCCGCCGCACAGCACAGCCTGTTCGCCGAAAAGATCCGTCTCGGTCTCGGTTCTGAACGTAGTCTCCAGAACACCGGCTCTCGCGCCGCCGATACCGAGCGCGTAGGCAAGACCAAGCTCCCAGGCGTCGCCCGTAGCGTCCTGCTCAACGGCTATAAGGCACGGAACTCCCTTGCCCGCCTGATACTCGCTTCTGACGGTGTGACCCGGGCCCTTCGGGGCTATCATAATGACGTTGACATTCTTCGGGGGCTTAATGCAGCCGAAATGGATGTTGAACCCGTGCGCGAACGCGAGTGTCTTGCCCTCGGTGAGGTTCGGCTCAATGCTCTCCTTGTAGAGCTTCGCCTGCTTCTCATCATTGATGAGTATCATAATGATGTCGGCGATTTTCGCGGCTTCAGCCGATGTCATGACTTTGAGTCCCTGATCCTCAGCCTTTTTCCAGCTCTTGCTGCCCTCGTAAAGACCCACGACAACATTTACGCCGGAATCCTTGAGGTTGAGCGCGTGAGCGTGACCCTGCGAACCGTAGCCGATGATTGCCACCGTCTTTCCGTCGAGACGGTGAAGGTCGCAGTCGTTTTGATAGAAAATTCTTGCCATTGTGTTTTTGTCTCCTTTTATTGTATAAATTATTGTATATCCATAGTGTTTGGCGGTTAGAATTTTGTCGCCAATCACCATTCACTATCGCTTATTGCTTCTCAATATCTCCCATAATAGTCGCGGAGCCTCTCTGCAAAGCCACAGTACCTGTCCGGCACAGCTCAAGGATCCCCAGGGGCTTGAGCATCTCTATCAGCGCGTCGATTTTCGCGGGTGCGCCCGTAGCTTCTATGCAGAGAGCGTCAGCCGCGTAGTCGATTATCTGCGCCTTGAAAAGCTGTACCGCCGATAACGCCCTCTGGCAGCTCTCCGGGTCGTTTTTTATCTTGATAAGCACAAGCTCCCTCTGAACAGCGTCAATATCCTCAAGAAACTCAACCTTTTTGACGTTATAGAGCTTGCGAAGCTGGTTCACCATCTGATCTCTCGCGTAGCCGTCGCCGCTCATAGTGAGTGTTATGCGCGAATACTCCGGATTTTCCGTTACACCGACGGTGAGGTTATCTATATTGAACCCGCGTCTTGTGAACATACTCGTCACTCTTGTCAGAACGCCGAACTTGTTGTCAACGTACACCGCTAATACAAATTTACTGCTGTCCGCCATCGTACTCACACTCCCTTCGTAACTATAATATCGTCTATCGCGCCGCCCGGCGGGAGCATTGGCAGCACGAACTCATCCTCGTCAATCCGGCAGTCAAGAACATTTACACCGCCGGACGCATACGCTTTTTCAAACTCCTCTTTGAACTTTTCCGGCGTGTCGCAAACCACGCCCTTCGCTCCGAACGCTTCGGCTAATTTCACGAAATCAGTCTTTCGTCCAAGCGTCGTATTAGAGTACCTCTGACCGTAGAACAGCGTCTGCCACTGGCGAACCATGCCGAGTACGCCGTTATTCATAAGCACTATTGTTACCGGAATATTGTAAGTTACCGCTGTACACAGCTCGTTGAGGTTCATTCCGAAGCTGCCGTCGCCGGTGACAAGTATAACCCTCTCTTTGGAGCTAACAGCCGCGCCTATCGACGCTCCAAGACCGTAACCCATCGTTCCAAGACCGCCGGAGGATGCCCATGTTCTCTGGTATTTGAACTTCATATACTGCGCCGTCCACATCTGGTGCTGTCCTACATCTGTTACAATGCGTGTGTTGTCATCCTTTACAGAGTTTATTATCTCCATAAGGACGTGGGGCGTAAGACCCTTGTCCTCCGGCATGAACGAACGCTCCTGTCTGCGAAGCTCCTCAATATGCTCCATCCATCCGGGACATTTTTTCTCGTTCACGCCCTCGACGATTTTTGAAAGAGCAGTCTCAATATCGCCGCAAATTCCAACGGTGGATACGATATTCTTGTCGATCTCCGCAAAATCAAGGTCTATATGTATAATATCGGCATTTCTGGCGAATCTCGTCTTGTCGCCTGTTGCTCTGTCGGAAAATCGCGTACCTATAGCGATTATGAGATCGGCATCGTTGCTTGCCATAGACGAGGCGTAATGACCGTGCATACCCTGCATACCTAAAAATCTCGGGTGATCGGTCTCAACACCGGATATTCCCAGAAGCGAACAGCCCATCACAGCGTCAACCTTGTCGGCGAGCTTTTTAACAAGCTCTATGCTCTTAGAGCCGATAACGCCGCCGCCGAAGTGGATGAATATACGGTTCTTGCGGTTTATGAGCTTGATCGCCTCTTCTATCTTCTTATCGTCCGGCGCGGGGTTCGGGAAGCACTCGACTACTCCCATCGGCTCAAAATCCGCCGTCGCGGTCTGGATGTCCTTCGGAATATCGATGAGGACGGGACCGGGTCTTCCTGATTTCGCGATTTTGAACGCTTCTCTCAGCTTATCGTGGAGCTGGTTCACATCGTGGATAAAGTAGTTATGTTTAGTAATCGGGAGCGTGATACCGGTGATGTCTATCTCCTGAAAGCTGTCGCGCCCGATAAGGGAGCGTGAAACCTGACCGGTGATCGCTATCATCGGAACCGAATCAAGCATAGCCGTCGCGATGCCCGTGACAAGATTTGTCGCGCCGGGACCTGATGTCGCTATAACAACGCCTATCTTGCCGGAGCCTCGGAAGTACCCGTCGGCGGCGTGTGACGCTCCCTGCTCGTGGGCGGTGAGGTAATGGTTTATTCTGTCCCTGTTTTCATAAAGCGCGTCGTAGATATCGAGAGCCTGACCGCCGGGGTAACCGAACACATCGGTCACGCCCTGCTCAATGAGAGTCTCAACCACTATACGCGCACCTGTCATTCTCATGGTTATTCTTCTCCTTTCGAGATCATTATATTTATATATACGCCCAGCCCTTCGGATTTTCGCGCAACGGCGTGAAAATCGAAAGCTCATTTTTTTGGCGGCTCCGCCATCGGAAAAAATTTATTTCGGCTCACATAGTGTGCGAACGCGCTTCAGCGCACGAGTGCAAGGAGTGAGCCGTTAAAACCAAAATTCAATCTTCAGATTGAATTTTGAGCAAGCAGCCTGTTGACCGCGCTTACAAGTGCCTTGACCGATGAGCGTATTATATCGCTGTCGATTCCAACGCCCCACGAGAGCTTGCCATCGGAGCTTACCGCCACATACGATGCCGCTCTCGCGTCCGAGTTTTCCTCAAGCGCGTGCTGGGTGTACTGCTCCAGCTTATATATATCTCCCGTAACCTGCTTTACCGCTCCGCTCACAGCGTCAAGTCTTCCGTTGCCGGATGATGACACTACACGGCTCTCGCCGTTATATTCTACCGTAACAGTAGCCGTTATCACATTGTCACCGTCCTGCTTGAAGTGCGCTTCGGGTATCCGGAGCTTTGTCTCGATATTTACATATGTATCTTTGAAGATCTCGTATATCTCCTTTGGCAGAAGCTCCCTGTGACCCCTGTCTGATATGCCTTTAATTAAATATCCAAACTCCTCGCGCATTTTAGGCGGCAGAACATAGTGGAACTGCGTGTCAAGTATATACCCGATCCCGCCCTTGCCGGACTGGGAGTTTATTCGTATAACGTCCGCTTCGTATACTCTGCCGAGATCCGTGGGGTCAACCGGAAGATACGGAACATTCCAGATCTCCGTGTTATGATCCTCGCGCCACTTCATGCCCTTCGCTATAGCGTCCTGGTGCGACCCGCTGAACGCCGCGAAAACTAACTTCCCGCTGTACGGCTGCCTCTCATATACCTTCATTCTCGTGACTCTCTCGTACACCTCCGTTATAGCCGGAAGATCCGTGAAGTCAAGGTTCGGCTCCACGCCCTGAGAGTACATATTGAGCGCGAGTGTTATAATATCGACGTTTCCTGTGCGCTCTCCGTTTCCAAAAAGAGTTCCCTCTATCCTGTCGGCTCCAGCCAGAAGCCCCATCTCGCTGTCCGCTATGGCGCACCCTCTGTCGTTGTGCGGGTGCAGCGACACGATAATGTTTTCTCTCCTGTTGAGATGCTTGCACATATATTCTATCTGATTCGCGTAGACGTGCGGCATGGAGTGTGAAACGGTGACGGGAAGATTTATAATTACCTTGTCGTTCTCCGTTGGCTCCCATACGTCTATGACGGCGTTACATATTTCGAGCGCGAACTCCGGCTCCGTTCCCGTGAAGCTCTCCGGCGAGTACTCAAAGCGGAAATTGCCCTCAGTCTTTTTGCGATACTCCGCGCAGAGCTTCGCTCCTGATACAGCGATGTCAACTATCTCCCGCTTCGACGCTTTGAACACCTGCTCACGCTGCGCCACAGAAGTGGAGTTATATAGATGTACGATCGCGTTTTTGCACCCGCGAACAGCCTCAAACGTCTTTGCTATGATATGCTCACGCGACTGTGTAAGTACCTGTATCGCGACATCGTCGGGAATTAAATCCTCCTCAATCAGCTTGCGGCAAAATTCATACTCCGTCTCGCTCGCGGCGGGGAATCCTATCTCTATCTCCTTGAAGCCCACTTTTACAAGCATATCGAAAAACTCAAGCTTCTCCTCAAGGCTCATCGGGATAACGAGAGCCTGATTGCCGTCCCTCAAATCGACACTGCACCATACAGGGGGCTTTTCGATATAGTCTCGCTTTGCCCAGTCCATTGTAATCTCCGGCGGCTGAAAATACTGCCTTGTGTACTTGCTGCTTTTTTCCATTTACTTTTCCTTTCCTGTTTGGGTATAAAAAAACTCTTTTACCCAAACTCACGAATTTTGGATAAAAGAGACGAAGCGTCCGGCTCCGCGGTACCACTCTTTTTGGCGTAATGAACGCCCGCTCTGCGCGTCTTCAAACGCGCTGCGCTGTATCGGGCGTACCCGGCGAAGTCTACTCAAGCTTTCAGGTGCCATGTCACAGCGTCCGTGTGTATAACCGACATCACGGGGAGCTTGCGGCTTGGATATTAACCTGTGACATAAGCAAAAGTCTCTTTCGGTTCGCGGCTCAGGGAGGAGTTATACCGATATTCCGCACCGCCTCGCACCGACCGGCGGCTCTCTGTATTGGAGATAGGGGCTTTGTTCCCATCGCAGCCTTATACTCAAAGCCGAAAAGCTATCCGGCTTTTAAGATTTTCGCAAATTTGCGGAGACTTCCCGCACAGGAGCTTCTGAATTGTATTTATGGGGCGGCAAGCCCACGATAAATCGTGCCGAAAAGCGCGGCTGTATTCAGAAATCCGATCCTGTGAGAAAAGTCTTATAACATAATACCGCAATAATTCGATTCTGTCAAGTGGAAATTTGTATTTTCCGCAAAAGTCAGTTTTTCGCGTTGATTTCGTGTAAATTTTCCGTCAGTTTTCTATTTATTTCCGCGTGTCAACGCGCTGCCGCGTATACTTCCGGCTTTTTTACGCCCTGACAGCCTTGTAGTCCTCGATGAAGCCGAACGCGAGATCTATCGGGTTATCGGTAGTACGGAGCTTCAGGTTCACAACGGGATTTTGAGCGGATTCGATTTTTATGCGCCCCTTGTAGATAGCTTTGTCATATATTCGCATTATCCGGTTGGGATTAAGCTCTGTCATTGTAAATATCAGCGCACCCTGCTTCTGGGATATGTCCTTTACACCCGCGCCGGATGCCATGCCCCGCAGCAGCGCGATACGCAATAGCGCGTTTGTCTCCTTTGGCGGGTTCCCGAATCTGTCTATGAGTTCATCAAGCATATCATCAGCATCTTCTTTTTCGCGTATTCTTGATATTCTTCTGTAAAGATCCATGCGCTGCTCCTCCTGAGACACATAATAGTCCGGTATGCCTGCGGAGACAGCTATATCGACCGCGCACTCTGTCTCGGTCTGCTTCCCGCCGTTTTTCTGCTCATTCACCGCTTCATCAAGCAGCTTCAGGTACATATCATAACCGACGTTTACTATATGTCCCGACTGTTCAGCCCCAAGGATGTTTCCCGCTCCCCTTATCTCAAGATCCCTCATCGCGATTTTGAATCCGGAATTGAACTCGGTGAACTCCCGTATCGCTTCAAGCCGCTTCTGCGCCGTCTCATTCATAACCTTGTCCTTGCGGAATGTGAAATACGCATAGGCGCGGCGGCTGGAGCGTCCGACTCTTCCTCGCAGCTGATGGAGCTGAGAAAGCCCCATTCTATCGGCATCCTCGATTATGAGCGTATTGACATTCGGTATATCTATGCCTGTCTCGATTATCGTTGTGCAGACGAGAACCTGCACCTCGCCGCTCTGAACCCCGTCCATCACGGTAGTCAGACTCTCCTCATCCATTTTCCCGTGTCCCACGGCTATTGATACACCCTCAAGCATTTGGCGAAGCCTTCCGGCGGTGTCCTCTATCGTTTCGACCCTGTTGTGCAGGTAATAGACCTGTCCTCCGCGTGCTATTTCCCGACGTATCGCCTCCGCAAGCATTCCCCAGTCATGTTCCACCACATATGTCTGTACCGGCAGTCTGTCAGAGGGCGGCTCCTCGATCGTTGACATATCGCGGACTCCGGAGAGTGCCATATTGAGTGTTCGCGGAATCGGTGTCGCGGAGAGCGTCAGAACGTCAACCTGATGCGCGATCGTCTTGAGCCGCTCCTTGTGGGTTACTCCGAAACGCTGCTCCTCGTCCACAACAAGAAGTCCGAGATCCTTGAACTTAACTCGCTTTTGCAGCAGCTTGTGCGTTCCGATAACTATGTCAACGGATCCATCCTCCATTCCCGCGAGCGTGTCCTTTTGTTCCTTCGCTTTTTTGAATCGGCTCAGCACATCGATTCTCAACGGGAAAGCGGAGAACCGGCGCGTGGCAGTCTGGTAATGCTGTTCCGCAAGAACCGTTGTCGGGACAAGTATAGCCGCCTGCTTGCCGTCAAGGACACACTTCATAATAGCGCGGAACGCGACTTCTGTCTTGCCGTATCCGACATCTCCGCAGAGAAGTCTGTCCATCGGCACCGGCTTTTCCATATCAGCCTTTATCTCCTCCTGCACACGGAGCTGGTCGTCAGTCTCCTGATACTCAAAGCTGTCCTCAAACTCGCGCTGCCACGGGGAATCGGGCGAGAACGCGAAGCCGCGCACACTTTGCCTTTCAGCCTGAAGCTTAATCAGATCATCCGCGAGCTTTTTAACGGCTGTCTTCGCCTTTGTCTTTGCCTTTGTCCAGTCGGTGCTGCCGAGCTTCGACAGCTTAACATTCGTGTCCTCGCCCGCGCCGATATACTTTGTTATTGTGTCAAGCTGCGAGACCGGAATATAGAGCGTATCGGATCCCGCGTAGACGATTTTTATATAGTCCTTGTTTACGCTGTCAACGCGCCGTGTCACTATGCCGGCGTACCGCCCTATGCCGTAGTCCTCATGAACGACAAGATCCCCGTTTGAAAGATCTGTGAAGCTATCCAGCTTTTTCCGGTTGGACGGCAGCTTTTTTGCGGAGCGGCGTTTGAACTGTTTTTTCGCGCTGATACCCTCGGTTAAAATCGCTAGCTTCAGCGATGGGTACTCAAGTCCCGCCGACAGCTCTCCCACGGAGATTACGCACGCTCCCTTTGGCGGCAGCGATTTGAGAGAATAATCCACCGAGCATGGTATTTCCTGACGCTTGAGATTTTCACTCAGAGTTTTACATCGCGTCTTATCCTTCACGAGAACGACGACGCTGTAGCCGGAGCGTCTGTAGTGAGAGATGTCACCCGACGCCGTCTCAAGACTTATGCCAAACCCCGGAAGCTGCTTTGCGTTAATCGTGGCTGCCGCCCTTGGAGGAAGCGGGTAACGGCTCGTTGTGAAGCTCGACATCATGACGGTGCTGTAATCGCCTATTCTTGTGACGAGACTGTCCCAGTTCTCGATGAGCTTTTCCGCGCTCCCCTCGGTCTGTCCCGCCTCGGTTAGCGTGAGAATGTCCTGATTGATTTGGAAAGAGTAATTTCCGGCGCGTTCGGATAATCTGTTCGGGTCGCAGAGGAGAATGACAGTATCCTCCGGCAGGTAGTCAAGCGCGGTCGCGGGTTCATAGATCAGGTCGAGGTACCTGTCGGCGGCGGGAAGCGTTCTGCCGTTTTTTACGCGGTCTATATCCTCTTTAACATTGTCAAGAAACGCGGGAACGGCGGATTTTCGTCTTGATACTGTTTTAAGTAACTTTGTCATTCTCTTTTCAAGCTCCTCCGCACCGCCGAACGCTGAATACGCGCTCACCTCGCAGGCGGGGAGAATCATTATCTCGTCTATATTTTTTACACGTCTCTGTGTCATTACGTCAAAAACGCCCATTGTGTCAAGCTCGTCACCGAAAAATTCGCATCTAACCGGGTCTTCCCGCGACGGTGAAAAAATATCAAGTATTCCGCCGCGAATTGAGAACTGTCCCGCTCCCTCCACCTGCGACGTGCGCTCATATCCGGCCTGTACGAATTTTTCACTGAGCGATGTAAGGTCATACTCTTTGCCAACCTTGAGCTTTATTGTCATATCGCGCATTGTTTTCGGCGGCATGGTGCGTATCATCATAGCGTCCGGTGTCGTGACTAAAACTCCGCAGCTGCCCTCGATAAGCGCGTTGAGCGTTTTTATTCTCGCGTGTTCGTTTTCAAGCGATTTAGCCTCAATGTTGTAAAACTGGAAGTCTCTGGTGAACAGTCTGGATATTGTTTCTCCGAGAAATTGCCTGATGTCATCCGCGAACTTGTTTGCTTCTCCCTCATCGGTACATATCACAAGCATTGTTCTTCCGGTTATAAGACGCAGCGCGGCGGCTGTATGCACTCTCGGCAGCGCCCCTGTTCCTGTCAAAAGCACAGGTGTCCTGCCGCTGGTCAAAGCGTTCACCACCGTTTTAAAACCCTCATCGTTTTCTATTGCTCTTGTCAACAGCTCCATAGATGTCTCCTTCTTTGCCGCACGAAATGGCGGACGTGCTGTTCAGTCACCCCTGCCGCTCATTCGCCGCTGTGCGGCGCGGCACACAGCGGCAGATATGCAGACTTGCGAATATATTCCGGTTCAAGTGTTAGAACAGCGAATAACCCCCACTTAATATATGTGGGGGCGACGATCGTCGTATATTATGCTTATTCTCAGTGCCAGAAATTCAATTTTTCCCGCTCCACAGCACTTCCGCTGCGCGGATTTAAGATGCCAAAAATATTGCGCTCACAAAATATCATAACGCGGCAAATGTCTGGCTCGTAAGTATCATCTCTGCATTCAGTGAGACGAAAGCGCGGGATATTCCATACCTTTGAAGGCTTTTCCCGCTCTTCCTGACGCTTTCCGGAATACATATACGCACGGCAAAATGTTCTCCGCATTCACAGCGGCTTGCTTTTTATTCTCGCGCTCCTGCGCGGGTACCGTTCAGGCGTGTCTGAGATTTTACGAACCACAACCGCTCGTCTTTTTACATCGGTACCGGGTATGGTGTACTCGTGTATATCATCTATAGTGCCTTGAAGCTCACGGAGCGCGTTTTGGCAGTTTGCGATCTCCTCATCTGAGTGTATGGATTTCATCGCTATAAATATACCATCTTTTTTTACAAACGGCAGAGCATACTCCAGGAGCCTGCTTAACTCCGCGACGGCTCTTGAGACGGCTATATCGAAGCTGTCACGGTATTCCGGTGCGCGTGTCAGTTCCTCGGCTCTTCCGGCAACGCACTCCGGCGAAATGTCAAGCAGCGCGGCTGTCTCTGTGAGAAAACGCACTTTTTTCATGGAGCTGTCTATGGACGTGAGCATGACACTCGGTTCCACTATAAGCAGAGGAAACCCCGGAAAGCCCGCTCCGCAGCCGATGTCGGCGACTTTTCCGCTTCTGAAATCGCAGAATTTCAAAAGCGCGATGCTGTCAAGGAAGTGGAGTCTCGCGATATTCTCCTCTCCTTTGATTGCTGTGAGATTAAATTCCTCAGCCCGTCCGGCAAGAATGTCGCAATAGAGCCGGAATTTTCGCGGGGCGGTGTCGGGAAGCGTCAGATCCATCGCGGCGGCACCGTCTGTTATGAGCTTTTCAAGCGTCATCCGTTTTTTTGTCCTTCAGAATATCGCGTATTTCAGTCAGCAGCAGTTCCTCTTTTGTAGGTTCCGGCTCCTTCGGTTCCTCTTTTTTCTCTTCCTCCTTCTTCTTGTGGAAGGAATTTATAGCTTTTACGAGGCAGAATACAACGAAAGCCATAATCAGGAAGTTAAGCACAGCCTGTACAAAATTTCCGTAGGTGATAACGGCACTTGTTCCCGGTATTTCAACCGAAAGCTCTGAGAATGATATACTGTTTGTGAATATACCCAAAATCGGCATTACCATGTCGTTCACAAGCGAGTTCGTTATGTCTGAAAACGCGCCACCGATTATAACGCCGACAGCGAGGTCAATAACGTTGCCGCGCGCGATAAATGCCTTAAATTCGTTTATAAAGCCGCCTGTCTTTTTCTTGACATCATCGGCAATTTTATCAGTTTTCATATTTGTCTCCTTTTAGACCTCAGACCAAACCGCGCACCAATGCCGCCTTATGCTTGAAACTTCTCCCCAGCGTCGCGGGCGTGATTTTTATTATAACAGCGGATAGTGCGCTAAACACTAACAGCTAAGCACTGTTTTTCCGCCCATGTAGGGTCGGAGCGGCTCCGGTATAACCACGCTCCCATCCTCGCGCAGATTATTTTCAAGCAGCGCGATGAGCATTCTCGGAGGGGCAACACAGGTATTGTTGAGCGTGTGAGCAAGTCTTATAGTTCCGTCCTCTTCCTTAATGCGGATTTTCAGCCTTCTCGCCTGAGCGTCTCCGAGGTTAGAGCAGGAACAGACCTCAAAATACTTTTGCTGTCTCGGACTCCACGCCTCTATATCGCACGACTTCACCTTCAGATCCGCGAGATCTCCTGAACAGCATTCAAGCTGTCTCACGGGGATGTCGAGACTTCTGAAAAGCTCCACCGAGTAGCTCCAGAGCTTATCGTACCAGTACATCGAATCCTCCGGCTTGCAGACTACTATCATCTCCTGCTTTTCAAACTGGTGTATTCTGTAAACGCCGCGCTCCTCAAGACCGTGCGAACCCTTTTCCTTGCGGAAACACGGGGAATAGCTTGTGAGCGTGTGCGGCAGTGAATCCGCGGGGATGATCTGGTCGATATATCGCCCTATCATCGTGTGTTCCGATGTTCCAATAAGGTAGAGATCCTCGCCCTCGATTTTGTACATCATAGCGTCCATCTCAGGAAACGACATCACGCCCTCTACGACACTCCCGTGCATCATGAACGGCGGTATCATATAGGTAAAGCCCTTGTCAATCATGAAATCTCTCGCGTAGGCAAGTACCGCCTCGTGAAGTCTCGCTATATCGCCGCAGAGGTAGTAAAAGCCGTTACCCGCGACACGTCTCGCTCCGTCAAGATCTATGCCGTTGAAACGCTCCATAATCTCGGTGTGGTACGGTATCGGGAAGTCAGGCACGACCGGCTCGCCGAAACGCTGAACCTCGACATTGTGCGTGTCATCCTCGCCGATCGGCACACTGTCATCGATTATCTGCGGAATTTGGAGCATTACCTCTCTCAGTTCGGCGGCATATTTTGTCTCAAGCGTCTCAAGCTCCGCAAGTCTCTCCGCCTGCGCCTTGACCTCGGCTTTGACAGCTTCCGCTTCTTCTTTCTTTGAGGGATCCTTCTTTGATTGTCCCATCAGTATACCGATCTGCTTTGAGAGCCTGTTCCTTGCCGCCCTCAGATCGCTCGCCTCGTTTATCGCGGCGCGGTTCAATCTGTCAAGCTCCGCAGCCCTGTCAACAAGGGGGAGCTTCTTATCTTGAAATTTCTTCTTTATATTCTCTTTTACAAGCTCCGGTGTCTCTCTTATGAGCTTTATATCAATCATCAGTTTCGTCTCCTTCTTCTGCCTGTGAAAGTATTTGCTGATAGAGCGTCAGGAACTCCTCGTCAAGGTATTGTGACATATCCTGAGCTTTCTCAAGTGTGCTTTGCTGTATTTCTCCTTTTTCGCTCTCGGCATAGAGCCGGAGAAGCGACTCAAGCGCTTCGCGTCTTTGTGCCTCGTCTGTAAGGCTGTTCTGCGTCACGGCAAGGCTCTCGTTGGAGCTTTCAAGCTCATCTTTGAGCGTCTCGTTTTCCCCTTCCAGCCGCGACACCGTATCGCCGAGCTGTGCCGCATCATCCGTGAGCGAATCGACCTGATCCTGAAGCGAATTATTCTCTTCCTCCAGCGCGTCATTTTCCTTTTGAAGCTCATCGTATGACTGCTGAAGCGATTCTATAGTGTCAAGAGCGTGTGTCTGAAGCTCTGTGTGCTGTTCGGTGATACTGGCTATTGTATTGGAATTGCCGCGCTGCATAAAATAGGTAAGCACTATAAGCGCGGCTGCCGCCAGGAACAATATTCCCATATACCCCAGCACCGCAAGCTCACGTTTACGCATTGTTTTCTCTCGCTGTGCAGGTGTGATCTGCTGTTCCGTTTCACGCTTTTCCGGCTCGTCGCTCTGTGCCGCGTCGCCGCGCCGTTCAAGCTTCATTTGTATTCACCTCCACCTCTATGTCCTTCAAGGCGCATAGAAGACGGTACATGACCTCAAAATCCTCGCGGCCAAAGTATTCGATCTCGAACTTTCCCTTTACCGCGCCTCCGGTTATCCTGACGCGCCGCCCAAGCGCGTATGTCAATTCCTTCTCCGCTTCAGTTATATAATCGACTCCGTCCTCGGCAAGCCGTCCGGCGGGCGGCTTTTGCTTGTCCGCGTTCTTTGTCATTTTCTTCGCCTGCGCCGTTGTCGAACGCACGGAGAGATCCTTATTGACGACCTCAAGGGCGAGCTGTCTCTGCTTCTCAGGCTCTGTCAGCTCCATGATCGCCCTTGCGTGGCTTTGAGATATTTTCCCTGTCTCCACAAGCTTTACTACATCTTCCTGCAAATTCAAAAGACGCAGGGAGTTCGCCACCACGGGACGCGATTTTCCGACGCGCTCCGATACCATCTCCTGCGTCAGCCCATAGGTATCCATCAGCGTTCGGTACCCGCGAGCCTCTTCGATCGGGTTGAGATTCTCACGCTGAAGATTTTCTATAAGCGCAAGCTCCGCCGTCTCCTGATTGCCGACATCCAGCACACGCACCGGTGCTTCCGCAAGCCCCGCGATACGCGCGGCTCTCCAGCGGCGTTCCCCGGCGATTATCTGGTAGTAACCCCCATCTAATTTTCGCACTACTATCGGCTGTATCATACCGTGTTCTCGTATGGAATCAGCAAGCTCCTGAAGAGCATCCTCATCGAAATCCGTTCGCGGCTGATCGCTCCTCGGTTCCAGTTTTTCAAGCGGCACATACATCTCGGAATCCATTTCGCCCATAACATCGTCTCCGAACAGTGCGCCGAGTCCTGAACCCAATCCTTTTCCCATTGCTGCCCCCGTTTCTTTAATCGTTGCGTTTTATTATTTCATCCGCCAATGCTATATATGCCTGTGATCCTTTTGAAGAGTAGTCATATTCTATCACCGGCTTTCCGTGACTTGGAGCTTCGGACAGACGTATATTGCGCGGCACAACGGTGGTGTACACCTTGTCCTTGAAGTATTTTTTGACTTCCGCCGCGACCTGAAGTGACAGGTTTGTGCGTCCGTCATACATCGTAAGCAGCACTCCTTCGATCTCAAGCTTAGGATTTATTCTGCGCTTTATGATCCGCATTGTTGACATCAGATCACTCAGACCCTCAAGGGCGAAATATTCGCACTGCACAGGTATAAGTACAGTATCCGCCGCCGCAAGCCCGTTCAGCGTCAGAAGCTCCAGTGACGGCGGGCAATCCACAAACACGAAATCATAATCGTCCGCGACATTTCTCAACGCCTTTTTAAGAACGTGTTCACGGTTGTCAATGCCGACAAGCTCCACAACCATTCCCGCAAGTGCCTTGCTTGACGGCAGCACATCCCCGTACTTTGTCTTTACTATTGAGTCCGCGCATTTCTCAGGGCTTACCATCGCCTCATACGTTCCCTGCCGGACCCTGTTCTTGTCAACGCCCATGCCGGAGGTCGCGTTGCCCTGCGGGTCAGCGTCGCAAAGCAGTACCTTTTTCCCTGTGTTGTGAAGCGCACAGGCAACATTGACGCTTGTCGTCGTCTTGCCAACGCCGCCTTTCTGATTCGCTACCGCGATTATTTTGCCCATACGCTCTGTATCGTCTCTCTTTCTGCTTGAAATACTTTCAATATTATATCTCTTTCACACCGGAATTGCAACACTTTTTTTCGATTTCAGTGAAATTGTTTTACAGGGCAAATGTCTGCCGTCAGAATTGCCGTTTTCTCGTGAAGGCGCGTATAACAGCCGTTTTTCCGTGGCACACTACAGAAAAGGGGAGGGACTGATTACCATGCTAATACGAACGGATCTTGCGGCTGAAGCCCATGAAATGCACGGGGAGATGCGCGGAGTGACCGCTGAGACTGACATCGTGCGGGGGTACCCGATAACGACAGTTCGCGTTACAACGCGGGAGGCTGCCCGCGTTTTATCAAAGCCCGTCGGAACATACATCACTATATCGCTCGGCAGCTTTCTGCGCCGCGAGGACAACGCTTTCGCAACCGGCGCACAGCTTATCGCGGAGTCTCTGCGCCAGCTTCTGCCATCCGGCGGCACGGCACTTGTAGCCGGACTGGGCAACCCAGCCATAACACCGGATTCTGTCGGTCACATAGCTGTCGCGAACACTCTTGTAACAAGGCACCTTCGCGGGGAGATGCTAAACGGGCTTGCCGGCTTCGGGGACGTGGCGGCACTTGAACCGGGTGTACTCGGATCGACCGGTATTGAAAGTGTTACTGTTCTGTCGGCAGTCGTGCGGGAGATAAGACCCTCGTGCGTTATAGCCGTTGACGCTCTCGCGTCGCGAAGCATTGACAGAGTATGTTCCACTGTTCAGCTTTCAGACAGCGGTATTGTGCCGGGTTCCGGTGTCGGAAACGCCCGCAAGGAGCTGTCGCGCGGAACGCTTGGCGTTCCTGTTATAGCTGTCGGCTCCCCGACTGTCGTTGACGCGGCTACGCTGCTATCCGATCTCGCGGTCGAGAGCGGTACACAGGTTGATGAACAGGTACTTCGCCGTCAGGCACCGATGATAGTCACGCCGAAAGATATTGATTCAAAGGTTCGCGACATCTCAAGACTTATCGGTTACGGTATAAACCTTGCTCTGCACAGCGGAATAAGTGTCGCGGATATCGATATGTTTCTGGGATAAATAACCGCCCCCTTTCGGAAGAGGGCGGCGGACGGTTACTTACCGTTATTTATTTTTATATCATTGTATCTTTGGTAGAAGCCTTCAAACTCGTCCTCCGTCAGATCGGGCCACAGCGTATCGGTGAAATACAGCTCCGAATACGCCGTCTGCCATATGAAGAAGTTGCTGAGTCTCGGATAGCCGCCGGTGCGGATCACCATATCTATCATCGGAAAATCGGGTCTGTCGAAAAAGCTCTGAAGCGTACTCTCCGTGATGTCCTCAACGCGCATAAGACCGTCACGCACACGTTCCGCCGCCGCTCTGGCGGCTCTCACAACCTCATCGCGTCCGCCGTAGCTTATCGCGACCTGGACAAGCAGTTTATCGCAGGAGGCTGTTCCGCGTTCAGCGTCCTCAATAACATGGATCTGCTTTTCAGGAAGTCTCTCCCTGTCTCCTGAGACAAATATGCGTATTCCCTTATCAAGGCAGCTTTGCAGCTGCTCTGTAAAAAACTTATCCATAAGCGCGAAAAGTCCGTTTATCTCAAACTCGCTCCTCTGCCAGTTCTCGGTTGAGAAAGCGTACACCGTGAGGTAACGTATATTCCTCGCAAGGCACCAGGTGCAAAGCTCCATGAGCTTGCGGACACCCTTCTCGTGTCCTCCGAGTACAGTCTCAAGCCTGTTGCGGTTTGCCCATCTCCTGTTGCCGTCCATTATAACGCCAACGTGGTTAAGCTCGTTCATAGTTCCGTCATGACCTCCATGCAGTTGATACGTTCGCAAGCTCAAACATTCATCAATGTACATTATTCCGGCGAAATCAGGATTTCCGGAGCTTGCAAGCTGCGCTGAATTTGCGAAAATAAAATCCCACGCTTTGAGAAAACGCCGCCGCAAATAAACCGCCGCAAAAACGCTCGTAATTTCGGGCGTTTACGACCGGCACAGCAAAAAACGTCTTTTTATGGCTTTCCATTTCTGAATACATTTCAAAAAATCCAATGCGACCGTCTGCCTGAACACTGATTTACACAAAATCCTCAAAACCAAAGATTTTATCAGCTTTGAGTATAAATCCCTCCAAAAGTGTTTGGGAACGCCCTGAGAAAATCCCGCTTGACAGCTCCAGCTTATCCATCGCGCCATCAAGTCTCGATCTCGCGAGATCCTTTACATAGCCGAACGCTCCGGTACTCCTGTAAAGCTCTCTGACACTTTCAATATCGTCCGCGTTCAAATCGTCTCTGCCGCAGTAGGAGCGAAGCTCCTTGAGCGCGTCCGGAACAAACTGCCTGACATAGGCGTAAAGCATTGACTGCTTATATTCCGCGAGGTCAAGCCCCAGCGGTTTGCCGGACTGTTCTCTCATCGGGTATATATCCTTGAGATCATCGATGATCTGAAACGCGATTCCCATATCCTCCGCTATACCGCGAAGAGCGGAGATCTGCATTACTGTGCCGCCGCCGAGGGATGCGCCGCTCGTGAGCGGGCCTATCGTTGTGTACGCCGCTGACTTCAGCCGGTGAATATCGGTCACAAGTTCCGTTGGTGTCATTGCGGTTTCAGGTTCCGTCCCGTACCGCTCCATCAGTGCCAGTTCAACATCGAGTGTCTCTCCCTTTATTGTATCCGTCACCATTTTGAGATACTCGGACAGCACTTCAGGGCAGTCACTGTAGCTTCTCGCAATATGCTCACAGGCGAGATTGATCCCGAAATCTCCAAGGCAAATGCCCATCGCGTCACCGGCACTGCGCGAACCAAAGTCATTGGCGTAAAGTCTGTGGAGTGTCACCGCGTTCCGCCGCGTGTCCGCGTTATCTATAATATCGTCATGCACAAGAACGGCGGTCTGAAACATCTCTATTCCCTCCGCAAGCGCGTCGGCTCTGCCGATGTTTTCCTCCGTCAGATCTATATCCGCGCCGATAGCGTAACCGATATAAGCCAGAACCCCCCTGATACGCTTGCCTCCGCGGTTGAGAGCAAACAGCCGCTTGCCCGCCTCCGCCAAAAGCGGGTTGCTGTCACCGTAAAGCCCGCTGAGATTTTCAAGTCTTAAATCTATACGGTGCCGCAGAGTATCATAGACCGCTGTAAAATCACGTTCCATGCTCACCTCCGAGCCATTTCAGCCGCCGTGACTGTGTGGCTCATGAGTACAGCCACTGTTATTCCTCCAACACCTCCGGGAACCGGGGTTATAGCCTTCACAATCGGCGCGGCAGTCTCAAAATCGACATCTCCGCATATGCCGCCTTTCCCGTTGTCGTTCACGCCGACATCAATTACAACCTGACCCTCTCTGACGCAGCCGGCAGAGACTATGTTCCTGTGTCCCGCCGCCGCAACGATTATATCGGCTCTCTGAAGCTCCTCACTCAAATTTCTCGTCTTAGTGTGGCAAACCGTCACAGTGGCGTTCCTGCTTATAAGAAGCTGCGCGACCGGCTTTCCGATAACGGCACCGCGCCCCAGGACAGTCACTCTCGCTCCGGTAAGCTCCACATTATAATAGTCAAGCATCTCTATAACAGCCTCCGCCGTACAGGGGCAGAAGCCCTCGCCGCCGGTGAAAACCGATGCCATTGACATATCGGTTATTCCATCGACATCCTTCGCGCAAGGGATCGCGGCTCGTATTCTCCTGTCATCAATACGCTCAGGAAGAGGTCTGTATACCATAATACCGTGAACCATATCATCGTCCGCAAGTGCCGAGATAACATTCAGGACATCTTCCCCGTTCGCGCTCTCCGGAAGCGCAATACCCCTGTACACTATGCCGAGAGCGTCACAGCGTTTTCTCGCGCCGCGCTCATACGACAAATCGGATGTGTTTTCACCAACGCGCACACCCGCAAGTGTCGGCTGAACGCCGATTGCCTTTAGCTTTGATACGCGCTCCCTCGTTTTCTCGTTTATCGCCGCCGCGACCGGCGCGCCCTTTAATGCTTCTGACATTGTGTGTTCCTCTCTTTTGGTGTTCCGCGGTCAGTCAGCGGTCTGGTATGTGCTGCCCGCTGTCCACTGCCCGCTATCGTCCTCCGGCTCCGCGCTCTCATCCTCCGGCTCCGCGCTCTCGCTATCGTTCTCCTCATTGCCGCTGAAGCCCTCAAGCCACGGTATTTCAAGATAGGCGGAGCCATCGGAATAGACAACGTATCGTCTGAAATAAAAGAAAACTCCCACCCACGCGACTACCGCAAGCAGAACAAGCACGAGCGCGGCAATAAGTATCCGTTTCCACACCCCGCCGGTGCGGTATATTCTGCCCGATGCCATCAATCGGCATCCTCGATTGCCATTATTTTGTCAACTCTGCGCTTATGTCTGCCGCCCTCAAAGCCGGTATTCAAAAATATATCCACTATTTTAAGCGCAAGCCCCGTGCCTGTAACACACGCTCCCATGCAGAGAATGTTCGCGTCATTGTGCCGCCGTGTAAATTCCGCGCTGTAGCAATCGGAACACAGAGCCGCCCTTATACCGTGTACCTTGTTGGCGCACATACTCACGCCGATTCCTGTCGAACATATAAGTATGCCTCGCTCAAACTCACCGTTCGCGACGGCTCTCGCGGCGGGAACGGCGAAATCAGGATAGTCGCAGCTCTCGGCACTGTATGTTCCGAAATCAAAGTACTCTATATTACTCCGGTCAAGGTGCTTTTTCACCTCGGTCATCAGAGCGAATCCGCCGTGGTCGCACGCAAGAGCGATTTTCATAGCGTCCTCCTTCATATTTTATAAAACTCAGGTTTATGCTCCGAATACAGCGCGGCGTACTTAAAGCCGCATTCTTTAAGCAGAGCGTAACCGTCCTTTATGCCGCTTCCTGCCCGTGACACTCTGTGCGAGTCGGAACCTATGGTTATTATCTCCCCTCCGCACTCGCGGTAGAGCGTTAAAACAGGCTTATTCGGTATGAACTCGGCATATTTCGCGTACAGTCCTGATGTGTTCAGCTCTATACCGATTCCGCGCTCAACCGCGAGTCTGAAAAGCTCCCTCAGTCTGTCCTCGAAGCGCATCATATCGAAGCTGTACCCGTCCCGCGCCATGTATTTCAGCATATACCCGATGTGACCCACAACATCGCAAAGCCCCGACTTCACAAGCTCTATGTTCTCATCGATGTACCGCTCAACATAGGGTGCCATATCGGGAACCTCGGAATACGGGAAGAAATAGAAGTCCTCCATTCCGCGCAGATTGTGTATGGAACCTATGACAAACTCGATATTCTCGTGTTCGTAAATCTCCCGTCCTCTCTCCGGCATATAGTGAGGGGAACTGACCTCGATCCCGAAACATATGCTGAGATCCGGAAGTTCCTTTTTTACACTGTTAAGCTCCCGATATTCCTCATCCCAGTCATCAAAACGCGGATTCGCCTCCGTTATGGAATCCTCGGCTAACAGGGCGCAGTCGTCAACATGGTTTGTAAAGCATATATGTGTCACCCCCGCCGAACGAGCTGCCCTCGCCATGTCGAGCATACTGTCGTGCGCGTCCGGCGAATAGGGTGTGCAGTGCATATGGTAATCCTGTATGATCATGTGGTCGCCTCTTTTTTAATAGTTGACAGTCAGTGATCAGTTTTAGCGGTGAGTACGCGCTCGCCGCCGCTCACTTACTCACTGTAACGCGGAGTTAAACGTATTCATCGTCTTATCGGGACCGTTTATTATAAGGTACTCCACAGCGTCGGCGGCTCTGTCGGCGGCGTTACGGATAGCGGCTTCTGTCTCACCATCGATCTCTGAAGTTACCCAGTCCATCAGCTCCCGCTCCGGCTTGCCGACACCTATGCGTATTCTTGGGAACCCCTCGCCGCCGCAGAGCATGATGATATTTTTCAGCCCGTTGTGTCCCCCCGCCGAGCCGGAACGTCGGACACGAATACGCCCCAAATCGAGCGCAACGTCATCTGAAACAACTATGAGCTTCTCCGTCGGCACCTTGTAAAACGACAACGCCTCCGCCGCCGCTTCGCCCGAAAGGTTCATGAACGTCTGCGGCTTCATTAAAAGAACGCGCTTTCCGTCTATTCCGCATACCCCCGTAAGAGCGCGGAACTTCAGCCGGTCTATCTTCACATCGTGCTTTTTCGCAAAAGCGTCCGCCGCCATGAATCCGGCGTTGTGGCGTGTCCTCTCGTACCTTTTTCCGGGATTGCCGAGAAATACAACTACCCACTCGACACTCCCCGTTCGGTTAAAAAACATTTATTCCATTCACCTACTTGTACTGCGCGGTGACCGCTTTATGTCAAAATTCAAGAAACTCCCGCTCTTTGATTTAACGCAAGTCAGCGCGGTATGCCCGCTTACTGAAATTTCCGGCGGTTCCCTTTACGCGGCAAGCTCTCAGAAAACGGGCTGCTTTACAGGCGGAAATCAGTTTTCAGACGATCCCCGTACCGCTCACTTGAACAGATTTGACATCGACACCTCTTCATAAATTCTGTCGATCGCCTCTCCGAACATCGCGCCGACGGAAAGGAACTTAATTTTCGGAAGTCTCTTCTCCGGATACTCAGGTATCGAATCCAGGAATACAAGCTCCTTTATCACGCTCTTGTCTATGCGTTCGATCGCGGGTCCGGACAGCACCGCGTGGCTCGCGCAGGCGTAAACATCCCTCGCGCCGCCGATCTCCACAAGAGCTTTAGCCGCTCCGCAGAGACTTCCCGCAGTATCAACCATATCATCAAGAAGTATAACATCCTTGCCCCGGACATCACCGATTATATTCATCACCTCAGACTGATTCGCTCTCTCGCGCCGTTTGTCAACTATCGCAAGTCCCAGACCGAGACGGTGCGAGAAATTTCTCGCTCTTGCCACCGAACCCACATCCGGTGAGACAACAATAATCCCATCGTTGTTTTCTCCGAACTTCTTCGCGTAGTAATCAGCGAATATCGGCGCACCTGAAAGATTGTCAACCGGTATATCGAAAAATCCCTGTATCTGCGGCGCGTGAAGATCCATCGTAAGCACACGGTCGGCTCCGGCGGACGCTATGAGATTCGCGACTAATTTCGCTGAGATAGGGTCATGCGATTTTGCTTTCCTGTCCTGTCTAGCGTATCCGAAATACGGCATCACCGCCGTTATTCTGCCCGCCGAAGCCCTGCGGCAGGCATCTATCATAACAAGAAGCTCCATAAGGTTATCGTTCACCGGGGCGCAGGTCGATTGTACAAGAAATACATCGGATCCGCGCACAGTCTCATACAGTGACAGAGATACCTCGCCGTCCGCAAAGTGCGACACTTCCATGTTGCCGGGTCTTGTGCCTATGTGACGGCATATCCCCTCGGCAAGCATTCTGTTGGAATTTCCGCAGAATATTTTGACATCCTTCCCATGTGCTATCATCTTGCAGTAACCTCCATTTTTTATATATATATGTACGGATCCCTCAGCGCAAACTCACAGAAATCTATTTCCGGCTGACATTGCTTCACGCTTTCGAGCTTTCATCGCTTCGCTCCAAAATATTTTCTGCCGTCGCAAAACCGCGGCAAAAAGGAGCATGAATTTTATTTAACGCCTTTCGGCGTGAAGCTCTAAGGGTGCGACCGGGCTTCCGTCAATATTGATCTCCGTGGCGCAAGCTCCCGCATAGCTATATTATAACAGGTCTTGCGCCCTTTTCCTATTATTTTTTACACAATTATTCTTTTTTGGTGTTTTGTATAATAAAATTCAATATTTTAGGAAATAAATTCTCAATGCTGCGGCATAGATCAAAGGCGCGGCGCACTAATGCCGGAACCGATTTCAAGCCGGTTTCCGGTATGGGACTCGCTTCACGCGCTCAACGCTCCGCTTCAGGATCTTTTTTCCGCCGCGTCAGGCGGTGTTCACAGCGGCTGAATCTGCGTGGTCGGGCTTCCGTCAATATTGGTTCCCGTACTTGTCCACTATCCTGACGGAGCTTCCGGAGGAAACAAGCTCTACATCAACGACAGTGACCACCCGATCGGAAGGATCGACTTTGAACCTCACATTGACATTGCTGTATGAAAGACCGTAAACCCGTTCGGGGTCATCGTGGTACCTTGGGCGGGGATCGCGGGAGAGGATCTCGCGGATCGCTTTCCTGTCGTATTCGGGAATAAGATTTTCCAGATTCTCAGGGCAGATAACCTTTAACTCCGTGTCAATCGCGGTGTCGGCATAACCGGGTGACGAGAAGGGGTGACTGTCAGTGTAGGGGATATACGGCTTTATGTCGTAAATCGGTGTGCCGTCAACGAGATCGGCTCCCTCAACATAGAGCGACGGTTTTCCGGTATCAACCGCACGCAGTCTCACACATGAAAGCCCTATCGGATTCGGGCGGAACGAAGAGCGCGTAGCAAACACTCCAATTCTCGTGTTTCCGCCCAATCTCGGAGGTCTTACCGTTGGAGACCACTGATCCGCGGGATTTTCTGAAAAGCCCCATATAAGCCATATCCTGCCGAATGACTCAATTCCTCTCAGCATTGAGGGGTTGCGGAACTCCGGTTCAAACAGTATCTCCGAGATTACCGATTCCACGACCCCGCTCTGCTGAGGTACACCGAATTTTTCGTGGTATCCGTTGTGTATTGTCGCTATTTTGTTTAGTTCCATGTCTTTTCACGCTCCTTTTTGCGCTTAAATCCGAAATGATCCTTTGCTTTGATTGCTGCCCGATACCTGAAAATTATTATTTTACGGATATAACACGCATTGTCAAATGTTTTATCCCGCGAATACAACCGCCGGTTCGCGATCTCTCCTGAATTTATTATATCACGTTTTATCTGAAATGAAAAGAGCTTTTCCCCAGGTTCACGCAAAAAATCTGTCCGCCCCGCGGACACTTCCGCGTTTTCGTTCGTCTTATATATCGAGAGCGGGAGAGAACAGCGCACTCGCGGAAACCAATTTTGGCGGAAACCGGATCTCGCTTCACAAAATTTCACACCGTGTCAACACTTTGACGCTCTCAGACGTTTATTATATGAGGGCGTGAGAGAGGAGAGAAGAAACGTATGGATTTAGGCACTCAGAACTTTGAGGAGCTTTTCCGGTGGTGCATGGCAATGACACAGGAACGGTTCGCGGCGGAGGATCTCGTTCAGGAGACATTGTTAAGGGCAATTCAGAACATTGACATCCTGGAGGGGCTGTCGGAGCGTCAGCGGAGATCATGGCTCAATAAGACGGCGAAAAACATATATATCGACACGCTGCGAAAAAACTCGCGTCTTACCGTTATGCCGGAGAACCTCGCCGCGCCGGAAACAGACTTTTCCGATTTGGAGATTTATGAGTTTTTAGCAAGGCTGCCGCCGGACGAGAAAACGGTGTTCACGCTCCGCTACATTGAGGGCTACACCTCCCGTGAGATAGGTGAGATTCTTGGCATACCGTCCTCTACGGCGCGTTCGCGGCTTATGTCCGCGAGAAATAAGTATAAATTATATTTAAAAGGAGAATGAATATCATGGAAAACAAAAAACTCGTTATAAACTGCGCCGTGTGCGACGCGACATCGGTGACGGATGATTCCCTCGCGGGATACTCTGAAATAAAAATCAACACCGGACTTCTGGCAGTCTCGAACGACGGCATGACTGCGCTGGCAAAGCATAGCGTCTCAATGAACTGCGGAAGCGTTGCGCGTATCCGCGCCGACGCGGATATTGTGGTAAAGAACGGCAAATACACGATTTCCAGGGGCGCGGTTCCCTCAAAGCCCGTCTGTCTCGTTATAAACGGCACTCTGACAATCGAGCCGGAGACTGAGGACGTTATCGCGGGCTACACGGCGATATATGTAAACGGCAGACTGCTTTGTCCGCGCAGCATGGAGGGTTCCATCGCCGGAATCACCGTAAACGGCGGCACTGTCATATACCCCGACGGCGCGGTTATTTTGCCGGAGCTTACTTTGGACAACAGCTTTACGCTCCGCGCCAAAGACAGGCTCTATTTCGTGAGAAGCAAAATAATCGCTCTCGACGAGAAGCTCAACGTCGAAAAGCTGATAAGCACCGGAGCGAGGTTCGAGGCAAAGGAGGCTCTGGTATCCGAGACGCTCATTGAAAGGCTCGCGCCGCTGTTTGATGACAACACGAAGCTCACAATTCTCCCCGCCGGTACGGTATACATGGACGACAACACCGTTTTGACCGACAGGCTCCTCAAAAAGTACGGCGGCAGGCTCTATATCGACGGCAACCTGCTTATCGAGAAGGCTCCGACGCTGAAGATCGAGTATCTTAACGTCAGCGATTCTCTCATAATGCCGGAGGACATGGATATAGGCGATATAGATTTGAAGTATGACGAGCTGGTTCTCCTTAAGGGCAGGCTGATTACCGGCAAGGCGAAAGCCCTCATATTACCCGATATGCTCACCGGCGACGGCGTGACGGTGACTGACTGCGCGACCGTAACGATAGACGAAAATATCTCACCAGACGCGATTATATCGGGACTGAGGATAAATGACTGCGCCAGCGTTGTCTGTTCAGACAAGCAACGCGCCGCGATTGAGGAGGTCAGCGACAACGTAGCCAACGTGTCGATTCGCGGTGAGGAGACAACAGTCTCATCTGATAACGATAAAGCTGTCACGATTAACACATCTATCTATAGATTTTAAATTCTAAAACTCAATCAACAGATTGGGTTCCGATGGCGGCGCACAGCGTGAGCTGAACGGATTTTAACGCCGTCACCGGTACAGCGGGCAAAAATAAGCGCACATACTATACACTTAATACAAATGGAGGGGAGCCTGTATGAAGCTGTCACTTATAATAGAAGGAATCAAAGGATTTCTCGCATGGCACAGTGAAAATCCCTGCACGCATGGATACGGAAACGATGGTATGGTCTATATCATCGAGATGCCGTTCTGGAACAGTCTCACCGCGACCGGGTTTTTCGGACTTGCCGACCGATAGAACACGCACGGGCTTTAGGGCTATATAGCTGATAATAACATCTGATAGCCGATTTGCGGTGATTTCTCCGGTATTCTCTCCGGAATCGCCGCAAATACATTCAGCCCGTAACACTATTCAGTATTGAATCCCGCCTTTTCCCCGCGGTTCGGAATATCCGCGAGATGATAAAAATTTTTATTATTTTTTTCGTAAAATCCTCTTGACAAATGTTAGTATGGGTGGTATAATAAAGATAGAGAGGTGAGGGGAATGGACAGCAGACAGTACACAGTCTCGGACGCTGTGCGTAAAATCATAGCCCACTGCGATGAGACGGGGGATCCTCCGACACCGTATCTTCTGAGAACCGTCGCGGGTATAACGGAGGATGATCTCAGGGAGAACAGTGCCGATGAAAGGCTTCTGAAGGAGTTCCGGTCAAACTACTGGATCAAACAGGCTGTCGATAATCCGAGACTTGCGACGTTCGCGCAGTTCATGCTCCGCCAGCCGCTGAACGGCGGCTATGCCGACAAGACATCTTCCGCTGGAGCGGGTCAGCCGTTCGATGTAGTTATGAAGCTCGACGGAGTTGGTGAAGACGCATTCGATTGATTCCTCAATTCGCGTTTCTCCATCCGCTCGCCGTGAGCGCGGCAGTCTCAGAGCATTTTGAAAGGGATCGGTGCTCGGTTTTTTGAGCCCGCGTAATTAAAAAGTGAATAACGCTGAATTGAGAGCCTTAGAGCCGTATGACATGAGCAGTTTATTACTCATGCCGTGCGGCTCCTTTTGCGTTATTTAGACTCGGTGCGCTGTACTGCCGTCCGCTGAAAAAAATTCAGCGGCGCGTTCAAATCAGAAATTCATGTTTCGTATAAAAGGAGGCGGTGCAAGGTTGAATCAATAAAATGGGATGCTGGAACAGCGAATCCCAAACAGAAGGAGTTTTTTGAAAGCCGCGCTCTATACACTGCGTATGGCGGGGCGAAGGGCGGCGGCAAGACGTGGGCTGTCAGGACGAAGGCGGTCGGCGGTGCGCTCAGGCACAGGGACATACGCATACTTATAATGAGAAGAACATACCCCGAACTTGAGCAGAACCACATACGTCCGATACTCAAAATGGTTCCTAAGACGCTCTATAAGTACAACGGAACGAACCACATAATGACGTTCATGAACGGCTCGATTATCAAGTTCGGTCACTGGGCGGGCGAAATGTCGGAGCTTGAATATCAGGGGCTTGAGTTTGACTGGATATTCATCGATGAGGCGACGCAGTTCACGGAGAGAGCGTTCAACTATTTGGGAGGCTGTCTTCGCGGCGTGAGCAAGGTTCCGAAACGTATGTATCTCACCTGTAACCCCGGCGGCGTCGGTCACGGCTGGGTGAAGCGGCTTTTTATCGACCGCGACTTCAAAACCGATCCGCGAAATCCCGAGTGCAGCGAAAACCCTGACGACTATGTATTCATTCCCGCCACGGTTGAGGACAATGTATATCTGCTTGAACACTCGCCGGGGTATCTTAAAATGTTAGCGTCAATGCCGGAAAATGTCCGCGCCGCGTACAGATACGGAGACTGGAATGTTCTCAGCGGGAGCTACTTTCCGGAGCTTAGAAATTACCACCTTGCGGAGCCGTTCAAAATACCTCAGAGCTGGATAAAGTATCGTTCGATAGATTACGGTCTTGATATGCTCTCGTGTCTCTGGGAGACTGTGGACGAAAGCGGCAGAGCGTATGTATACAGGGAGTACCACAAATCGGGGCTTATAGTCCGCGATGCCGCATACGAAATTTCGCGCCGCACACTGCCGGACGAGAGGATAGCGGCGACGTTCGCGCCGCCGGATCTCTGGTCGCGCCAGAAGGACACGGGGCGCGGCATGGCGGAGCTTTTCGGAGAGTACGGCGTTCCGCTTGTGAAAGCGTCGAACGACAGAGTTGCCGGACATCTGATGATAAAGGACGCTCTCGCGAAGCAATCGGACGGCAAACCAGGACTTCTTTTCTTTGATACCTGCAAAAGAATTGTCGATGATCTTCGCGCCATACAGTCAGACACGATAAACCCTAACGACTGCGCCACCGAACCTCACGACGTGACGCACAGCGTTGACGCTCTGAGATACTTCTGCGTGAGCAGAACGCTTTCCTCCCCTCGATCCGGTGACAACGTGAATACAGAGACGAACCCCTGGGACGATGATTCTATATCCTACGAGGCATTTATGACAGGAGCGTGATCCGCGCTGTCCGAACAACGCGAGACTGTTCCCTGCAAATTCAGCACGGGCGCGGCAGCCGGACAGAAGTCCTCGGATCGTGCCGGATTTACGGAAGGAAAAGGGGCTTTTCCACGGCTTGCCATGATAAAATTTCATAAAATATTCAAACCGGAAAATTTTTTCGGTTTTGAGCGGGAATGGAGGAAAATAATTGAAAGACAACAGTATGTCGGCACTGCATCTCATACTTTTAATTCTGATAGAGACTCAGATAATCGCGGCGGGGGCAGTGCTTTGGAGATACCGCCGTCAGAGAGCGGGGCGTATCAGGGCAAAGAGCCGAAAGGACTTTAAGCCAGCGGAATCCGCACAGAAGTCAGCGTCAGAACCGGAAGCGGAGCATGAAGACGGCGCGGACGCTTTTGAACGGATGTGGCGTGAAACATTTGAGAGTATGCTCGCCTACGATATGGAGACGGCAAAAAGAGCTTCAGGAGGTGACGGACGATGATCGATAATCTATTTGGATCCTCTGACACTCCAACTCCAAACTCCGTATGGGAGCTTTACGAGAGAGGGCAGAACTTCAACGACCGTATCTCTCTCGATGACACCGTTAAGACAAACGAGAACTTTTTCATTGGCAGACAGTGGGAGGGCGTTCGCTCAAACGGACTTCCGACACCTGTATTCAATATTCTCAAGCGCGATGTGTGCTTTGTTGTGTCAACGATAACGAGCAGCAACCTTAAGGTGCGGGTGACACCGCTTTCTGCAACGCCATGTACAGAGTCTCTTGAGGAACCCGCGAGAATACTCAGTGAGGAGTTTGAGAGCATATTTGACCAGAACAACGTGACAGGGCTTTCACGGGAGCTTTCGCGTGACGCGGCTGTGCGGGGTGACGGGTGCCTTTACACATTCTGGGATAACGGGATAAAAACAGAGGTCATTGAGAACACGCGGGTATATTTTGGCAACCCCAACGACAGACACGTTGAATCCCAGCCTTATATCATCATAGAGAGCCGTGACATGGCAAGATCTGTCCGGCGCGAGGCGATGGAGAATAACTCCCCCGATTGGGATTCGATAGTACCTGACAGCTTCTCGGCGAAAACAACAGCGGAAAAATATACGGACGACAAGGTGACGAAGCTGCTCATTTTGTGGCGGGACGATGAGACAGGCGAGATATGGGGCTTCAAATGCTCGCATGGCTGTGTTGTGAAGGAGCCGTGGAATCTCGGAATAAGGCTCTATCCGATAGTGTGGCTGAACTGGGATTATGTTCAGGACTGCTATCACGGTCAGTCGATGATAACAGGGCTTATCCCCAATCAGATATTCATCAATAAAATCTGGGCAATGTCCATGCTGTCTCTCATGACAAGCGCGTATCCCAAGGTCGTGTACGACAGGACGCGCATACCAAAGTGGACGAATCAGATAGGGCAGGCTATCGGCGTAAACGGCGGCGATGTCTCAAGCGCAGCAAAGACGATAGATCCCGCTCAGATCTCCCCGCAGATAGCGCAGTTTATAGAGCTTGCGATAAACGAGACGAACAGGAACCTCGGCGCGAACTCAGCCGCCTTGGGCGATGTAAGACCCGAAAACACGAGCGCGATCATAGCTCTTCAGAAAGCCGCCGCTACGCCGAGCGAAATTACAAAGCAGAACCTCTACCGATGTATTGAGGATTTAGCAAGAATATATCTTGAATTTATAGCCGAGTATTACGGTGTGCGAAAAATAGACGCGGCACCGTCTGAGAAAATGAAGATGGTATGCGAATTTGCCGGAAAGCCCGTTCCTGATAAAATCCTCACGGAGTACGACTTTTCTGCTTTCAAAAAGCTGCCGATGGCGATGAAGTTAGAGGTCGGAGCAAGCTCCTACTACTCTGAAATAGCGGCTATCCAGACACTCGACAACCTCCTTGCGTCGGGCAAGATCGACATAGTACAGTACCTTGAACGGGTACCCGACGGATACATACCCGATAGAGGCGGGCTTATAAGTTCTATAACAAACAGGATCGCGGGCAAATAAGCCCTTGCGGAGCTTGTAAAAGCATTTTCTCTTCAGCTTGCGAACGGGAATGGAGCGCGTCAAGGTAACGGTCTTTCCGCGTTTATATATTGGGCGCAAGTCTCCGTACCGTTTGCGCGGGAGCGATGTTTATATAAAGTCACGGGAATCGGTTTTCGGCTGATTCCCGTGGCACAGAAGCAAAAAAGCAGCGGAAGAATAACAATTATACCCAAAAAATACAAAGGAGGATGAGGCGATGGAAAACAGCTGTCAAAAAAGAGCGAACGAACCGAATTTTGCGGAGTTCATCAGAGAATATCCCGATGTAAACGCAAAGGATATACCTGCCTCGGTATGGAGAAGCGTTCGCAGGGGTGAGAGTCTCTCATCGGCATACAGGAAGTACGAAAACGCGAATCTCAAGGCGGAAAACGAGAGACTCAGCAGGCGTATTGAAGAGGAGGAACGCTCGGAAAAGAACCGCCGCCGTTCCGCCGGAAGTCAGCGCGGTTCCGGAGGGAGCAAACGTCTTGAAAGCTGGGAAAGAGAATGGTACGAGGAATAGCTCGTCCGGAAACAGATCTCAGATGGTATAACGGCTTGCAGCCCGATATTATAGTAACATTAGAAAGGGGGTGATATGGATGGCACAGATTGAGAGTAACGGGACGGAGAAGGTTTATCAGATCTCAAAGTGGCTTGGGGTCAATGAGGCTCAGGAGGGGGAGGCGGCTTTGAAGTTCGG
>CAZKLU010000011.1:0-5454 GCA_964553775.1 uncultured Oscillospiraceae bacterium | reverse complement strand
CAAAGTGGCTTGGGGTCAATGAGGCTCAGGAGGGGGAGGCGGCTTTGAAGTTCGGTGAGGGCAGCGTTTGTGAGAACTTCCGCGTCACTTCCGGCGGGGCTTTACAGAAGCGTCCGGGTTCCAAGACGGTGGCTGTTCTCTCGTCCTCCTACTCCGTCAAGGAAAGCGATGAGGAGACGGTTCTCCTGACGGAAAGCGGCGTTTCCTCCGCTTCTTTTACAGCTTATCCGCGTCTTGTCGCGACATCCCCCACATCTCTCAAGTTCGATGGCGATTCCGTGACGCTTAACTATGATTCCAGAGAAACCTATGCGGGGTACTACCTTTCAAGCGGCGGCTCCAAGTACCGCTTCTCCGGCGTTACGGAAACTCCGCGTTCCACCGTCAAGACAAGGATCAACAAATTCAAATCCACCGGCGGTTCAAGAAATTATGGCGTGTATATGCAGGTCTACGACAGTGTCGTGTGGGACGGTTCCAAATGGATCACCAGCGGCGGCGGCACTATCTGCGTAAAAACAACCACTACAATAAGATCTCTTGTCGGGCAATACGCCATTGCCGACTCCGCCGGTGACATATCGGCTGTGGTTTCAGATGAGTGGCCGGAGGACTATGATTTCGGCGCTCGCCGCAACACCAACGGCTGGATCATTCACATTGACTCTCTTTATACCGGCAACACCGAGGATGATCCTGAAGACTGGGGACCATGGGGTACGGACAATGTAGTCAACGTCAAATTCGCTCTGAATCTCACGGTTCTCTCTGAGAAGACGTTCACATGGAAGGGGCGTTTATGTTCCGGTTCCTCGAATACCGAGAGTACCGTCCGCGCCCTGTGGTCTGGCTATGTGGGGTCCCGCGAGGTTCTGTGCGCGGCGGCATCGGGGAGCTTGTGGGAGCTTTCCCGTTCGTCCTCCGGTTCATGGACTACCACATCCTGCGGCGTTCTTGACACATCCGGCACTGTCTCCATGTTCGGGTTCAGTAACAAGCTATACATTCTCAACGGCAAGAAGTACATGGTGTGGGATGGCGATACTCTCAGGGAGGTTGATGGCTACCGTCCGATTGTCACAGTCTCGACACTGCCCGCCGGCGGCGGCACGACGCTCCAGCAGGTGAATAAGCTGACATCGGGGCGGCGGTGCTGGTTCTCCCCTGACGGCACGAGTACGGTGTTTCAGCTTCCTGAGACGGGTATTGCATCTGTTGACTGGGTGAAGGACTTATCTACCGGCGAGACTGTTGACACGAGCTACTACTTATTCGACACCACAGCGGGAACGGTGACTTTCGATTCCGCGCCCTCCGCCGGTGTGAACACTCTTGAGATAGCGTATTCCGCCACCGAGAACTACCGCTCACAGGTTGACGCTATGACATGTGCCGAGCTTTATAACGGCGTTCAGGACACGCGGGTATTCATCTACGGCGACGGCACAAACAAGACGCTTTATTCCGGCATCGACTACGACGGCGTTGCGAGAGCTGACTACTTTCCGGATCTCAACGAGGCGGCGATTGGCGAGGAAAACACGCCTGTAACGGCTCTTATCAGGCATTACAACAGGCTTCTCTGTTTCAAGACCGATTCCGCGTGGAGTATGTACTACGACACCATAACGCTTGAGGACGGCACTGTTACGGCGGGGTTCTATATCTCCCCTGTCAACCGCGATGTCGGGTGCTGCTCTTTGGGGCAGGCGCGTCTTGTTGAGAACAGACCGCGAACGCTTGACGGCAGAAGTGTTATCGAGTGGAAAGCTACGTCCTCATCCGGCAACATAACGGGGGATCAGCGCAACGCGAGCGTTATTTCTCAGCGTGTCGAGAGTACGATAAGGACGTTTGATCTCACGACAGCGCGGACGTTTTACGACAAGGTAACGCGGGAGTACTACGTTATCGGTTCCGGCGGTGAGGCTCTTGTACACAATGTTGACGCCGATGTGTGGTACACATACACGGGCTTCAAGGCTTACTGCATGATAAATTACAAGGATGAGGTTTATTACGGCACCTATGACGGCGTTCTGAAGCACTTCTCCACCGATTACAAGGACGATGACGGCGCGGCTATAGTATCGCTCTGGGAATCGGGGGCTATGGATTTCGGCATGGATTTCAGGCGCAAGTATTCGGCTATGCTGTGGGTCGGCATTAAGCCTGAGAGCGCGGGGTATCTGAAGGTCACGGCGAAAACCGACAGGCGTTCCGATTTCATTGAGTACGAGGTTTCCCCCGCATCTGACGGCGAGGTTCCGACGATGGAGCGGGTGAAGCTGAGGGCGAGGAAGTTCACATATTACAAGTTGGTGCTGGAAAGCGACAAAGCGGGGTCAGGGGCTACTGTTGTATCGGCTGACTTGCGCGTTCGCGGCGCGGCGTATGTGAGGTAAAGGGGGATTTCGCAGGCACTTGCCGGATTCGGAAAAATACCCGCGTAAGTACATTAAGAGCCTTTTAAGGATTTCGGGTCAATTTTTCGCGGGGCACTGTATCAAACAGCGATGAAATACGCAAAGGCGAGGCGGGATGTGTGCAGGGGGTTCTTGAAAGGCTCTGGCACCGGAAACGCGGGTTTCCGCTCATTAACCTCAAACCGCTCAGGTAAATAAAAATAGCAGTAATTTTACTCCGCGTACTTCTCTGTAACCGGCGTGTTTCTGAACAGCCGCGTCCCGGCGGTCACGCATACGGTTTACGCTATTACGGAAGGTTCGCGGCAAAAAAGAAAGGAGTACAGAATGGAACTTAATCTGACAACAAAATTTTCCGACAAGGTGGACGAACGGTTCGCGCTTAAATCGTTCACGGAGCTGTTCACGGGACGCAACTACAGCTTCGACGGCGCGAAATCCATAAAGGTCTACAGTATCGACAGTGTTCCCGTCACCGACTACACACGCGAGGGACTTACCCGCTTCGGTGCCGCTGGAGAGCTTGGAGACACGGTGCAGGAGCTTACACTTTCACAGGACAAGGCGTTCACGTTCATCGTTGACAACGGCAACAGCTCTGACGAGCTGAATATCAAACACGCCTCACAGCGTCTTCGCACGAACTGGGACGAGGTCTGCACACCGATAATCGACAAGTACCGTCTCGGCATCTGGGTAAACGGCGCTGGTCTTGGAAAGCTCGGCACAGAGGAACTCACGGCGGATAACGTCATGGACGCTATATTTGAGGGCGGCGCGGCAATGAGCAACTGTCTTGTTCCGACTTACGGAAGGGTACTCTTCATAAAGCACAGCGTATACGTCAAGGTGAAGCTCTCCAATCAGATAATGGGCATTGACCGTCTCGGCGAGGACGCTCTGCGAAACGGCATTGTAGGCGAGCTTGACGGCATGAAAGTCGTGGCTGTGCCTGACAGCTACTTCCCCAACGGCACGGAGTTCCTCATGAAGTACAAAAACAGCACCGTCGATCCTATGAAGCTCAAGACCTTCCGCGTACACAAGAACCCTCCCGGTATCGATGGCGATCTTGCTGAGTGCAGGTTCTACTACGATTCGTTCGTCCTCAGCAACAAGATAAACGGGCTTTACGTCTACGCGACAAGCGGAATGTGTTCCGCGCCGTCTATCACGATATCCTCATCGGGTCAGGCAACGATAACCGGTACCTCCGGCGAAACGGTCAAGTACACAACTGACGGAACCGATCCTAAAACCTCGGACAGCGCGGCAGTGTACTCAAGCGCGTTCACTGTTGAAAGCGGCGCGACTGTCAAAGCCTACTCCTATAAGACCGGCAGTATAAATTCACCCGTGTCTGAAAGTACAAGAGCGTAAAAATCGGCGGTTCGCGGAGTTTAACGGCGCGGTAAACGCCAAGACGCAAGGTGCAGAGCCTTTTCAAAATCCAGTGGCGAGTATCGCTCCGTAAATTTCGCGGATTTCGGCGCGGTTTTCCGAGGGGATACCGCATGAAATTAACGATGAAATACACGGAAAAGTCAAACGGGAAGTGCGTAAAAGATCCCGAAAAGGCTCTGAGGGCGGGAGGCGGGGTTTACAGAGATTACTTACTATAATAACGGAGGTGGCTATGGAATATGGTAACAGCCGGTGATGTTTTTGACGCGGCAATAGCGGTTATGGATGAGCTGGACAGCGATGGCAGCTCGCGGAATACTTCCACGGCGGACTACGCGGCGAGAACTCCGGCGATATTGAATATGCTCATTTCGGAGTACCGGCTTTGCGGCGGCAGCGGCAAGGTTATCGAGCCGCTTGAAACGCTTGATGACGGCATGGGAGACATACCCGACACATACTCTCTTGCCGTTATGAGCTGTGGTCTTGCGGCGAACCTGCTGCTGGACGAAAATCCCTCGGCGGCGGGGTTTTATGAACAGAGATATGAGCAGATGAGGAACACGTTTTTTGCTCGCTCCGCGTGTACGTCACTTATTACCGATGTTTACGGCGGAATAGAGTATTCAGAATTTGGGAGGTGGTAAAATGTCATTATCAAGGCTTAAACGCGGCGATGCCTGCTCGTTGGCGATAAATGTGTCGCTTAATGGCGAGGGACTCAACCTTGCTGATACGGAACTTATTGAAATATACGTCGGCAGCGTGAGAAAGACATACCCGGGCGATGTTGTTTTCAGCGAGATTGACGGGAAGCTGTATTTCCCGATCTCCCAGAGGGAGACTTTCTCCTTCAGGGGCGGTGACGCGGTACCTGTCGATGTGCGTGTGAGGTTCAAGGGCGGCGATGTCCTCGGCACAAGCAGGACTGTCTTTCTGCCGATATTTGACACGGTAAGTGTAGAGGCGTTGTGATGGAGGGAACAATATATATAGATATAGACTCGGCAAAGCTCGTGCGGGGGTCAAAGGGCGAGACCGGCACAAGCGCATGGGAATATGCGGTTTCCGCAGGCTACACCGGTGACGAGAGCGAGTTTTCAGATATGCTGTGCGGCATTCCGGCGTTCGCCGAGAGTGCGGAGCTTAACGCGAAGGCGGCAGAAAGCTCTTCAGAGAGCGCGAATGAATCAAAAGAACTGGCAAAGGGGTATGCCGAGTCTGCCGCGGAGAGCGCGCTCACCGCATTACAGTGTCAGACACATTCCCCCATGCCTGAGAATGGAACCTGGTATATTTGGGATTCAGACAGTCAGGGGTATACCGATACCGGCATACAGGTCACAGGAGCGGCGGCAGGGTTTGGAACGGTCACGGCTACTGTTGACGATGGAACCGGTACGCCCTCGGTAACAGTGACAGCGTCCGGTGAGAATACAGCTAAGAATTTCGCTTTTGCTTTTCATAATCTGAAGGGTGACAAGGGTGACACCGGCACTGGCTCTGGGGACAAGGCGGATTCAGATCTCGGCAACATATCCATTCCATCCCTTGAACCATACAGTTCAGGTTATCCAAGATCCTGTTTATTTACTCTTACTGATCTTCCTGTTTCCGCTGTCTG
>CAZKLU010000010.1:0-36404 GCA_964553775.1 uncultured Oscillospiraceae bacterium | reverse complement strand
CGGAAGCTGTCACTCACTCGCTGACGAACCTGTCTCTTGCCCAACAGGGCGGAGTACTTCCGCTACGGTGCTTTCGCGCTGTCCAACTGAGTATTCTGAATATAACACCCTTCAAACACATCAAATCGCCTGTCACCCTTTGAGCGCACATCAATCATTTCACACGACAGCGGCTCGCGAAAACACAGCCGCTCCGCAGTCAGAAGCTGACCGTCTATACCGTGACGCTCCGAAAATTCACGCGATTGCTCTGTGCGGTATATCTTATCGCCGAGAACCGGTGCGCCGATATAATCACAGTGCAAACGTATCTGATGAGTTCTGCCTGTCTCAAGTCTGAACCGAGCCTCCGTAATGTCCATACCGTCACATTGACCGACACGCAGAACCTCATAATGCGTCACGGCACGCTGACCGTCCTTTGCCACAACGCGCCGCATCTCGCGCTCATGAAGCCGCCTTATCGGTGCGTCTATAACTCCGCTTGTCTCCGGCATCGTTCCGAGGAGAACTGCGCGGTATTCCTTCAGGCAGAAGCTCTCAAGAGACTTTGCCGTGAGTGTCTTCATATACGCGCTTTTCGCGAACAGCATTACGCCGCTTGTCTCGCGGTCGAGCCTGTTCACCGCGTGGCATACGGGCGAACCGTATTCATAGAGCAGATACCCCGATACATAATTTGTAAGCGTTCCGGTGTACTGCGCCCTTGACGGGTGTGCAAGCATACCCGATGGCTTATAAACCGCCAAAAGACCGCCGCTTTCATAGAGAATTTCTATATCATCGCGTTCAGGTATGAAATCCGGTTCACACTCCGAAAGGTCAAGGTCAACTGTTATAACATCTCCAGGCGAGAGCCTGTGATCCGTGAAAACAGGCGCACCGTTTAACAGTATACCACGCTCTGAGTGCTTCAGCCGCTTGATTGCCGTGGCTGACAGGCGCATATCGTTTTTAAGCACCGAATAGACTTTTCTCCCTGTGTCGTTATCCTTCGCCGCAAAGGTCAATATGTTCATTTCAAGGCTTTGAGCGCGGAGACAATCTCCTCGAATCCCATGCTGTGCGAGGCTTTGACAAGCGCGACATCCCCAAGTCCGATTTGGCGCGACAGATCATCTATAAGCTCCGATTTATCCATATAATATACCGCCTTGCCGCCGCCTGCCGCGACAAAGCCGTCATATATCGTCTTTGCGTCTATGCCGCAGCAAAGAAGCACATCTATGCCCTTTTTCGCTGTAAGCTCCCCGATTGAACGGTGAAGCTCCTTTGAGTCCGCGCCAAGCTCCTTCATATCTCCGAGTATCGCGACGCGCTTTCCCTTCGCTTTCGTTAAACCGCGTATGGAACTGAGCGACCGGACAGCCGCAGCCATTGAGTTTGGGTTCGCGTTGTAGCAGTCGTCAATCAGTGTTATATAGCCCGTGTCGGTGACGTTCGCTCTGCCGCCTATCGGTCGGTATTTCGCAAGACCGCGTATTATATTCTCACCGTCAACTCCTAATAGTCTCCCGACAGCCGCCGCCGCGAGCGCGCCGTATACTATGTGCGTTCCAAACGCGTTTATCAGCGTGAACACACGCGAATTATCCCAGCATATATCGCAAGATACACCGTCAAAGCCGAGATTCTCGACGTTTTCCGCCCACACATCGTACCCCTTGCCGCCGCCTATGCCGTATGTCACGGTTCTGAATCCCGGTTCAAAATCCCTCAGTGTCTCATCATCGCCGTTCAGTACCGCTATACCCTCCGGCGGCATGAAGTCAAACACCTCGCTCTTCGCTTTCAATACGCCCTTGAGACTGCCCAATTTTTCAAGGTGACAGTACCCTATCGATGTCATAACGCATATGTCGGGGCGCACCATTTTGGCAAGTCTCGTCATCTCACCAAAGTCAGATATTCCCATCTCAATAACAGCCGCCTCGTGTTCCTCCCGCAGCGATAAAAGCGTCAGCGGAACACCTATCTCATTATTGAGGTTTGCCGGTGTTTTGAGCGTGTTGAACTTTCTCAGCAGCACGGCGGCGGTCATTTCTTTTGCCGTTGTCTTACCGACACTGCCGATTATACCGATTACAGGTATGTCAAAAAGCCCCCTGTAGTATTCGGCAAGTTTCTGTAGAGCCTCAACGGAGGATTTTACAAGAATGTGCGGAGCGTCAACAGCACGCTCGGCAATGCAGACAGCCGCGCCGCGAATATTTACAGCGTCATGCGCGTAATCGTGTCCGTCAACTCTGGAGCCTTTTATGCAGACGAAAAGTCCCCCCGTCTGAACCTCTCGGCTGTCAATAGACACGCCGGTTACGCGCTCCAATTTTACGCGGCGGGGTCCGGAATAAGTTCCTCCCGTTACCTCGGCAATTTCAGCGACAGAGACACGCTTCATTTTCATGTTGATCACCCCCTCGTTTCGCTTGGATCGGATTGCGTTTTTTCGTATTTTTTCAGTGACCCGGAGACGATAGTTTCGCAAAGACTGTTATAGTCGGTTCCGGCGGCTTTTGCCTCCTTTGGCAGCAGGCTTGCCGGTGTCATGCCGGGCAGAGTATTCGCTTCAAGGCACCACACAGTGCCGTCCTTGTCAACTATAAAGTCCATTCTTGCGTAGACTTCAAGATATAGTGCGTTGAATACCCTCTCGGCTGTGCGCTCAAGCTCATTTATAATCTCATCCGGCAAATCGCTTGGACATATCTCCTCTGTCATGCCGGACTGGTATTTGTTGTTGTAATCGAAAAAGCCGTTTTTGACTTTTATCTCAATAGGAGGCAGTGCGCGACCTGACAGAACACCGACATCCACCTCGCGCCCCTCTATGTACCGCTCAATAAGGAGACAGTCACCGTACTCAAACCCGAACTCAAGGGCGGCTTCATACTCGTCGCGGCTTCTCACAATGGAGGTTCCCACAGAGGAACCGCCGGAGCACGGTTTCACAACGCACGGAAGATACGGAAAAGATTTATCGCTGTCGGATATATTTACGACTTTGCCGTAAGGTGAACGTATACCCGCGCTCTTAAAAATATCCTTTGCCGCCCGTTTATTCATAGCGACCGCGCTGCCGAGATAGCCGCTTCCTGTGTAGCGTATGCCATGTATATCGAATAGTGCCTGTAGCCTTCCGTCCTCGCCGTCAGAGCCGTGCAGAGCGAGAAAGACTATATCGGCGGCACGGCAAAGCTCGACAACATCAGAGCCGATTCTGCTGCCGTCCGTCTGCCATGTACGCGACTTTTCAAGAGCGTCAAGATCGGGAACGCTTGATGTTATCTCCGCGCCGCTATCGTCATCTGAAAACGTGTATATATCATCTGGTGATTTATAAGGCTTGCGATAGCCCAGATAAGCGTCAATAAGCGCGACTGAGTGACCGTTTTCGCGCAGAGCCTTCGCTATCATCGCGCCGCTTTTTATTGACACATCGCGTTCGGTCGAGTAGCCGCCGCATAGTACAGCGATTTTCATTGTTGATTCCTCCTTGAGGTGGTGTAGTTAAACCTGTGATCAAATAACATGAAAAGGGGTAAATCGGGTTTTCAGGCGTTACGGGACTTTGCTCTGTGATAGACTGAGAACACGGTCTTGTTTTTTGCCGTAATCAATTATCACGCTCTCTGCCCGCACGAAGAATCGCCCGCGATTTTCAAGTTAATGACTGTACTGGTAATTATACACCCGCTCAGACAAATTTACAACCGGCATTTCGGGAAAAAAGTTTAATCCGCACGGCAAAACACCGTGCGGATTGATTTTTCAAAGCGTCTGCGCGTATCTCAATATGCCATCACGCAGCAAAAGCACGTTCTCCGGTTCCAGAACTGTGTCGCGCCCCGTATGTATGCGGCTCATATAGTAACCGAACACCCTGTTCTGCCGCAGGGCACAGATGCCTACGCCGCGCTTGAATCTCCTGTTGTCGGACGGGTAGAACCCGAAGCCGCGCACTATCTCAACCGTTCTGCCGTTTTTGCCGACAACAGACGATTCCAGCCGCTCAAGCGTCTCCGCGTCCGCCTTCAGCTTTTTTGAGGGGAAAAGCTGTATTGAACTGCCATCCCCTACGCAGTCAAGATTGAGATTGAGCGTGTCGTCTCTGACGCGCTTGCGGCTGTTGATGAACGCGCTGGAGCCTAAAAGCCCCTTCTCCTCGTTGTCGAAAAACACGAAGCATACCTTATCCCTGTCACATTCAGGAAGAGCCAGAGCTGTCTCTATGAGCGTTATAACGCCGCTTGTGTTGTCGTTTGCCGTGTGCTTATTCGCTTTTCCAAAGTACATCCACCAGACAAAACCGAAACAGATGATATAGACCGCTGCTTCGGTGAGAAGAAACGAGGGGTCATCTGCCAAAAGAAAAATCACAAGCTCCGCAAGGAACACAACGGCGAAAAGTCCTATACATATGAGTAAATTAAAAAGAATATACACGAGCATATTGCGCGGCGTGATAAAATTCGGAAACGGCAGCACGGCGCAGGTATCGTAATGCGCCGATACAATGACGCTTGCCGTTTCGGGGTCGCCGACTATGACGTTTTCACACGTTAATCCGTTGCGTGACTTTTCAACCGTCGGAGCATAGCCCACATTTTCCAATACGCCGCAGAGGTAATCGCGAAAGGCGGCTTTTTGCGCCTTGCTCTTGCGTACCTGAAAATCCTCAAGCACGCGGCAAGATTCAGGGGACAGGTTCTCTTTCTCTGTGTCCATTTTTTTACCTCCGAGGCTTTACAGCTCATCCTCCGGTATAATCGGCTGACGCTGAGTGGAGCCTCCGCCTGTGACATTTCTGAACCGTGTGCGAACCTGACGGATCTCGTTCTGCGCCTCGGTTATTGCCTCCTCGGTGCGTCTGAGCGTATCGTCGGCATAGTCGTTCGCAATACGGCGAAGCTCGTTAGATTTCGATTCAGCGGAACCGATTATGTTGTTGGCACGCAGCCTCGCCTCGCGGACTATCTGCTCATGGTCAACCATCTGTTCGACACGCTTTTTCGCGACCTCTATCATGCTCTCAGCCTCGCGCTTGGCGTTGCCAACGTACTCGTTGCGCGACGCGACCATGCGCTTAGATTCCTCAATCTCCTTTGGAAGACGTGTCTTGATCTCCTCAAGAAGATCCAGTGCCTTGTCTCTGTCAATCACACACTTTTCCGTTCCTAACGGAACGCCCCAGGCATCCGTTATCATAGTTATCAGCATCTCTATAAGATCCTGTACGCCGTTTTCCATCTCTATCCCTCCAAATAGGGCAGCGGGCAGTGATTATACTAATAAACCGCCAGCTAACCGATTGCTCCTGCGCTCAAATCCAAAAACCTATTGCTGCGTCCGCAGCTTTTTTTGAACATCGCCTATTATCTCACGCGGCACGACTTTATTAAGGTCGGCGTTATAAAGTGCCATCTCCCTTGCTATTGAGGAAGAAAGATAGGTGTATTTCTCGTCCGCTGTCAGAAACACCGTCTCAATTTCAGGCGCGAGTTTTTTATTGAGAAGCGCGATTTGAAATTCCATATCGAAGTCCGAGACGGCTCTGAGACCCTTTATCATGAATCCCGCGCCGACCGAGCGGGCAAAATCAACAATAAGCCCCTCGCACATAGCTGTCTCGACATTTCCGTACTTCCTCGTTACGCGCTCCACAAAATTCACGCGCTCCTCAGCTGAGAACGTGGGACGTTTCGCGGAATTTACGCCAACGCAGACGTAGACCTTATCGAATATACGCGAGGCACGTTTAACGATATTCAGATGACCGAGCGTTATCGGGTCAAAGCTGCCGGGGTAAACAGCGATTTTCATACACATTCTCCTTTATACGCTCCGAAATATCGTGAGCTTCGTTTTACCGTAGCTATACTCTCTCACAGTCGTACCCTCCGGCGCGGTGAGCGTCTTTTCCCTCGCGCTTTCACATACTATTATACCATTTTCGTTCAATATGTCAAATGTCCACGGCAAGATTAACAATTTGTCCAAAATTTCAGAGCCATACGGCGGATCCGCAAGAACCACATCGAACCTCCCGCCGCGTTCCGCGTATTTCAGCGCGTCCGCGTTTACAACTCTTGCTCGATCGGAAAAACCCGTACACCTGAGATTTTTCTTTATAAGCTCACACGAAACACGCGATGAATCGACAAACACAACGGAACTCGCCCCGCGACTCAACGCTTCGATACCGAGCTGCCCCGTTCCGGCGAAGATGTCAAGCACACGCGCATCCGGTATATAGGGTGCTATAATATTGAAAAGAGACTCCTTGACCTTATCGGTTGTCGGTCGTATGTCCATTCCCGATGGTTCAAAAAGCCTTCTGCCACGCGCTTCACCCGTTATTACTCTCATTGTCTGCACTCTCCTTACCGCTGTGGAGCTTCATATATACCGCTTCGGCGGCGTTTTTTGGCACAACCGCGCTAAGTTCCTCAATACTCGCGTTCTCTATCGCCTTTATGCTCTTGAACCGTTTGAGAAGTGCCGCCTTGCGTTTGTCACCGATACCTGGTATATCGTCCAATTTTGACACACTCACCCTTTTTGAGCGGAGACTGCGGTGAAATTCTATCGCGAACCGGTGCGTCTCCTCCTGAATATTGCCGATAAACGAGAACACAGCGGGGAACGCGGAGATAGCTATCTCATCGCCGTCGGGCGTAATAAGGGCGCGTGTGCGGTGCCTGTCATCCTTGACCATGCCGAATATCGGAACACTGATACCTGTCGGCTCCAACGCCTCCTTCGCGGCTTTCGCGTGTGCCGCGCCACCGTCTATAAGCAGAAGATCCGGCATCGTATCGAACGACTTGTCGCCGTCCGCGTATCGTTTGAACCGCCGCGTTACAGTCTCGCGCATGGAACCGTAGTCGTCAATGCCGTCTATAGTTTTCATTTTGAACTTTCTATAGTCCTTTTTGAGCGGCTTGCCCTTATAAAAGACAACCATAGACGCTACAACATCATCAGAGCCTGTATTGGATATATCGAACGATTCAATCCTCTCCGGCGGCTTTGGAAGATTCAGCGAATCCATGAGCCACTGAGCGGTTTTTGAGACGCGCTCCTCGGCTGTTGTGCTGCGTGTGACTTCCTCTTTAGCGTTCTCCTCGGCGGCTATCGCGAAATCACGGTTCATTCCGCGCTGCGGAACGAGTACGTTTACATTATGCCCCGATTGCTCCGTCAAAAAACGCGCAAGCTCCTCCATATCGCCCGTGTCCAACGGAAGAATCACATTACTCGGCACGAGATCGCCCATGCTGTAATACTGCCTGACGAGAGTAGAGACAGATTCCGCCATATCCTCGCCAAGCGGGTCGTCAAGAAGCTCCATATCCTTGCCGAGAAGCTGTCCTTGGATATAGTGCAAAACGGTGAAGCAGCATTTGACATCGCCGACAAAAAATCCTATCGCGTCTGTATCGGAGGAACCCTTCATTAAAACGTGCTGTTTTGTCTCAAGCGCGGTAATTGAGCGTATCATATCGCGCAGTCTCGCCGCCTCCTCGAAACGAAGCTCCTCGGCGGCTGTCTCCATTTTGACTTGAAGTGTCTTTGTAAGCTCCCGCCCTTTTCCGCGAAGAATCATCACGGCTCTGTCGATTGCCTCCCTGTACTCCTCCCGCGAGTGTGTACCACGGCACCATGCGTCGCACTGACCGATGTGGTGGTTCAGGCACGGACGCTCCTTGCCGAAATCACGCGGGAACACTCGTGAGCAGGTCGGCAGCTTCAGACATTTGCAGATAGCGTCAATGGCGGCTTTCGTTGTCCCGCGGCTCCCGTAGGGACCGAAGTATTCCGCGCCGTCCTTTTTGCGCTTTGAGGCGAGTGAAAAACGCGGGTAATCGCTTTTCAGATCGAGACGAATAAAGGGGTAGCCCTTATCGTCCTTGAGCAGAATATTATATTTCGGGGTATGGTGCTTGATGAGGGAATTTTCGAGAACGAGAGCCTCAAATTCGGATCGGGCTATAATAACAGAGAAATCCGCGATGTTGGAGATCATAGTCTCTGTTTTGGCGTTGTGCGCGCCGTGAAAATAGCTGCTGACCCTGTTTTTGAGAGCTTTCGCCTTGCCGACATAAATAACCTCGTTTTTGGCGTTTCGCATAATGTAAACGCCGGGTTTCATCGGGAGAGCGAGAGCTTTTTCTCTTAATTCATCGAGCATTGTGTTTTCCTCCCCTATAAGGGAAAATGATTATTCTCAATATCCTGAATACTGTCACCGCGTCAATACGCAGCTTTGCCGCCGTGATGGTACTCTGTCTGCACACCGGAAGTCGCGTAAAAGTCTCAAAAAAGCAAAAATCGGTCTGCCCCACAGACCGAAAAGAATAAAGAAACAATATCCACACGCACCCGTGTGCTTTCAGACTGAGTGCGCGTGAATATCGCCGCAATTTCCCAACTTCTACGCTTACTCTGCAAAATCCTTCGATATAAGCTCGCAGAGCATTTCCACAGCCTGCACCTCGTCTTTGCCGTCGGCTACAATATTGATCGTCATGCCCTTAATAATGCCAAGCGACAAAACACCCAACAGACTTTTCGCGTTTACTCGGCGTTCGTCTTTTTCGATCCACACGCTGCACTTAAATTCGTTTGCCTTCTGGGTGAAAAATGTAGCCGGTCTTGCACGAAGTCCTACCTGATTCATTACAACCGCTTCTTTTACGAACATTACAGCTAATCCTCCTTATTCTTTGTGATCAATTTTTTTGCTGGTTCACGCTTAAAAATAATACTTACATTTTAACAAATGCCGCGAAAATCGTCAATGAATAAATATGTTGAATATCTGAGAAAAAATAAAATATTTTTATGCTATTTTACAAACATTTTCTTATAACGTCTCAAAATGGAAAGAAAAGGAAGTAAAATGAGCCGTATAACACTGTTATCTCACAATAGATTATATCAGCTCCGCGATAGTTACACCGTTCTCGCCCTCTCCGAATTTACCGAGCCGGAAGGACTTGACCTGCCGGTTCCTTTTGAGAGACTGCTGGACGGCGTTTCTGAGAACTCCCGTACCCTTGCCGTGAATGATGGTGACGGAGCTTAAACGGCGCATGACAGCGTTATCTATATAGCGTTCCAGAAGAGCTGTTGCCTCATCCGCTGACATACCGCGAAGGTCAAGCTCAGGCTTTACGCTTTCCGAGGATACCGGAACAGACGCGGAGGCGGGCGTTTTATATTTTATCCGCTCTCCCTCAAGCACACGGACTTCATCAGGCTTTGCTGTTATTTTAAGTATCCCCGCCTGAAGCTCCAATGTGCCGTCAGGTGATACAGATACCACGCTTGCCTTTGTGCCGAGTGATATTAGCTCCACCACATCTCCCGCAACGGCGGGGCGGGTTTTTACAGGCTTATCGTCAACGGGTGGAGAATCCGGCGTTATGTTACGTTCCGCCTCATTCAGAATATGCCGCATCTGTGACTTGACCTCGTTCATACGCTGGAAATCAGACTCACGGCGCAGCTTATCCATCTCACGAAACGTTGTGTCTGCGGCTTCTCTTGCGCCGCTGATAATTTTTTCAGCTTCAATACGGGCGTTCCTTGTAAACTTGAGACGCTCCTCCTCCGCCTGTTTACGCTGTGTACGGGCGCGTTCGGCATCCTCACGGGCGTTTTGCAATAGTCTTGTTGTCTCCTCGCTGCGGCTCTCAGCGTCACGCCGCTCACGCTCCAGCATAGTCAGCGCGGCTTCAAAATCCTTATCGACAGAATTAAGACGCGACCTTGCGTCCTCAATTATTGTCTCAGGTATACCGAGACGCTCAGAGATCGCGAAAGCGTTCGACTTGCCGGGTATGCCCATAAGCAGCTTGTATGTCGGGCGAAGCGTCTCAACATCGAACTCGCACGAGGCGTTCATCACTCTCGGTGTTGTCATAGCGTATATTTTAAGCTCCGCGTAATGCGTCGTAGCCGCGACTTTCGCGCCGAGATTTCTGACATACTCGATAATAGCCGCCGCCAAAGCCGCGCCCTCAGTCGGGTCTGTTCCCGCGCCAAGCTCATCAAACAGCACAAGTGTATTATCATCACACTCTTTCAATATGCCCGCTATGTTTGTAATATGAGAAGAAAATGTTGACAATGATTGTTCTATTGACTGCTCATCGCCTATGTCAGCGAGGACACGGTCAAATATCGCGAACTTGCTCTCATCGCCGACAGGAACATGAAGTCCGCACTGCGCCATCAGGCACAGAAGTCCGAGCGTCTTGAGACTGACAGTTTTGCCACCGGTGTTGGGTCCCGTTATAACAAGCGTGTCGAACTCACCGCCGATACCAATATCGATAGGAACGGCAGTATCGCGGGGCAAAAGCGGGTGGCGGGCTTTTTTGAGACTCACGGTACCGTCATCGGAAATTTCCGGTGCGGCAGCGTTCAGCTTGTATGACAGCTTCGCCCTGGCAAAAATGAGGTCAAGCTTGACGAGTACATTATAGTCGAGCGTAATGCTGTCGGCAAAATCGGCTGCTTCAGCCGACATTTCCATCAATATGCGGTCAATCTCCCGTTCTTCACGCGCTACAAGCTCGCGTATTTCGTTGTTTGCCTTTACCGCGCTCATCGGTTCTATGAAGAGTGTCGCGCCTGACGAGGACACCTCGTGCGTAAGACCCGGCACCGCGTTTTTGTGCTCGACCTTTACCGGCACGACATATCTGCCGTTTTTCATTGTGATAATAGGCTCCTGAAGAGCTTTCTGGTACGATGGCGATGAAATAATTTTCTGGAGTGCCTGACGCACACGCTCTCCTGCGGCTCTCATTGCGCGGCGTATATCCGAAAGCTCGGAGCTTGCGCTGTCTGCAAGTTCACCGTCACCGATTATCGAGTTTGTTATCTTTTCCTCAAAGTACCTGTTTGGACGCAGTGCCGAAAAAAGACCGCTTATAGAGCCTATATCCGCCTTGCTGCCGCTTGCGTAGCTCTCAGCGGATCTCGCGGCACGAAGCACACCGGCTATATCGGTAAGCTCTCTTGTATTGAGCATACCTCCCGCTTCGGCGCGGCGCAGAGATGCCGCGATTGGTTTCACACCGGAGAAAGCGGGGGAGCCGTTGAGCGTCATGAGCGTTTTAGCGTCTGTTGTCTCCTGAAGAAGCGACAAAACAGTGCTTTTATCGGAACACGGCTTTAACGCTCTCGCGTCCTCCTTTGCCCCGTCACTGACACATTCCTCAGCAAGAAGCTCCAGAACAGCCGGCAGCTCCAGTATCTGCTGTGATTTTTCGTAAAGCGACATATGCTTACACGTCCTTTCGCCGCCGGATAATCCCGCGCAGCGATTGTATTTCGCGGCGGCAGCGCGGGTCGCGTACTCAATGCCAAACAGCATTGGCATGAGACAGTTTGCAAATCAGCGCAAAGTGCTGTGCGCGGTAAAATTCAGCTTTCGGTGCTGATAACTGTCGGCTCAGAGAGTACTCCGAGCCGACAGATCTGGTAACATCCACAGAAATCAATTCCTGGCTGATCTGTGATTTTCCCCGCCTGTACTTGCCAAAGGAGCGGCAAGTATATTGACAGTTACTGTGAAAGCCTTAAAAAATCGCATTATTTCTGGCGTTTTTACCGGCTTTCATTTATGGTATTGCCCATTGTGCGCGGAAATTTCGCTGATAAGGTATCTTCACAGGGCAAGTGCGTGAAGCTTCATCGAATCGTAACACTGAATTCGATTTTTCAATCGGTTTTCATCGAATCGAAAAAGCCTCGTGCGGGATCCTCTTAATAATACCTCTTATTCTTGTTTTTCCGTGCCGCCTCCGACTTCTTGCGGCGTTTGACGCTTGGACTCAGATAATACTCTTTTTTCCGAAGGTCGGAGAGAACGCCCGCTTTAGCACAGTTACGCTTAAATCTCTTGAGCGCACTGTCCAGCGATTCGTTTTCCTTAACATGAACTTCTGACATCTATTTCCCCTCCCCTCCGACATCCGCAAAAGGCAGCGATGCATGGTTGCCCCAAACTGTTTGGAGCCGCCGAAAAGAATTATGTCTAATCAACAACTATATTATAGTTTGATTTTTTCAGATTGTCAATAGATTTTTTAAATTTTTGTAATTTATGAGTAAATTTTGCTATATTCGGGAAACGCTGCACAAAACCCAATTTTCAACCTGTTTGCGCGGACTTAACAGTAAACCGCAATAGCGGTTTTCATTTATTGTCAGGTTTTGAAGTGCCGTTGCGCTCCTCTGCGGTAAAAAGCAGTCCCCGATTATATCAGGCGAATCTTAATTTTTCTTAATATATCGCGTCGAATCCGCTTGTTTCCCTTTGATTCGCGGAACAGACTTTCAAAATAAAAAAATCTACGGTTCTCTGAGGAACTCGCAGACAATAATCTGTATATAAAAATGTCAAAAAGCAGGAAAATTCTATATTTTACCGTGAAACCTCCAAAATTGCGCCTCATACCAGATAAGTTCACCTGATTTTTCCGCAGTGCCGCTCAAAGGGTACAGGGATTTCGACCGGTTTATTCAGAGACTATAGTAAACGGCAGTAATTGCCGCTTACTATAAATCCTTAAATTGCTGTTCCTGAAAGCTCAGTCTGCCGTGTAAGGCTTGTCAGTCTCAATATAAATTCCCCGTTCCGAGCTATAGCTGACATTAAAGCCCAGAACCTCTCCAATGTCGCGGAGCTTATAGTATGTGTACCCTCCATCGTTGTCATCGACAAGCATGAAAGCGTCAAGCTGCTTCTCAACGCCGTTCACCATAGTCGCGGAGGTTGTCGTTATGTATACACGGCTGCCGGAAAACGGGGTGTTCATCTCGCTGCCGTTTGATTCATAGCTCTCTCCGGAAACGAGACTCACCGCGCCGTTCCACGCGATGTTGAACTGTGCATCTGTGCCGTCCAGTGCCATCGCAAGGTCACGGATTTTTATGTAATTTGTCGGGTTGCCGCTCTCATCGATGAGCGCGTACATCTCAAATTCGATCGTTTTCTCCCCATCTATATCGACACTCGATGTGGACTGATACGCTATATTAGCCCTTGTGATGCTGTCGGTGTTGGCCCGAACATTCGCTACAGTGCGAGGTGTTGTCTGTATCGGCGAACCGAATGAAAGCGTCTCATCTCCGCCATCGTAGCCAAGCTCGTTGAAGTAGTTGTACCCGAACGTCACAAGCTCACCGTCAGCCGTTACCGCCGCAGTGTGCGATACTCCGCAGCTCACTGCGATAACATTCCCAAGCACCTTCACAGGCTTGTCAACATTTTCCGTATTGCCCGTGCCAAGCTGTGCAAGCTCGTTCTGTCCCCACACATAGAGATTGCCGTCATTCTTTACAGCGGCTATGTAGTTGTCTCCGCAGCTTACAGACTGCACACTGCTCATAACCTTCTGAGGTTCCGCGCAGGTAATGTCAACTTCATACTCCGGAGACTCAGCTTCGGATGTCTCTTCGCTGTCAGGCAGTTCTTCAATCGGTTCATAAAACTGGTTGCCGTCTTCAGCTTCGCCCCCGTCAGTTTTGGCATTACCTGTTTCGTTTTCAGCGGTATCGGCACGCCCCCAGATATAAGCGTTATCGCCCCAGACATAGAGAGAACCGTCATCTTTGACAGCCGCCGTAAACCCTGATCCGCAGCTCACCGCTGTAACTTCGGTGAGAACAACCTGCGGAGTTGCGGAATTGGTCAGTGTTCCGGTTCCAAGCTGTCCGCGATCGTTTTTGCCCCACATCCAAAGGGAACCATCGGCTGTTATTGCCGCTGTCTGTCCCGCTCCGCAGCTTACAGCCATGACATCCTGAAGCCCCACATCCACGGGATACGATATATTATCCGTTGGCTCCTTACCAAGCTGACCGTAGGAATTGTCGCCCCACATCATAAGTCTGCCTGACGATGTTATCGCAGCCGTGTAGTAGTCGCCGCAGCTCACAGCCACAGCATCTTCCATGAGCTTGCACGGATCGGCGGAGCTTTCCATTGTGTTCGTTCCAAGCTGACCCTCGGAATTCTCGCCCCAGATCCATAGGGAACCGTCCATCATTATAACAGCCGTATGCAGAAGCCCGCAGCTTACAGAACTCACGTTGTTGAGTACAATTTGCGGCTGAGCGGAAGTCTCCATTGTGCCGTCACCAAGCTGACCGCAGTCGTTTCTTCCCCATGTCAGAAGCTCATTGTTTACGCTGATAACAGCCGTGTGGTTGCTGCCGCAGCTCACGATCCGCGCCTCACCGGCAATATCCGCACCGTACACGAATGTGCCGCCGTAACCCGCGATACTCTCTAAAACCTGTATAAGCGCAACAGTATATGATAATATTTTTTCCTTCATAACTTCTCCCCCTGTCTATGCCCAAAACCGCACTTTTCCGGTCTTGAGGCTCGGCGGAAATTTCAGAGGACTGTCCGCGCAAAACCCAAATCACCTTTTTTCTGGCGGAAGCCCCAGATATAACATTTCTGTTTCCGCAAAATTCATTGTATACTCGCGCTCCCGCGCATATGCCGATGTGTGCCGTGCTTGCGGAAAAGCCGCGAAATACGCAAGCCACGCCGCGTTTACAGAAGCAAAAGGATCTTTTTCGGCTTTGAATATATCCTTAAAGCTCCGAAAAGCTTACTTTCACGAATATGACACATATTGGCAAACGCCGGAGATTGCGAGTATATTCACTTTTACAGAGAGGTATTTTATCACGGGGGAGAGAATTTTTCAATAGTATAATTGTAAATAATGCGTTCAGCCGCTAAGAAGACGGTTCTGTACACCTGCCGTGTAACCGTTCGCCTGCCGCGCCGTTTACATATTCATTGCTCTGATTGAGTTGAGTATCGCGAGAACGCACACACCCACATCAGCGAACACCGCAAGCCACATTCCGGCTATTCCCAACGCGCCGAGAACAAGAATCACGGCTTTAACCAGCAGCGCGAAAACGATATTCTGGCGAACTATGCTCATTGTCTTTCTTGATATGCTAATAGCATCGGGAAGGCGCAGGAGCTTATCGTCCATCAATACGAGGTCGGCGGCTTCTATCGCGGCGTCTGAACCGAGTGCGCCCATCGCGACTCCGACATCAGCTCGCGCTAAAGTTGGAGCGTCGTTTATGCCGTCTCCAACGAACGCGGTCGCGCCCTTGCTTTCTGACATAACCTTCTCAAGTATCTCAACTTTGTTTTGCGGCAGAAGTTCACTGTAAACCTCTTTGATTCCAACGCTGTCCGCGACATTCTTTGCCGCCGTTCTGCTGTCGCCTGTCAGCATGATAACCCTCTTCACTCCGGCAGCTTTGAGTCTTGACACAGCTTCACGACTGTCGGGTTTAACCGTGTCAGATACAACTATACATCCCGCGTATTCGCCGTCTATCGCGGTGTATATGACCGTTCCGCCATCTATTCCGGCTTCAATCTCAATGCCGAGTTCCTTCAAAAGAGCGGCGTTCCCGCAGGCGACCTGTCTTCCGGCGACAACCGCTCGAATACCCTTTCCGGCTGTCTCAACTACATTTTCGCACGGGAGAACCTCTCCCTCGCAGGCGGCTATGGCTTTCGCGACGGGGTGGTCGGAGAAGCGTTCAACGGATTTAGCGTATGTAATAAGCTCCTCCGCAGTGAATCCTCCGTACTCCAATGTATCGGCAACGGACAGCGAGCCTGTTGTCAGTGTACCCGTCTTGTCAAATACCACGGTTCCGGTATCAGCGATAGTCTCAAGAAATCCCGCGCCTTTTACAAGTATACCGTTCTTCGCCGCGCACCCTATACCGGCAAAGAATGACAGCGGCACAGATATTACAAGAGCGCACGGACACGACACAACAAGGAACACCAATGCCCTGTGTATCCACTCGTTCCACACGCCGTTAAACGCAAGCGGGGGAATTATCGCTAAAAGAACAGCGGCGATAACGACAGCCGGTGTGTACCAGTGGGCAAACCTCGTTATAAAGTTTTCAGCTTTCGATTTTCTGTCAGCGGCATCCTCAACAAGTCTGAGTACACGCGCCACTGTGGACTGGTCGTATACACTCGTCACTCTCGCGTGAAGTACGCTGTTGAGATTCACACTTCCGCTCAGTATGCTGTCACCAGCAGCGACATCACGCGGTGTCGATTCTCCGGTGAGAGCGGCGGTATTGAGACTGCCGGTACCCTCGGTTACTACCGCGTCAAGAGGCACACGCTCACCGGGACGTATCATAATAATCTCACCCTCGGCAACCTCTTCAGGGTCAACTGAGACAAATTCGCCGTTACGGAGAACGTTTGCGTGGTCGGGATATATATCCATGAGGTCGGATATGGAGCGGCGGCTTTTATCAACCGCCATGCTTTGAAAGAGTTCACCTATCTGGTAGAGCAGCATAACCGTGACTCCCTCGGAGTAATCGGAGGTGAACATCGCGCCTACGGTTGCCAGTGACATCAGAAAGTTCTCGTCGAGAAGCTGACCGCTGAGAATATTGCGTACAGCTTTCCACAACACATCCCAGCCTACTATAAAATATGGAACGAGGAAAACTATAAGCTGTGGGATTCCCTCAAGCGGCAGAAGCGCGGCTGCTATAAGCAGTATGCCGGCGGCGATAATTCGTATGAGCGAGCTTTTCTGCTTTTTGCTCATGCCAATCACCTTATCGGCAGATTACGCAGTCCGGCTCCACTTTCTTGCACACGCGAACTATCTCATCGACTATGGAGTCAAATCTGTCATCGTCCGCGTCAACAGTCATGCGCTGGGTCATAAAGCTCACATTCGCGTCGTTTACGCCGGATATTTTTTTGATGTTCCGTTCCATCTTCGCCGCGCAGTTCGCGCAGTCCAGATCCTTGAGCTTGAATGTTTTTTTCATGGTAATGATCCTTCCTTTTATTCTAATATGTGCGACATTCCCTGACCGATTATAGTTTTAACATGGTCGTCAGCGAGCCGGCAGAACGTGTGCTTTCCGACACGGCGCGTTGTGACAAGCTTATTATGCCTGAGTATACGAAGCTGGTGCGATATTGCCGATGGTGTCATGCCGAGAAGCTCCGCAATATCACATACGCAAAGCTCCGATTCCAATAGCGCGTAAAGAATACGCACCCGCGTTGAATCGCCGAATATCTTGAATAGCTCCGCAAGATCTATCAGCACATCATCATCAGGCATTTTGCCGCGTACCGCCTCGACTGTGTTCTCGTGCGATTCATGCTCCGGTTCCTCGCATATAATCTCCTCTGATTCTATCAGCTTTCCCTCCTCTCCTTGCCAATGGTCTGGGAACCACAACCCCGTGGCGAGACGTCCAAAAAACTGGAAAATCCATATTTTGAGTTCGCCGCGTACTGAGGTCAGTTATCCGCGGTTCCCGAATGAATTTCGGTCTTGAGTATATTGCCTTGCTTAACCGCGGCACACGTCACGGCAAGACATAGCCTCAAGCACAGCATTTATTTGAACGATTGCTTATTTGTTCAAATGTTCATGCGTTCAGTATATCACTGTGCCGCCGTGTTGTCAAGAGGATTCTGAAAATAAATACGGAAATTGGCTTTACTCACGGCAGCTTTTCATTGTCCGCCGCTCTCATGACGCAAAAACGGGAACCGATATGTACCGGTTCCCGTTATTTCACTGCATACTATCCTTGGTAAACATATTCGGCAGCAGGTCTTTCAGCTTGTAGCTTGAATATCTGCCGTCTGAGCGGACGCACAGCACCTCAATTTCCGGCTCAAATTCCGCGAGTACCTGTCTGCATATTCCGCATGGGGTACAGTAGTCCGCACTCTCCCGCGAGTATACCGCGATACGGCGAAACCTTCTGTGTCCCTCCGACACAGCCTTTACAACTGCCGTCCTCTCCGCGCATATTGTGCAGCCTAACGTCGCGTTCTCCACGTTGCAGCCGGTGAATACTTTGCCGTCCCGCGCTTCCAGTGCCGCGCCGACCGCAAATTTTGAATACGGGCTGTACGATGTCTTAGCCGCGTCGATCGCCTTATCTATGAGTTCCCTGTCTGTCATTGTCCTTATCCCCCATCCTTATTATATTTTTCCGCGCCCGCTCTTCACTCAAAGACGCGGTTTTACCATGATTTATCTTCCGCTTCCGCGCCTGTCATTCTTCTATAAATATTTTACTCTGTTCTCAGTGCCTCGACCGGATTCTTTCTTGCTGCTATTCCCGATGGGAACAGACCCGCAACAATAGTCAGCAGTGAGCTGATCACTATCAATATCACGGCGGCAACCGGCGGAAGCACCGCGCTGAGTGTAGATATATCAGTCAGTTTGTGAATAATAATATTTGCCGGTATAATCAGAAGCACAGTCACACCTATTCCTATTACTCCGGCCGCAAATCCCACAATAAGTGTTTCCGCGTTGAACACTCTTGATACGTCTTTCTTGGAAGCACCCATAGCGCGGAGTATACCTATCTCCTTTGTGCGTTCAAGCACCGAGATATACGTTATTACGCCTATCATTATCGATGATACAACAAGCGATATTGCCACAAACCCTATAAGAAGATAGCTTATAGCGTTTATTATGTCCGTTATGCTGCTCATCAACAGCGCGATGTAGTCTGTATATGTTATCTCATCATCCTCATTCGCAACGCTGTCATTGTACTCGGCTATAAGGTCGGCGATTCTGTCCTTGTCCGAGAATGTCTCCGCGTATATATTTATCTCATTGGGGCTTTCAATGTCGATGTAGCCCAGAAGGTCAAGATTATCATCGTATGTGGAATCGGAGCGTGTCGGCGGCATATAGTTTTCATACAGCCAATCATACTGCTCTTCAGTAAGCGTACCTCCCTCAAGCTCCGCGTCAAACATGGCGGCTATTGAGTCGTCAGGATACTGCGCGAACTCCAGACGCACTCCTTCCGCGTATTGCTGGACAAGGTTTTCCCGCATAGCCTGTCTCACAACGTCAAAAAGCTCATTGTCGCTCATACTCTGAATATACGATACAACAGTATCCATGTCAACGCCCATCTCTTCGGCGTACTGCTCTGTAATGAGTGCTTCAACCGATTCCCGCGTCATATCCGCCATCTGCGTCTCGATCTGCTCGTTCACTTCATCATCGCCGAGACGGGAACTCAGACTTACATATATTTCAGCTCTCTCGCTCGTCTCAAGCCCGCCGATATACTCAGTTATCGCGGCGGCTTTCTCGTCCGCTGTCGGCTCCTCATCATCATCCTTTGGAAACGGGAGATTTACAAGCACATCTGTGTCGGGGTTGTCAAGCTGTGCCTTCATAACATCAGTACTGTTGCCGCGTTCGATAGCGTACTCAGTGAGCGCGGTTGTATAACCCATGGCGGTTGAACTGGTAGCCGATGTACTGTCCGTTGCGGGACGGACAATGCCCACTATTTTCAGCTCCGTACCCTCATTTTCATAAAGTATGCGAAGTCCGGTATCAGTCTCACCGAAGTCAACGTATGTGTCGGCTGCCGAATCGTAGCGGTACCTTTCAGCCGGAAGAATCAGCTTAAACGTCATATCGGCAAGCTCCTCGAAGCTCCAGCTTCTGCTCTCAATCTCCGGTGTCTCCTTGCCCTCGTTCATTGCGTCCTGCATATCCGTCAGCATATCGGTCATCTCGTCCTGCGGCAAAAGTCCGAGAGCGTAGAGCATCATATCTGAAATCTCGTTATTGTCGTTCACAAAGAGTACAACCTCGTCATAGTTTTCAGGCCATTTGCCATAGATCAGGTCGTATTGACTCTTAACGCTTTCGGACACAAGCTCACCGTCCTCGCCCTGCATAAGCTCTGTCCAGAGCGAGACAGTCATGAAGCTGCTCATTGAGTCGAAATACGCGGAGTAGTTTCCGCCGTAGAGTGAGGATATAGCCTCCTCCATAAGCTCCGTAATATCGCTTTTCACGATAACGCCATCATCGTCCTCATGGTACACATCGAACGGAAGATTATAGGAATACTGTATTGTGGCAAGCTCCTGTATCTCGCTACCATCCTCAATGTACTGCTTAAACGATTTAAGGTTGTTAGTCTCCGTTTCAGCGTTTACAACGGAGTTGAGAATGTCATACATCACACTTCTTGAATATACCCTGTTCTCATCGCGTTCGGTTCCGGAACCTGAGACATCCATAAACGATAGCATTAACGAACTCATATCTACCTGTTCAGCCTCAATCGTGATAGGATAGCTTGAGAGCGTTTCCTCCTGAACGCGGTCAATATAGTCGTTTATACCTGTTGACAGCGAGAGAATCAGCGCGATACCGATTATACCGATACTCCCCGCGAACGCCGTCAGAAATGTCCGTCCTTTCTTTGTCATCAGGTTATTCAGTGACAGCGACAGCGCGGTTGTCATTGACATTGAACGCTTGCGGTTTTCACGTTTTTGAAGGCGGCGTTCCTCTTTTGTGAGGTCAGGTGCCTGCTCTGTGTACTCGTAGGGATTGGAATCGGATGTGATATGTCCGTCGAAAAGACGCACAATGCGTGTTGAGTACTTTTCCGCAATTTCAGGGTTATGCGTCACCATGATTACAAGGCGGTCTTTGGCAATCTGTTTAAGCAGCTCCATAACCTGTATACTTGTCTCGGAATCGAGCGCACCGGTCGGTTCATCGGCGAGGAGAATGTCTGGGTCATTCACAAGAGCGCGGGCTATAGAGACACGCTGCATTTGACCGCCGGACATCTGATTCGGACGCTTATGAACCTGATCTTCAAGACCGACATCCTTGAGTGCTTTCAACGCTCTCTGCCGGCGTTCGCTTTTTGAAACGCCGGATAGCGTCATAGCAAGCTCTACGTTTCGCAGCACACTCTGATGCGGGATAAGGTTGTAGCTTTGGAACACAAATCCTATAGAGTGGTTGCGGTATGAGTCCCAGTCGCGGTCGGTATATTTTTTGGTACTGCGTCCGTTTATCACGAGGTCACCCGTTGTGTACTGGTCAAGACCTCCAATGATATTAAGCAGCGTAGTCTTACCTGAACCGCTCTGACCAAGAACCGAGACAAACTCGCTTTTGCGAAAGCTTATGCTGATATTGTCAAGGGCTTTCTGAGTTACATCTCCGGTCACATAGGTTTTAGTGATGTTTTCAAGCCTTAGCATTGGATAAAATACCTTCTGTCCTTAAATAGATTTTTCATGAATACATGGTTGGTGCTTATTATATCATCACAGTTTTATTATGTCGATGTTATTTTTGTGAATTTTGGCAAAACAATTTTTATATACGGGCAAAAAATACACGTCGGCAAAAAATTCAGGCATGATTTTCATAAAAATATAACAGCTCTTTTCAGGCTTGTTTCAGGTTTATACACTAAAATGGTAATATGATAAATCGAAAAGAAAAGATTCGGTTTCACACGGCAGTTCATATTATATAAGCCAGACAAAATGTCAGGCAATGAAAGGAGAATATAATTATGGCAATAGAAAGCGTACAGCTGTATTCAAACACGATTTCCGAAGCGCAGTCTCTCACGGAATCGCAGCAGGCAACGGAGGATGACAAGAAAGCGTCTGTCAGGAACTCTACGATTGCTTCCGGCGTTGATACTTATACGCAGTCAGCTCCGGCGGAATCTGCCGGAATATACACGCTCAATAACGATGGCTCGGTCAGCTTCGCGGCTCCCACAGCCGAAACGCAGCAAAGCTCTGACTCCACCGATGAAACCGAGGAGGAGCTTGAGGAACTGGAGGAAAAGCTCGAGGAGCTTCAGGAACAGCTTCAGGAGACAGACGATGAGCAGGAAAAGGAGCGTATTCAGGCTGAAATCAACAGCGTGAACGAGCAGATTCAGCTCATCGAGAGCCAGCAGGCTGAGCAGTCAGAGGAATAATCACTGCAATTCCTAATTTATACCGCGCACTTTTTTCAAGCTTGCGCTTGCGGTTGTACCCAACGCAAATTTGAAAGTGTTGCGGGAATTACGCAAAATTTCTCCTGCTTCGCCCTTCAAAAGGGCGTTGATCGAAAGCAGGCATCTGTGAACCCTCTTTTTATTTCTTGACGGAACCATCAGGTTCCGTCTTTTTTTGCGCTTATATATGAAGCTTTTGCTGTTCACTCATCGGCGCAAAAATCAGCTTATCAATGATTTCAGTCTGTATAACGTGAATTTATAACGTTCGCGCCCATAATTATATATTTTCAGGCAATAAAAAACCCTCTTTACGGTTGCGGCGCCGCAAAAGAGGTTTTGTTTATGGGAGCTAAACCTATATTAACTTTTACTGTTCGGATTCATCGTCATCGTGATTCCTGAGTACAGACTGCATTACGCATCCGCTTATACCCAAAACCGCCGAAAACGCGATTCCTATACCAGCAGCCGCCATCGATACAACTGCCATAAAGCAACACTCCTTTCGTTATAAAGCCGCCTGGTTAAGCAGGAAAATACTGTCCCTTCTCTGCTGTGGCTCTCTTCATCATGTGTCCTACCATGTACACCACGCTGCCGCTTCCTATTACTACTATCGCAGCCAAAGCCGCCGCCGTAATCCCTATTGCGGAAATGATCGTCATCTCTTCACACCTCCTTTACTTATGTAATCGCTTATTCGCTTGCCCGATTCGTTGGCTCCTTGTGACGGTAAGGAACGTTTCAATCTCCCTCGGACGCTTTACAGTATACCCCTTTTTCGCTCGATTTGCAATATTCAATTTGCCAAAATTCAAATTTCAGATTCCCCTAATTTATCCGCTTTGCCTTAATATTTTGATTTGTTCAATAAAATCAACATAATTGGTCATTTTGACGCACAAATTATTCTGTCTGGTGTTATGTAAAGCAGTGAAAAAATGACGGAAATCCTGCATTTTTGTCTATAATAGGGGACTTTCAGAAATAACAGACACAATTAACGCGCCGCACGGCGTGAATTAGAAAATATTGTCATACTAATGCTGGCATTGACGGGACAAACTATATTCACGAAAAGACAAGGAGTGAGCGATATGGTAAGCCACCGTTTTGAGACGGCGGGGCAGTCTGTTCAGGGCGAACCCGTCACATCGGAATCGCTGGATCGAGTATTTGAGGGCTGTTTTGATTTTGAAATGCGCGATGTTAAACTCGGCGGCGTTTTTTCAGCGAAGCTCTGTTATATAGACGGTTTGACCTCCGGCGGCGATATTGGTGAGCAGGTTATCCGTCCCGCGACGGACGATGACCGTTTTGGAAATGTCAAAAACGCGAACGAAGCTGTGGATCTTATTATGGGCGGCGTTGTGTATGCGTATTCAGTGAAAAAGAGAGAATTGCTTGACGATACAGTCTCCGATTTGCTGAACGGCTACTGCGCTATAATATTCGACAGCGTCAAAACAGCTGTTACATTTGAGACACGCTCCAGTGAGAGACGAGGAATCAGCGAACCTAAAGAGGAGAAGGTTGTCAAAGGCTCCAAGGACGCATTTGTTGAGACGCTCAAAATGAACACAACGCTTGTCCGGCGAAAATTGCTCAATAAACATCTCAAAATCAAGGACTTTACCATAGGTGAAAAGACAGATACCCCGGTTGTATTGATATATATAGAAGGCTTCACAAACGAGAAGCTTGTAAAAGAGGCGTCGCGCCGTATAGAGAGTATCAAGTCCGACAGCGCGCTGACGTCCGCCGTAATTGAGGAGAATATTGTGGACAATCCAAATACTCCGTTCCCGCAGGTTCTGAGTACCGAGAGAGCGGACAAGTTCTGCATGAATATTCTTGAGGGGCGTGTCGGAATAATTGTTGACGGGCTGCCGCTCGGTTATCTCGCGCCGGGAACATTCGCTCAGTTCATGAAGGTGCCGGAGGACAGCGCGAACCATTTTCTGATAGCTTCAGGGCTTACTATATTGAGGTATGCGTCGCTTTTTATAACGCTTCTATTGCCCGCGTTTTATGTCGCTGTCGCGATGTACCATCAGGAGATGCTGCCGACAAAGCTCATGCAGTCAATGATTGACGCGAAACAATCTGTTCCGTTCCCAACGGCTGTTGAGGTCGTGATGATGCTTGCGGCGTTTGAGCTTTTGCAGGAGGCGGGTCTGAGACTCCCGAACCCGATAGGAGAGACTGTCTCGATAATCGGGGCTTTAATTGTCGGGCAGTCGGCTGTGGAGGCGCGAGTTGTCTCTCCGGTAGTTGTTGTGGTGATTGCTCTTGCCGGAATCGCGGGTTACACAATGCCGAATCAGGATATGGGCGCGGCACTCAGGGTGTGCCGGTTTATTCTTGTACTCTTCTCGATTTTTCTCGGAATGTTCGGTCTGGCACTTGGGTTTGTGCTGCTGCTTTGGCACCTTGCGGGACTTGAGAGCTTCGGTGTGCCATATATGACGCCGTTCGCCGGATCTGACGGCAAGCATATATCCCGTGCAGTTACAAGAAAACGATTTCGCGGCTCCTCTTCCACAGCCGAAGATGCGCTCAAGACAGGCGCGGATGGTGACGCATGAGAAGAATAATACCAATATTTATATTTCTGTCGTTCACATTAACATCGTGCAGCGGCATGACAGTATTCTCCAACTACCGTGAGGTTGAGGAGCTTGACCTCGTGAGAACAATATGCGCTGACAGATCTGATGAGGGTGTGAATGTCTTAATATGTGCAAGTCCGACCGGAGAAAACGCCTCGCTGCGTATGTACTCACAGTCCGCGGAGAGCTTTTCGATTGCGCTGAACGATCTGCGAAGCACTCCCACCGGCAGATCTGCCGACCTGTCGCACACCGAGAATCTGCTTATAAGCGAGGCAGCGGCGCGTGATGGTATCGCTGTGTACCTTGATTACATCGTGCGCTATGGTGAACTGCGTCTCGGAACCAACCTTTTTATTGTGCGCGGCGAGAGCTGTCACGACTTTATGACGGGTATATCCGGCGAGGAAGTTTCCCCAGCGTCTGTTTTAGCCGGAGCGGTGAGAAGTCTGCCGGTGGATGGATATGGATATGTTTTCACCTGCAAGGACACTGTGACTTCCCTTGCGGAGAACGGCTGCGCCCTCGTGATGGCTGTAAAAGCCGCTGAAGATGACAAACTCTTTGACGGGCGCGGTGAGCGGAAATTGGAGCCTGCGGGCTTCGCTGTTATCAGGGATGGTAAACTCAACGATTTTCTCACTGATGAGGAAACTCTTGGTGCGCTCTTGGTGCTGTCAAAGCTTGACGGGCGCGATGTGACGCTGACCGTTGGAGACTCGGAGCTTGACGTGAGAATAAACAGCGTTGATACGCAAATAGAGCCTGTATTCGATGGCGACACGCTTACAGGTATTGACATAACCCTCGAATGCGGCGCGAATCTTGTGAACATGGACGGCAGTGAGCAGATTGAGAGCGCGGATGTTCGCAGTGAAGCAGAGACTGAGCTTAAAGCATTTCTTGAGGACGCTGTAAACGCCGTTGTCTCGCGTTCAAAGCGGACGCGGACTGACTTTCTCGGTCTTGGCGGCATTGTGAACCGTGCGGCACCGTTCAAATACGAGAAAACAGGCGATTTTGAATCTGTCCTGGATACTCTTGAGTTCAATGTTAAAGCGAAATCGACAATAAAACGCACCTATGACGTAACAGACACTGTACACGAAAACGGAGAGGAGGAGAGCGGAAACGTATGGAGGAAACTCGCAAAATTTCTGAGCGGCAGCTGACCGTTCTGATATTTATAAGTCTTCTGTCTCCGCTAATCCGTGCGGCTCCTGTGACAAGCGTATTTTTCGCGGGGAAAGCGGCGTGGCTCTCTCCGATAGCGGGACTTGTTATGGGGTATATCGTTTACGCTGTTATGTCGGCACTGACGAAAAAAGCCCCTGAAGGAGCGGGGCTTGCGGAGCTTTCAATAACGGCACTCGGCGGTGTTTTCGGGAGGGCGTACTGTGTACTCATCGCGCTTTGGCTCACATTCTACTGCGGCAGTATAGCGAGGGGCGCGTGTGAAAGACTTCTCTCAGCACTGTACCCAAACGGCGGATTGGGGCTTTTACTTCCCGTAATCGTACTGACGGGTGTGGTTATAGCGTTCGGTTCGGTTCGGGGGCTTGCGAGAATGTCAGAGCTTGCGCTGCCGATAGTGGCTGCGGTATTTATTATAGTATCTCTCGCGGCTTTCACCGATGTGGACGTAACGAAGCTGCTGCCGGTGACATATAAGGACGCGGGCGGCGTGATACTCGGCGGACTTCCGCTATTCGATATACTTGGACTGCATGTGTACTTCCTGTTTCTGCTCGGAAATGTAAAATCCGGAGCGTCTAAGCGGTTCCCGTTTATAATTCTCGCGTCTATTACGGCGTTTGTGGTGACAGCGGTCACTCTTGGGAGTGTAGGCGAACATCTCGCGTTGAAATTACAGAACGCTTTCTTCGTGGTTGTGAGAAATGTAAAAATAGCGGGAGTTATTGACAGAATTGAATCGCTTGTTGTAGGTATATGGGTAATAACGGATATAACAATGACGGCTTCACTGATATTTATTGCCGCTGAGATATGGAGAACGATATTTGGAACACAAAAGCGCGGTATCTACGCTGTACCGACAGGAGCGTTGGCACTTATTGCGGCGTTTCTCGTGTCTCCGGACGCTTTTACATTTCAGCGTTGGTCGGAACTGATAATACCCGCAGTCAACACGGTGATAACCACGTTCATAATACCCGCAGTCACTGCGGTGGGCGTATTGAGGTCGCGTTCTATGCAAAGGAGTGGTACAAAATGAAAAACAGCAAACGAAAGCTAATACTATGTCTCGCGGTACTTTTCGCGGTCAACATAGTGATAATAACGGCGGTTCAGGTGGCGAGCGCGGACAGCTACAAGGTTGGTTCAAGCGGCGAGACGGTGAAGCAGATACAGCAGAAGCTCAAAAACTGGGGCTACTACAGCGGCAGTGTCGATGGCATATACGGCAGTCAGACTGAGAGCGCGGTAAAGTCGTTTCAAAAGGCGAACGGTCTGACTGTGGACGGTATAGCGGGTCCCGCGACACTTGCGGCAATCGGTCTGCCCTCCGGAAGCTCCGGAGGAAGCTCAAGCGGCTCAACTGACGTAAATCTCTTAGCGCGGCTTATTTCGGCTGAGGCACGAGGGGAGCCGTATTCAGGTCAGGTGGCGGTCGGTGCGGTTGTTCTCAATCGAATGCGCCACCCATCGTTCCCGTCAACGATGTCCGGTGTAATCTATCAGAAGGGCGCGTTTTCATGCCTTGACGACGGGCAATTCAACCAGCCTGTCGCTGAATCGGCGTACAGAGCCGCGAGGGACGCAATCAACGGCTGGGATCCGTCAGGCGGAGCGATCTACTATTTCAACCCCGCCACAGCGACAAGCTCATGGATATGGTCAAGACCGCTTATTGTGGTAATTGGAAAGCACAGGTTTTGTTCTTAACAATGGTTTATTAGACGCGAAATTGCGTCAAGTCCAAAAAAATGTCGAACACCCGCTCTTTTGGTGTCCGACTTTTTCGTATTTCAGGTACATTCACCGCAGATAAAACGCCAATTTATCAGCATATCGCCGCTTTTCCCGCGCACTCAAAGACACACGTTGAATTAGCCGCATCTTTCCTCAATCAATGCTGTACCTATCATGCTCACAATCATAATTCCGAGCGGTGCTCTGTAGAGATCCGCGATTAACCGGAACATCTGCACATTGAACACTGTAAGCTCCCCGATGTACACACCGAGACATAATGCAGAGGCTAATATTGCCGCTGAGAGGATAAACGACGCTTTTATAACTATGTACGATGGACGGCTTATCTTTGACCAGTCCGGTTTCAGCTTCGCAAGCCTTTTTCGCAAATTCCGCATCCGATTTGCCCCCTTATATATGACTATTTTACGCGCCCACGCGCCATTTTTCAAGCGCAAATATTTTCCGTATTGCGTAGCTTTGCTATAACCGCAGTCAAAACCCTTTTTGCTTTACAGCGTTGAGGGATTTTTTGAAGATTCCCTCACTCAAAAATTCTCAATCACGATTTTTTACGGCACCGTGATATTTCGCGCTGTTATATTGTTTACGATTACACATCAAGATTCCGGGTACCGCAATTACCCGGTATCCGGAAAGCTCAAAAGAGATTTTCTGAAATCTTTTTGTATGTGTTCTCCGAGAAAATATCTCCGAAATTGTCTATGCCGTACACATCAGAATACGCGCTGACCTCTGTATTGAGAGCAAGAATACTCAGATAAGTATCAATGCCCGTGTCCCAGTCCTCTCGGCACATTTCATACAGCTCCAACGTACCCAGTGCTGAAACCGCGTAGCTTATATAGTAAAACGGCATCTCAAAATTGTGCGGCACCTCTATCCAACTGTACCCGCTGACATAACCGCTGTCGTATTCATAGTCGCTCAGCACACTCTCATAAATCTCGTTCACCTTATCAGGTGTCAGATCCGGTTCCGCGTATACTCTCTGCTGAAACTCGTCAAAAATCGCGCCCTCTACAATTCCGTAAAGCAAATCCAAAAGCATATAGTTCCGCATCGTATCGGCGTTTTCCGAACCGAATATATCATCATAAAAGAATGTGAACACCGCTTCCATGCCCTGCGACTGAAGCTCACACAAATCGTTGTCGGGTGCGCCAAAAATAAGGTCGCTCTCGTTGTAAAAATAGTTTACAAAATGTCCAAATTCATGGTAAAGACCGGAGTAATCGAGGAGACTGTCGTAACCGGCGGTGAAAATATAAGGCTCGTTGGCATAATAAAGCAGTGCCGTAAAGCTGATGTCAGTCTTGTCTGCACCTGTCTCGCAGTCACAGAGGTTGTACCGCGTCATATAATCATACGCATCCACAAGCTCCTGAGAGATTTTCGGCAGCGTCTCCGCCATGGATTCCAGTACCGCGTCTTGGGAGCAGTCTATCTCATTGGAATAATAGAGCCTCGCGAATTTTTCCTCAATACCGGAGCTGTTTTCACCTAAAAGCGGCACTATGTAATCCTTCACATACTGCCAGAGAAGTTCCGCATCGGTCGGCGTGTACTCACGGTAGTATACGGATTCATAAGCGTACTCGGCGTAGCTGCCGTAGCCGTAAAGCTGCGCCTCCTCGTTCTTTATAGCCACCAATCTCACATAAAGCTCCGCCAAAGCGTCATAATCGGGTTCGTCCTCCGCCATGAGCATATAATAATCCTGTATCAGTGCGTCCTCTTCACTATAAAGCTCCCGCTCCTCATCGGTCGGTGACTCGTAATCGCGCAGTGAGCTAATCGCGCTCTCATCGTAGCTTACCTCCATAAGCTCATAATACTCCGATGATGCCATAGTCTGAAGCGCACTTATACACTCGTCATACACATCGTATGCAACGTCAGTTATATAAAGCAGCTCCGACTGAATTTCGCTGTCCGAGGGATACCTGTAACTCTCGATACTCTTGATCATATACAGCGTATACACATACGCAAGCTCCTCATACATGAGATAATCCGCTGTCTGAAAATCCTCCGCCGTTCCTCCGTTCTCCGCCAAGTCGTAAATCGGCTGCGTGAACTCATCATACCGCGATAACTCATAGTGTTCATACTGCATATCGTTGAAGTCCACATCCATGCGCCACGGCGAACCGAAATATTGCTTGTCCACAGCGGTTTGCGGCTCCGTCTCCACCCATGTATCTGTGCTTTCACCTGTAACTTCTTCCGCGGGTTTTTCACAGCCGCAAAGCGTAACGAGCATTGCCGCCGCCAGCAGGCATGAAATCGCGTTTCTTAGCTTCATCCGTATCTCCCTTACAGTATTTATAGTGAAATTTTATACTTCATATGCTGAGTCCGCAGCGGTTTTGATATACTCTCAGGCTTAAATATTTGCCATTATGTGTTAAAACGGTGGAAAATAACCTATGGAACGGAAAACTCAAAGCACCGAATAACTTTGTATTCCGCTTCATCTTGTAATACGGTTAATTATCCAAAGTTCCCTAATACTCGCGAAAGCAGACTTTTCAGGTTCCGCAGGTCACATTGAATTTACATAACAATTTGCCTCTTCGCTGTCTTTTGTTGGAAAAAACAAATTATTTTACGCTTCAGGTTGAAACAGCTATCGCAATAAGCAGAATAATAACGATAACCACAATGAGCGGAACGAGCCATGGCGGCGCACCTTCGGGCGAGTCAGGCTTAGGATTGTAGCTATTGTACCCTTCTGCGTATGCGTTGTCATATCCTCCGCTGTAACCGCCGCCGGAATTGCCGCTCCACCCGTCATTGGTGCCGGATCTGTCAGTTCCCGCGTCATCGGTATGCGGCGTATCTCCGCTGCTGTGAGCTGTGTCGGTTTTGACATCTGTACCGCCGGAATCCATCGCGTTATCAAGGTCATTGAGAAGCTCGTTCATTGTCTGTATTCTCTTATCCTTCAAAACAGCCATACCGTGAGCGAGTACAGCGGCTTCAGCGGGTGTGAACCTGTCAGACGGGAACGTCAGCGGATCGACATCTATTCTGTCAAGCGAATCCGGCGGCATTTTGCCCGTTACGCAGACATATATAGTGACACACATAGAGTACACATCGGACGCCGGTCCTGTTTTCCCCGTTCCGCTGGCGTACTGCTCTACAGGGCTGAACCCCTTCTTCGCGACAAGCTGCGATGTCATCTGGCTTCCGGTATCCAGTTCCTTCGCCGCGCCAAGATCGAGTATTCTGACACGGCCGTTGTTCTGTATCATGATATTATCGGGGCTTATATCGCGGTGTATAAGTCCCTGACGGTGTACGTTGTCAAGAGCCGCTATTACAGGTCTTAAAAGATTCACCGTCTCGCGCATTGACATAAATCCGGTACGGATAAGCCTGTCTTTCAGCGTCTCGCCTTCGACAAACTCCATCACAATGTAAGCGGTATTATTTTCCTCAAAAGTATCGTGTACATGTACCACTGCCGATATGTCACTGACCTTTGCCATCTTCCTCGCCTCACGGAGAAATCCCTCGCGACCGGCTCTCGGATCCTGATTCGCGATCGGAGACATACTCCAGGTAAGGTTATTTGAAACTCCGTTGTTGCGTGATGCCTGTGTCATAGGGTAAAATTCTTTTATAGCAATTTTGCTGTCCAAAACGGTATCAAGTCCCACATAGGTGATACCAAAGCCGCCCTGTCCCAGCATCGCGCCGATTAAATATTTGCCGTGCAGAAGAGTATTCAGCCTGAGACAATAGCTCGGTTGCTGGTATTCCAGCACCTTTTTCCCGCATTTAGGGCAGAACTTAATTACCATGCTCTCAATCTCCGCCATGCAGTGCGGGCAGCGCGGTCTGTACATTGTCTCCATGCTCAATCCCTCTTTATATCAGCAGCCGGTACGTCTACCATGACCGCTATCGCCGTATTGTTGTCAAGCTCCGCGTTGAGACGTTTATAACGACGCCAACGGAGGTTTTGCAGCCAACGCTGTGAAAGAGTACACTTATTTATGTCAAGGAATATCTCATCATCGTGCATATATTCCCAAAATCCATCGCTGCACAGCAAAAATGCGTGCTGACCCGGATCAAGGCAGATCGGACCTGTCACCTCCGGTCTAAGCTCCTCATCACCAAGAACTCTCAGCAGCTTGCTCCTGTCGGGATGACCCAAAATATCATCGCGTGTTATGTCTCCAAGCTGCACCGAAATCTGCGGTACACTGTGGTCGCGTGTGAAATGAGCAAGCTCACCGTTATAGAAGTGGTAAAGTCTTGAGTCGCCTATATGCACCCATATCACCTCACGACCCTTCATGTATAGAGCCACAACGGTGCTTTTCATCTGATTCGCGTTTTTTCGCTTGTGTATTATCTCGGAGTTCGCGGCGTTCAAACGCTTGTTAATTCTGTCAGCCGTAGGCAGCTGTTCCTTATCAGCGGCATCAATAAGATATTTAACCGCTATTTCGGAAGCCTCCTTACCGCCGCGGTGTCCGCCAAGTCCGTCCGCGACTATAGCGTAAAAGCTGTCCTCTCCTGTCTGCTTATACGCATACGAGTCCTGATTTTCGGCGCGTGTTCCTATATCCGTGTAACCGCTTAATTCTATTCTCATGCTGTCTCCTTATTGTACAACGTACTCGTCAAATACCACACGGATATGACAGCCGCGTGGAACCTTATACCAAACTCCGGCACTGAGCCGCCGATCGTCTATCCATGTGCCGTTCGTCGAATTATCATCCCGCACGAGAATCTGTCCCGCCGGATTCATCATAATCGAGCAGTGCGTCCCGCTTATCTGACGCAGCTCCTCCGGATAGTGTATCTGGCAAAAGCTCTGTCTGCCAACCTTGAGACACATATTTGGCACAAGCTGCCAACTGTTCCCCTGATAGAATCCTCTCTGGCAGATAAGGCGCGCAAGTGTAGTTGGTTTCTCAGGAAACAGATCCTGTGCAAGCTCTCTGACACTGGAATATCTGTCCTGTATATTGACCGCCATGCCGCGCATGATAGCCGAAGCGACGTTTGGAGGCAGCGTCGGGCAATATTTTGTTATCGGCTCCACTGTGTCGTTGAGCTTTCTCTCCGTCGCGTTAGGCGGCAGCTTGCGTGACATAACGTAGTATAGAGTGACACAAAGCGCGTAAATATCAGTCCACGGTCCCTGATTGCCGTCCGTCTGGTACTGCTCCCATGGCGCGAAGCTCTGCTTCATGAACGTCGTGAAGCTCTTGGCTCCCTGATATGTACGGACAGATCCAAAATCTATAAGCTGAGCGTGGTTCTCACCGGTTATGAAAATATTGTCAGGACTTATATCACGGTGTATAAGGCTCATACTGTGCAGCATATTCAATCCCTGCAAGACAGGCTTTATAATCTGCGAGAGCATATCCCATGTCACTATTGGATTCTGGGTATAATACGTTTTCAAATCAACGCCCTCAAGATATTCCATTGAGTAGTAGAGTGTGCCGTTTTCGGCGAAGTAGTCGTATATTGTCACCACTCCGTCCTGACCTCGAAGACGTATAAGTATATTTGCCTCGTTCACAAAGCACTGCGATACCTTTTTAAAGTAGTCCTCCTGACCCTGAATTGAGCGTACAGTGAGTTTATCAGGCATACGAACTACGTCACGCGACGGAAACAGCTCCTTCAGAGCCACGCAACGGTTATTCTGCTTATCCCACGCGGAGTATGTTATTCCGAATCCGCCGCTGCCGAGGACATCTCCTATATAATACCGATTGTTCAAATATGCGTTCAAAGGAAGCGCGGTAGCCTTCCGGTGTTCCGGCAGCTGCTCCGGATGGTGGCATCGCGTACAAGTACCGCCAACTATCATTCCTCCGAAGCAGCGTGTACACCGCTTCCCGTTTTCTTCTCTCATAAGGAAGATACCCTCCCTTTCCCGTACTGTCATTAGTTAAGCCCGCGAGACAACGCATTTGCCATTATATATAACGCACTCGCGAAAGCGGAATCTTTGGAACTTGCAGGTCAGGCTGAACTGAATTTGCAAAAACAGAAGGAGCGTATTTGCGGTTCCCGTCAGAAACCGTTTCACGTCAAAGTCCCGTATGAGCGCAAAGTGACGGGTATAAAATCAGGTAAAGCCGATTTTAACGATACCGCTCTCAAATCGCGATTACGATTGCGGTAAAGTTATCCTGTACAGGGTCGTTAAGTGCCAGAACCTCTTTCTCAAGCGTTTCCGCGAGTTTTTTCGCGTCCTCGTTTTTGCGTATAATCTCAGCGAGAGCGTCCTCCGGTATCCTGTTGAAAACGCCGTCGGTCAAAAGCAGTATTCTGTCACCATGTTTAATCTTTATCGGGCGGTTCGACATATCGACATACTTGAGCTGTCCCATGCCGAAAAAGCTCGTAAGTCCGCGTCGCTGCGGATCCTTTTTTATCGCCTCATATGGGATGTCACCGTTCGAGGCTCGGTTAAAAAGCTCCACCTCGTAAGTGTGTTCCTGATTGACCTGAAGCGCATTTCCGTCTCTATATAGATATATCCTGCTGTCGCCGATTGACGCCCAGTGAAAATATCCGTCTCGCACAAGCACCGCCACCATAGTGGAACCGCTTCTGTAAATCTTATCCGGTCCCAGCATTTGGTTTACATCGTCGTTTGCCCGAAGTATCAATGTCCTAAGCACGCCGTTTAACTGTCCGGGACGCAGCGATTCAACATCCTTGAGCATTGAAGTGACTACGCACTTGCTTACCTTGTCGCCGTCCATAAGACCGCCCATTCCATCCGCAACGACCGCCAGAACGCCGTCCGGCAGCATTCTGTAATCCTTGCTGTCCTGCTGTGATTCTCTCTTGCCGACATTTGTGAATGACGCTACCTGCAGCTCCGGCAAAGCCGACAGCTCCGGTTTCGTCTCCTGACCGGCTGGCTTGATAGTCGCCTGTGTTTTTGACATGATCGGCACGGTCGTGGACATATTCGCTCCCAGAGACATAGTATGTTCCATTTTGGGCGGCTCCGAAGCTCTCTGAATCGGCTCCGCTGGTTTATTTATCGGCATCTGCGTCTGCTGCTGCTGATTCATATTCTCCACGCCGAACGCCACTGTTATATCCTCAACATCAGGATCCGTTTTAAGCCCTGCTAAAATCGACTCGGAGTTGTTAATTGTCTCCAGCTTCTGCTCGCGCTCTTTTTTCCGCATTATAATAATCACAGCCGCCGCTATCGCCGCCGCGCATACAACTATCACCACACCAATGATAACAGGAATGAGGGGAAACTCGCCGCTCTCCCCGTTTTCATCGCCTTCACCGTTTTCACCATCGGCACTGTCTTTTGTACCATCATCGGTTCCGGTATTGTCGTCAACCGCGGTATCATTTTGATCGGTGCCGCTTTGGTCAATGCCGCTGTCCTCGCCGCCGATGGATAATTCATCGTCCGTGCTGCCTATATCATCAGGGTTCGTTTCATCGGGGACGGTATCAATAATGCTGCCATCAGGTTCTGTGCCGTCCGCAGGAATATCGCCGGTACTCTGCTCAATCTCTTCCGGATTTTTTTCATCTTTGGAACCGTTTGCGCCTGTTTCGCCATCCTGATTCTTGATCTCGCCCCTGCCATCGTTGGAATTTGGATCCTCGTTCTCAGGTTCTTCATGGTTCACATAAAGTGCTTTATAGTCAATTTCAGCATTACCTTCTGAAACTATCGCCTTGCTGTCCGTTATCCTCAGATTAAGATTTGATAAATCAGCGTCACCCGCCTGATAACCGTCATCGGTTTTAAGAGTAACAGTCAGTTCTTTTTCGCTTTCGTAGACTACGCCGTCAACCGTGTATCCTGAATTTCCGCTCACGGAGAACTGCTCCGCTGTAAGATAGTCGTTGAAGCTCAATCCATCGCCGACAAGATAAAGCTGCAGCTCACAGCTATCGCCTCTCGTCACAGCTTCAGCGTCATTGTACCAGACGCAGGGACCTATGACAAATGTTATGCCTGATACATAAACATCTCCTTCATATTCACCGTTTTCATCTACATCAAACGTACTCCCATAAACAGTCAAGTCGGGATCTTCGTACACACCGGGTTCCAATGTTCCTTTTTGCGTCTTTTTTGTGCTTATAACAAGCTCGACCCACCGCTCGTTTCCGCTTTCGTAATATTTTGAGTCGCTGACTCGCAGCCCGTTGATTCCGTTAATATTGTTCCCAAAAGAAAAATTCTCAGCCTTACTGTCAGTTGCCGCAGTTATATTCCACGTCTTATCCGGTATGCTGACTTTGATCCTATAGTCAGTGTCCTCGGAAAGAGAAGAATCCAGTACCAACAGCGTTTCAGTTGAATGTCCCTCTGGATCCGCTTCAGGATTCACCACCGTCAGCTTCGCCTCATCGTCCGCCAAAGCCGTACACAGCGACAACACAAGTGTCAGCAACAGCAACGCTGAGACAAGCCCTCTTGTTACTTTGTTCATATACATGACCTCCGCGTTATCGTATGGTAAAAGCGTTGTTTTCATCTCCAAGAGTAAAAGTATCCCCGCTTTTCAGTACACGTCCGGCATTCGGCTGCAGCTTCGCGCCGCTCACGAATGTTCCGCAGCTCGAACCTGTATCAGTCAGTACAACAGTACCGTTTTGAACAATAAGAGCGCAGTGTCTTCTGCTTATTCCGGCGGTGTTCGGCGAAAACCTTACGGTGCAGCTCGGGTCGCGTCCCATCGTCGTTATTTCACTGCCAAGCTGCCACGTTCTGCCGCTCAGCTCGCCCTTGACAGCCGCCAATGTAAACGTGGTCTGGTATCCATAGTTTTCTGCCATGCCTCCGAGAGCGGCTGTCTGAAGGCTCTCATTTGGCGGCTGATTGAAGTTCGGCTGACCGTAGGGCTGCGGCTGGTTGAAGTTCGGCTGACCATACGGCTG
>CAZKLU010000009.1:0-36421 GCA_964553775.1 uncultured Oscillospiraceae bacterium | reverse complement strand
GCGATGTTACAACAAACAACTGGTACTATCACGCGGCGGCTTCAAGCGCGAAAGCTGGTTATATAAACGGATATGCCGAGGACAATACTTTCCGTGGGAACACGACGATAAGCAAGGTGCAAATTGTTGCGGTCGCGGCAAGAGTTCTTGAAGAAGAGATGGGTTACAAAACACCTTCCAATACATCAACGTATCTTGGCAAGTACAGTGACACGGTGAATAACTGGGCGCAGTCCGAGGTTGCTCTTGCGACACGCGAGAATCTTGTTGTGTATCGTACAGACGGAACATTCTCAGGTTCCAAGGACATGACACGCGGTGACGCTGCGATTATACTCTACAGGCTGTTCCAGAAGATTTGGTAAACAAAATAAATCCGGTTCCCAAAGAGGAGCCGGGTTTTTATTTTTCACGCAAGCTCAATCCAATACTCGCAAGCGCAGCGGACGCGGCACTCTGAGAAGTATTTTTCCTCCAACGGTATCCATAGCTTATAAAACATCTCCGCGCCATTGCGTTTTGAAATACGCTCACGCTGCGTTTCAGGCGAAACGTCCAAAAAAACGCGGAAATCATAGTAATCGCGAAGCTCCCTGTGGCATGAGTATGTACCCTCAATGATAACGACGTTCCCGCCGACGCGAACCGTGTCAGCAAGTGACATTGTGTGACAGTCGAACCGGCGGTACTCGGCTGACCCCGTTTCTTTCAGAGGAATTAGAACCTCTTTGAGGAATCGCTCATGGTCGATATTCTCACCAGCGAGATTGTAGCGTTCCGGTGTTCTCTGCTCCGGTCGGAGAAAGAAATCGTCTATATGAACGACACTCCAGCCGTATTTGCTGTGAAGCATTTCAGCAAGTGAGGTTTTCCCTGAAGCGCAGCGACCATCTATAGCGGCTATAACGCGCTGTGTTTTCGATTGCTCGATAATCTTCTCAACAAGAAATGGGAGAGAAAAACGGCTCTGTATCACTCTATAAGCCGGTCTATACGCGCTGCGGTACACATCGCTATGCGAAATCGGAGAAATTCCGCGTTCAATATAACCGGATATGTAACGGTCAAACTCGTCTCTCGAAAATCCAAACATACCCTCAGACGAAAGCTCACTCGCGGTTTTGAGCTTATCATAAAAATCACTTTTCAGCCCCACATGATTATTTGCGGAGCGAACGAAATCATTGTAAAGCATTTTGAGCGGGTAGTTCTCTTCGCTTCTCGCACCGAGCATTACGCGAACCATGCCGTCTCCAATTTCCTCAAACAGCGGTGCGCTTGTGTCCTGAGAAACGCGGTCACACTCACGTTCAAGATACTCAAATAACCCTTCGCTGTCTTTAACTAAATGCTCACAGCCAAACTCACTCTGAAACGCTAACTTCACCGCATCAGCAGGTTGCATAAGCGGGTATTTTTCCGCGTGATATTTCAATACGCGCCGAAAGCCTTCAAGCTTTGCGTTATCCATATGTAAACCCCTTTCAAACATTATATGTCTATTATAACATATACAGTTCTAAAATGCACGAAAAAAGCGGCAGACTTTTGGCCTGCCGCTGATTTTACTTTTGATTTCTGGTATTGTAGTCGTTTTCAATATCTTTCTTCCAATTATCATTAAGAGGAACCGCACGTCTGTAGCATGCCAATGTCGAGCTGATTGAATCATAGCCTAATGTCAGACCCTGACTGTCGCAATTAAAATTTACCGCTCTTTCAGGTGCTATGCCCATTGAACCCGCTGTACCTATAGCATCGATATTCGCGGCGAGGTACAGAAATTCCCAGCCGTACTTTGCTTTCTCCAGCTCGATCATATTACGCACATGATTGACGGAGTAGCGGCGGCTTGCGTTTTCAAGCCCGTCTGTCATAATCACGAAGAGCGTTCTTGCGGGAATGTCCTCCTTACGGGCGTAGCGGTGAATATTTCCAATATGGTGAATCGCGCCGCCTATAGCGTCAAGCAGTGCTGTGCAGCCGCCAACCCTGTAATCGTCAAGAGTCAGCGGTTTCACATCCTGAATGTCCACGCGGTCGTGTACGACAACACTCGAATTAGAAAAAAGTATGGTGGACACATAAGTATCGCTGTCTATTTTCTTTTGATCCTCAATCATAGAGTTGAAACCGCCCACAGAGTCTTTTTCCTTGCCGCACATTGACCCGCTCTTATCGAGTATAAATACCAATTCTGTAAGATTATTATTCATTATAAACTCCTCCTTGTTTTTGATGAACCTATTGTACAGCAAAATCACAATGAACAGGTCGCTTTCAAAGCGACAATTTTATTTATTAAAACTTTTTCAGATCAACATTTCTGTAAAAGCTGTATATTGTCAGATAAAATCCAAATACTCTATATTAAAGCCTGAAAAACAGTCTGTATTAACTATTCTTGATATTATTAAGGTAATTGCACTATTTGAGGTTGAATCTCGTTTGCAACGGCATCTCACACGGCAGGGAGATTTGGTTCATGGCAGTAGAATTTAATCGAACTGCTTTTTACAATTTGCGAAGAAGACAAGATCTACACCGTGAACCGCGATTTGTCGCCTGATAGATAACTGGCAGCCCGTTTGTGTTTAACGCAAATACACCCTTGCCCGTTGACGCGGCACAGGCAAGGCGGCGGCTATGCGATGGATATGTCAAAATTGTTACAGACAGTCAGTCAAGAACCCAATTTGTACACGAAAATTTATCTTGTATTTTTCCTTCAGTCCTGTTATAATTAACATAATACCGCGATTCCGCAATTCCGGTGCAGGCTTCCGTAAGCTGGAAAAATTGATTTCTCCGGCGTTTTTACATATTCCGGTTGAAATTTCAGCGGCAATGAGTTATAATTAAATCAACGGCTTAAAAGGAGGCGGCAAGATGGCAATTATGGATATAATTGGTAAGATTTTTGTAAAAGCGGTCGAGTCTTCTGACAGACCCCGTTGTACAGCGGTAATAGCTGCGGCGGGTGAATCGTCGAGAATGGGGAATATTGACAAGCTGTTCGCCGCGATAGATGGTGTACCGGTTATAGCTATGACGCTGGAAGTATTTCAGCACTCACGCTACATAGACGATATAATCATCGTTACACGCGAGGAGTCGATTGTGAAGATAGCGGATATCTGTGCCGCATATGGCATTGAAAAAGCGACAAAAGTTATTGTCGGAGCGGATGAACGTCTTGACTCGGTATTGGCGGGTGTTCGTGAGGTGCCGGACAGTACCGAATATATAGCGATCGCAGACGCGGCAAGGCCGCTTGTAACTGAGGATATTATAGAATCCACGGTAAAAGCCGCTTTCAAGCATAACGCGGCGGCTCCCGCTGTTCCGGTAAAGGACACTATAAAGATTGCCGAGAGCCGCATTGTTATCGAAACCCCGGACAGAAAAACTCTCTACGCTGTTCAGACTCCGCAGGTGTTCAAAAGCGAACTTATAAAGGCTGCTCTTGAGAACGCTAAGAATAAGGCACTGTCAGTTACCGATGATTGTTCCGCCGTTGAGAAGCTCCAGGCTTGCGTTGTTTTAAGCGACGGCTCCGACGAGAACATAAAGATTACCACGCCAACAGATCTTTTGCTGGCTGAGGCTATCGTGACAAGGAGGAAAAATGAGAATAGGACACGGATATGATGTGCATAAGCTGATTTCAGGGAGAAAACTGGTGCTGTGCGGCGTTGAGATACCGTCAGAGACTGGACTTTTAGGACACTCAGACGCGGATGTTGCAATACACGCGCTTATGGACGCGCTTTTGGGGGCTGCCGCTCTTGGCGATATTGGTCAGATGTTTCCGGATAGCGACCCAAAATATGAGGGCATAAGCAGTCTTACACTCCTTGACAGTGTTATGGGAACACTCTATCGGGCGGGTTACATTCTTGGAAACGCCGACATCACTATAATCGCGCAAAAGCCCAAGCTTGCCCCATTTATACAAACAATGCGGAAAACGCTTGCCGACCATATGCACACGCCAGAGGATAGAGTAAGCATAAAAGCCACTACAGAGGAGGGACTTGGTTTCACCGGAGAATGTCTTGGAATAGCCGCCCATGCTGTTGTACTTATTGAAGATATTCCAACAAGAGCAAAGGGTCGGATAACGCAGCTTGTGAGCTGAAACGCAATCGTTCAACGAGGCATATATAAAGCAGCAAATCAGAGAAAGCACAGTAAACGGCAGTAAAAACTTCATTTTATACGCGATACACATATTACTATGCGAAGTAGTTTCCTCAGACGGGATATTGCTTCCAGCTGTTAAACCCGATTTTATAAACAGTGTTTTTGTTGTTTGCTTTATTTCCGGTATACTCAATGTTGGAATGAATATCAAATTAGAGTTTAATTCCTGACACAAAAGCTATAAAGACCGGATCGTATACTTGCCAATGAATACTGTTTTGCTCACGGAATTTAGAGACTGCGTACAGAGCTGCCGTAAATTAAAGCCAATATAATAATTCGAATTTAAGACATTTTTGAGATTTTCACAATAAAAGTTTCCTCTGCTTCGTAAACACGCCGCAACTTGCGTACTACGCAAACAAGCGTTGCGGGTATATACACAGAGGAAATTCAATGATCTTACAGGTATAATTACTATGTAGTAGAACAATGTAGAGTAACATATTTCTCCCTTCCGGCATAGACTAACACGTCTGCCTATATAGCAAAAACCGCGCACATGATTTTTATATAAAGCTGCGCTCCCGCGAGAAACACGATTATTGTCGATTCCGGTGAATTGATATACTGAACCCCAGGTAAATTCGCGGTTTCAGTATAACGGGTATAAATCACAAAACACCATTCGTGAGATCGTGTACGGAAAGTCCTATAACCTGCGTAAAATATTCAAAATCGAAAACTGGTTCGGCTTTGAGAGAAATTCCGCAGGGGATTACAGCGGAGCGCGTTACGGTGCGCGTTAAAAAAGGAGGGACGTAATGTATGACTCGATATTATCTCACCTGTCGTTCGCTTACCTACGCGCAGAAAGCATCGCGTGTGCTTGACAGGATGAGGATCCATAACAAAATAGCGAGGACTCTTCAGGGAATGTCCTCAGAAGGGTGCGGATACGCACTGACTATACATCGCGATGATCTTGCAAGAACCATAGCCGCGTTGCGCGAGAATAATCTCATGCCGAAACGTGTGTTCGCTGTTGGCGATGGTACCGTTGAGGAGGTACCGATGTGATATATCTCGACAATGCCGCAACAACAGTGATGAAACCGCGAGGTGTCGCTGAGAGTGTCGCGCAGGCTGTGAAAACCCTTGGCACTCCCGGACGCGGAGGACACGAATACGCAAACAGAGCCGCGAATGTGGCGTTCTCATGTCGTGAGCTTGCGGCAAAGCTTTTTGATGTTCCGGAACCCGACAGCGTAGTATTTACGTTTAACGCCACTCACGCGCTTAATATAGCGATAAATTCACTGATAAGCAAAGGATCCCGCGTTGTAATATCCGGTTTTGAACACAATTCCGTGCTGAGACCGCTCATGGCAATCGGTGCCGATATTGATATTGTTACCGCGCCGCTCTTTGAGCCGGAGGAAGCACTTGAGGAATTTGATGATAAGATCCAAAGACACGCCGACGCTGTTATCGTGAGCCATGTATCGAATGTATTTGGCTATATAGAGCCGCTGGACGATATAGCGGCAATATGTAAAAAGCATGGTGTTCCGCTGATAATAGACGCTTCACAGTCGGCGGGTACTATAAATATAAGTCTTCAAAAGACAGGTGCGGCATTCATAGCTATGCCGGGACATAAGGGACTTTACGGACCGCAGGGTACCGGACTGCTCCTTTGCGGAGGTGCTGAGACAAATCCGCTTATACACGGAGGCAGCGGCAGCGATTCAGCATCGGGATATATGCCTGATTTTTTGCCGGACAGACTTGAAGCAGGCACACATAATATGCCGGGTATCGCCGGACTGCTTGCGGGAATGCGCTATGTTATGAAAACCGGCACCGGCACAATACTCCGTCACGAGAGAATGCTCACACGTTTCATGTCCGCGAAGCTTCGGGAGACAGACTGCGTAACTGTCTATTCGTCTGACGATGAAAATATTCAAACCGGTGTTCTGTCGTTCACGATAGACGGAATACCCGCGCAGGAGGCAGGCAGAATCCTCGGAGAACGCGGTATAGCGGTGAGAGCCGGACTGCATTGTTCACCGCTCAGCCATCAAACTGCCGGAACCTATCCCGCTGGTACTGTAAGAGCAAGTGTGTCGGCATTCAATACGAGAGACGATTGCGAGACACTTGTGAGAGCGGTGAGAGACATAGCAAGCTCAAAGCGGAGAAGCTTTTCAACTTTATAGAGCAGATTCGCTCAAATTAGCGCGGACTGCTCAAGCACAGGAATTTCAAAAATATACTTTTATGATCAAAGTTCCGAAAAGCATTGTTTTGTTTATATAAATTCGGCGCGGCTTGCAGACTCGCAAATATTTCTTGTGTGAGTGCGGTATGCGGTGTCAAATATGCGGGCTTGCGAATACAAGAGGGAAGATGAGAAATTGGAAGGTATTCAGGGAACAAGCCGGAGAAGGTTACTGTTCTGTATCGGGCGGTGCTTCGGTGCTGCTGTTTTCTCTTTTTCGGGTACTGCGTTGAGGGACAAAATAAAAGTTTCGGTTGCGTGTGTATTGTTCCAGTTTTACATTTTGCGGAGAAAGCAAAACGCCGCCGCATAGGCGGCGTTCCTCACCGGTCAAAGGTTGCCAGCCTGATTCTGCCCTCCGCAAACCCGTACCTGCCAATCGGAAAGAGACAAGCCCGGCAGTGACTACGAGACAGTGATGCCGAACTGAGTGCCGGGAGCGAAGAATTACCGAAATAATAAAAAATTTTCAAAGACTGTATTGCCAAGCGGCAAAAATTATACTATAATGTATTGAACGATATAAACACCGCTTGCCTTATGAGATGTCGGGACGGTCGTCAGGTACGGAAAAGCTCCTGAAAAGGGTTTTGCCCGTGCAAACGCGATGCGGGTTCAGGTTCCACAAACCGGCAATGTTGGCATATATCATGGGGATTCAGTGTACGTTGTAGAAAAATGGGGAGAAAAACAAGAGGGAAGTGAAGCATTTTGGAGATAATAAACAACGTGCTGACGACAGTCAAAAACGTGTGGCAGATGATAACCATTTGGGACTTCATAGACGTTGCTGTTATGTCGATCATAATATATATGATTTTGATTTTTGTCAGACGGACAAACTCAGCAAACGCTATGAAAGGTATACTGCTATTGCTGATCGTACTTGCGGTATCCTCTCTGCTGCCGTTAACCGTTGTCAGCTATATACTGAGAAGCGCGTTCGAGATTGGCATACTCGCCCTTGTTATTATATTCCAGCCGGAGCTGCGGAGAATACTGGAGCAGTTTGGCAGCGGAAGCGTCAAGGGAATATTCGCAAGTCCCGTCAAAGATAAAGATATTGAGACAGCGATAACACAGACTGTTCTCGCGTATACTGATCTCGCAAAATCCAAAACCGGTGCGCTGTTAGTGTTCGAGAGGAATATAAATCTTGACGCTTATATAAAAACCGGCACAATTATTGATGCATCTCCGGCGGCGGAGCTTCTGAAAAACCTGTTTTATGACAAAGCACCGCTTCATGACGGAGCCGTAATCGTCAGAAACGGCAGGGTGGCGGGAGCTGCCTGTATGCTGCCGCTCTCCGGCAATCCCAATATAAGCCGTGACCTCGGTATGCGCCATAGAGCCGGTATCGGAATGAGTGAACGGTCGGATGCTGTTGTGGCTATCGTCTCGGAGGAGACAGGATATATATCGGTCGCAATAGACGGTATGCTGAAACGCGATCTCTCTCCGGAGACTCTTGAAAAGCTGCTTGTAAAAGAGCTTATGCCGGAGGAACGGGAGAAAAACAGTCTGCTTGGCAGAATAATGAAAAATGATGGTAAAAAGACTGGTGATAAATCATGACAAACGGTATTGAGCGTCGTACAAAAGTTTTTTACATGATAATATCCGTGCTTATTTCTATCGGTCTTTGGGCATATGTATCGTACATAGAGGACGATACAGTGACAGGGGTTCGCTTCAGCGGTATAAAAATTAACTTCACCAACGAAGAGCTTGTCAACGATAACAATCTCGTTATCACCGATATTGACATTGATTCCGTTGATCTGACATATTCCGGACGCTACAACACACTTATGCGTATGTCCTCGTCCGACATAACAGCAACGGTTGATCTGTCAAAGATTCTCAACTCCTCAACAGCGGCGGGTGTATATACCATACCTATAGATATAGCCTATAATTCGTCATCGATCAACACGAACAACATCACCATTACCAGCTACTCAAGCCGATATGTATCGGTGACGGTTGAGAAGATGAGCAAACGCAACATTTCTGTACGGGCATTCTTCCAGGGTCAGGTTGCCGACGGATATATGGCGGATCAGCCGAAAGCGTCGGAGGACACCATAACAGTCTATGGTTCTCAGGATACGCTCTCGTCAATTGATTACGCCTCAGTAACGCTGTCGAGGGACAACATCTCCAGATCAGTTTCCGAGCTTGTGGATGTTGTGCTGATAGACCAGAACGGCGATGTGATGGACACATCAGGACTTCAACTCAGTGCTGATGAGCTGACTGTTTCCGTTACTGTAACAATGCGTAAGGAGATAGCACTTGAAATCAACCTCGTTGAGTCAAACTCCGCGACAAGCGCAAACACGAAGGTGGACATATCACCGTCAAGCATTGAAGTCTCCGGTGATCCCGATGTCCTTGAGGCACTTAACAGCATTACACTTGGTACCATTGATCTCAGCAGCTTTGTGTCCACCTTTAAGGACACATATCAGATTACGATACCGAACGATGTGAGCAACCTTTCCGGAATCACGTCGGCTACCGTAAATGTTGAGGTATACAATGTTGAGTCAACGCGCCTTTCTGTAAACAATGTATCAGCGATAAACACTGACGGGTTCGTATATGTTTCACTCATTACGCAGAGCATGGATGTTACGGTGCGCGGTGAATCATCTGACGTTAAAAAAGTCACGGCGGAGAATATACGCATAGTGGCGGATCTTTCCGACATCGACCGCAGCACGACCGGAACAATAGCTGTACCGGCAAAAGTGTACATCGATGGATATACAAATCTTGACGCGATAGGTGACTATACTCTCGGAGTTGTGATTTCAAACACGGTGCCGGAACAGGAGACTGAGGAAGAAAACATAGATACAGAAGCGGATTTATCATAGTGAGGAGAACGAGATGTTCGGATATGTGCGCCCAGACGCTCCGGAACTTAAAATAAAAGACTTTGAACGCTACAGGGCGTGTTACTGTGGGCTTTGCCACGAAATTGGCGGCACCTACGGCACGGCGGCACGGCTTACGTTGAGCTATGATCTTGTGTTTCTCGCAATGCTTTTATGGCATCAGGACGAGCCGAGAGAGTATGAAATGAAAAGATGTATTCCGTCACTTTGCCGCAGACAGTGCGTGTGCTGTAAGTCATACCCATTGAAAATATGTGCCGCCTATAACGTAATTCTCTATTACAGGAAACTTGATGATTCTATAATGGACAGCGGCTGTGTTAAAGCCATTCCTTACCGTGTTGCGCGGGGGCTTCTGAACGGAGCGTACAAGAGAGCGGCGGAGGATTTTCCTGAATTTGACGCGGCTGTCAAAGATAACCTTGATGGACTTACAGAGCTTGAACGTCAGGGCGAACAATCGCTTGACAGAGCTGCCGACAAATTCGCGTGTCTGCTCTCATCTGCGGCAATAGCGGAGAGCGACGTGACATTAAGAAGAATATTAGAGGAACTTCTCTATCATGTCGGCAGAATGATTTATATAGCGGATGCGTTCGATGACGCGGAGGAGGATTTTAAAAGTTCAAACTATAATCCGATAATTGCTCACTTTTCACTCACTGACTGGGTGATTTCTGAGGATGTAAAAGAAGCTGTTATGAATACACTGAAAGCATCGCATAACCGCGTAATAAACGCTTATTCGCTGCTGCCGAAAAGTGCGTGGAGCGATATAACAGATAATATTATATATCTTGGACTGCCGTCTATGTGCCGTGAGGTACTGGCAGGTACATATAATCGAAAGAAAAAGCTGCCGAAGAGCTTCCAGAAGCTGCCTTCGGGGATTGGAGAGACAGCATGAATGATCCGTACAAGGTTTTAGGCATTGACCCAAATGCGTCAGACGACGAGGTGAAAAAAGCATATAGGGCACTCGCTAAGAAGTATCATCCTGACAATTATACCGACAACCCTCTTGCTGATCTCGCGCAGGAGAAGATGAAGGAAATAAATGAAGCTTATGACACCATAACAAAACAGAGAGCTGGCGGGAAGTCATATTCCTCTTCCGGATCCTCCGGTTATAGCGGCGGCAACGAGGTCTATAGCAGGGTTCGCGTCATGATAAATTCTGGCAATTTGCGTGACGCGGAGCAGCTTCTTAATTCAGTCACTGATCGGGATGCTGAATGGAACTTCCTTATGGGCAGTCTTTTCTATAAGAAAGGCTGGCTTGACGAATCGCACGGTTATTTCCAGAGAGCTGTAAATATGGATCCGGGTAACAGCGAGTACCGTCAGGCACTTTCAATGGCAAGCGGTGCATATTCGCCATACGCAAGAACAGGTTACGGTATGCCATCAGACGCAAGCTCCGATTTCTGCGATATGTGTACCACGATGATGTGCCTCAATATGATGTGCAGGGGCTGTCGGTAATATGAAAATCAGTGCAAGAAAAATAGCGTTCACGGCGATCTTTGCGGCATTCTCGGTAATCTGTCTCTATCTTGCTGCCGTGCTTCCAACGGGGCAGCTGGGCTTTTTGGGTGTGTCAAGTCTTTTTGAGATAGCGGCGGTATGCGAATACGGAGTTACAGGCGGGATTCTTGTCCTTGTTGTGACAGCGGTTTTGGGGTTTGTTATCGTTCCCGATAAGACAGCGGCACTACTGTACCTGTGCTTCTTTGGCTGGTACCCGTTAGTAAAGCTGTTCGCGGAAAAGCTGAAACCGGCTTTGTCATGGGTTGTAAAGCTCATAACGTACAATATAGCGGTGTCAGTGTGCCTTTTTGCGTTAAAGTTCACGTTTATCAGTTACGAAATCGGCACGGCATATTATATTATATGCTACGCTTTGGCAAATGTGGTTTATATAGTTTTTGACATCGCCGTATCAAGGGCAATTATGGTATATATGTCGAGAATTTATCCAATAATACATAAAAGGTAAAAGGTAAGTGGAGAAAACGTTATGATAAAAAGTATGACAGGTTACGGGACGGCACGGGGTGATTGCGGCGATGCTGAAATTACAGTTGAGCTTCGCGGGGTAAACAACAGGTTCCTTGACTGCTCCGCGAAACTGCCGAGAATGTACCTCGCGTTTGAAGATGTAGCGAGAAAAGCTGTTCAGTCAAGAGTGACACGAGGCAAGGTTGATGTATTCGTCTCCGTTGATATCGCAAAAGCGAGTGATGTGGAGATACATCTTAATGAAGGACTTGCGGAAGCGTATTACGAGACACTTCAAATGATTTCGCAGCGTTTCTCAATACCCTGTGAAATAACGGCGGAGCGGCTTGCGAGTGTTCCTGATATGCTTTCGGTGACAAAAAAGCAGATCGATCTTGACAAATTCGGCGCTGTACTCACCGATACCCTTACAAGGGCGATTGATGATTATAACGCTATGCGTTCAATAGAAGGAGAAAAGCTCTGTCAGGATCTTCTGACGCATATAACGAATATTGAGACGCTTATTGGCGAAGTCGAGAGCCGTTCACCGGAAACTGTGCGTGAGTACCGGGATAGATTATATAAAAAGCTCAGCGAGATGCTTGATACATCTCAGTACGATGAGTCGCGTATTCTGACCGAGACAGCTATCTTCGCTGACAGAATTTCGGTGGACGAGGAGACTGTCCGTTTAAGAAGCCACACAGCACAGTTCAGAAGTATGCTGGAAAGCGGCGGAGCTGTCGGAAGGAAACTTGATTTTCTCATACAGGAGATGAATAGAGAGGCAAACACAATAGGTTCCAAGGGCAACAATGTTGAAATGGCAAAAATAGTTGTCGATTTGAAAGCAGAGCTTGAAAAACTCAGGGAACAGGTGCAGAACGTGGAATGATGCTTGCCGGTCAGCTAAAGCGGGCTTGTACACCGCATTTGCTGAACAGTATTTTTCGTTGCCGCCAAGCGGTACATCTGCCGTCTGCGATGGCTCTCTGCTCAACGAGGGTACAGTAGCCAAATATTGAAGCAGCCCCGGTGCGAGATATGTGAAACTCTTCGAGGTAAATGAAAAACTGATTTCTGCTGCTATATACAATGATTTGGTTCACGGCACACAATATATTTTGTATTATGCTAAAGGCGTGAGATTTTAAGACTGAGAACCTGATTTTTCCGGAGGTGATGAAATGAAGCTTGTGAATATAGGTTTCGGATGTTTCGTTGCTGAGGATCGTATAGTCTCAATTATAGAGCCTGATTCCGCACCGGTAAAAAGAATGGTTTCCGACGCAAGGGAGCGCGGGTCGCTTATTGACGCAACGTATGGAAGACGCACGAGAGCTGTTCTTATAACTGACAGCGGTCACCTTGTTCTCTCTGCTACGCAGTCAGAGACAATAGCAGCGAGAGTGTCGGATACCGACAGCAAAGATAGTTCGCAAAAGGGGGAGGATAAAACATGAAAGGACACGCATTTATTATTTCAGGTCCATCCGGAACCGGCAAGAGTACGGTAATATCTGAGGTGTTCAAAAAACGCGGAAACTGCCGTTTCTCTATATCGGCAACCACCCGCAAGCCTCGTAAGGGAGAGACGGACGGAGTGGAGTATTACTTTGTCACGCCGGAAAGGTTTCAGGAAATGCTTGACGGGGACGAACTTTTGGAGTATGCGGAATTTGTCGGATGCCGCTATGGCACACCGAAAAAGCCAATTCTGGATATGCTTGATGAGGGGTTCGATGTGATTCTTGATATTGAGGTGCAGGGTGCAAGGCAGGTTCGCGAAAAGCTGCCGGAAGTGATGTCAATATTCATCTACCCGCCAAGCATTGAGGAGCTGGAACGCCGCCTTCGCAATCGCTCTCTTGATAGTGATGAGGTTATTGCCAGGAGACTTAAGACGGCTGAAGAGGAACTTCTCTGTATGGAGGATTATGATTATCTTGTACAGAATGATGACTATATACGAGCCGCCAACGAAATTATCGATATTATGGATAAGGTAAAAAACGATGCTGAAAAGTAGAGCTATACCTTTAACAGGTAAGGTTCATATATAATTGAAGCACGGTTTTGGTATGCGGTTTTTACGTTTTTTGCCGTTAGATCCCTTGTGACAAACAGCCGGACAATTTGTTGAGCATTGTAGCTCAAAACCGCGAAAACACCTGTAAAGCTGTGAAATCCATCATGAAAGCTTTGCGAATTTGTGCTGAACTCTGTGCCGAAGGTTTCCGCGACGCTGTTTAGCTCACTAATTTGTGAGATTTATTCAGTGACGGCAAAACCTCCAAAAAGCCTTGCCATTTTTATATCAACAGATAAATTGTTCTATCCGTTTTCCCAAGAATCGTATGCTTGCGAGATTATTATAAAGGTTTACCGTATTTTTCATACTCATCGGCAAAATTATAGAAGCATAGTAATCAGCACCCTTTGCGGTTTTGCTGAAAGCGGGAACAAAGGAGTTATAAAATTTAATATACTGAGCAGCAGCGACTTGCTTTCTGTTTAGTATAACGTCTGAACTGAAAGGAAATGATGTATCATGATGCTGTATCCGACAATGCCGGAACTGCTTAAAAATGTTGACAATAGCCGCTATTTGCTTGTGAATCTTATAGCTAAAAGAGCGCGTGAGATAGCGGCAGACGCGGAGGAAGACAGAATCCCCCTTGATGAAAATCCCGTCTCTATTGCTATCAATGAGATAGCTGAAGGAAAAGTGACTGCTTCCGTCACTGATGGATATTGATACTACTATGCGGACTGCCGGTATAGCGGTCGCTGCGGCGATATACTCGATTGACAAGGCGTATGTCTATATAATACCGGAAGAGTTTGAAAACAAGGCAAAGGTCGGCATGAGGGTACTTGTTCCGTTTGGTAAAGGCGCGAGGATAACAGAGGGCGTGGTGCTTGTACTTGACCCTGAGCGTCAGCCGGAACCGGAGAAACTGAAAACAATAGAAAAGTTCCTTGATAGCGAGCCGATTTTTTCATCTGAGGATATACAGCTTGCGCTCTGGATGCGGGACAGATATTTTTGCACGTTTTTTGAGGCTGCAAGAACACTCATCCCTGACGGCATGAGATTCAATGGCGGCGAGAAACAAAAAGCGAGTGAAAAAAGCCTTATGTATGCGTCTCTCACTTGTCCGCCGGAGGAGGCTATCGAAGTATCGGAGCTTATGTACGGGAAGCTCCAAAAGCAGTCGGAAATATTGAGACTGCTTGCGGTCACCGGCGATGCGCCAATTTCGGACATACTTACGATAACAGGTGCATCTCGCGGAGTTGTTAATTCTCTTGTGAAAAAAGGGCTCATAATAACCGAAAAGCGTGAGGTGCAAAGGCACCCGTTTGTAATGAGTGATGAGCGTATAACTGAACCGATAGAGCTTACACCGGAGCAGGAACGTGCGTATAATACCCTTGCGGAGCTATTGAACAGCAAGGCGCAGGCGGCGCTTTTATATGGAGTTACAGGCAGCGGGAAGACAATGGTGTATATCAAGCTCGTGCAGCAGACGCTTATGTATAATAGAACCGCTATCGTTCTTGTGCCGGAGATAAGTCTTACACCGCAGCTTGTGCGGCAGTTTTCGGGCTATTTCGGCTCGTCTGTCGCGGTACTGCACAGTTCTCTCACAATGGGGGAGCGGTACGATGAGTGGAAGCGCATCAAGAGCGGAGATGTCAGTGTTGTTATAGGGACACGTTCAGCTGTTTTCGCGCCGCTGAAGAATATAGGGCTTATTGTTATAGATGAGGAGCAGGAGTACACATATAAGTCTGAATCCGCGCCGCGCTATCATGCGCGTGAGGTCGCAAAATACAGGTGCGTCAGAGAAAACGCGCTTCTTGTACTCGGCTCCGCCACTCCCTCACTTGAAAGTATGTATGAGGCGAAAAAAGGCAACTACAAATTCTGCGCGATACGCGAACGCTACAATGAGCGCAGTCTTCCAAACGTGATAGTTGCCGATATGCGAAAGGATCTGGAGCAGGGCGATAACAGAATTGTCGGTTCCGTACTGCGCGGAGAGCTTCAGAGAAACATAGAGAATGGGGAGCAGTCAATACTCTTTCTCAATAGACGCGGCGCGTCAAAGCTGGTTGTCTGCGGCATATGCGGGTATACGTTTACCTGCCCAAATTGCTCGGTGTCGCTTACATACCACACCGCCGATGAGAAACTGCATTGCCACTACTGCGGATTCATGAGAAATGTTCCGCACGATTGCCCAAAATGCGGAGGGAAAATAAAGTTCATAGGCTTCGGAACGCAGAAAATGGAAACGGAGCTTCAAGATACTTTCCCCGGTATCGATATAATACGCATGGATCTTGATACCGTTTCCCGTGCCGGTTCGCACAGGAAACTGCTTGACAAATTTGAAAATGAGAAGGTGCCGATACTTTTAGGCACACAGATGATAACAAAAGGACTTGACTTTGAGAACGTAACACTCGTTGGCGTAATATCGGCGGATCAGCTTATATACGCGAGTGACTTTCGGGCATGGGAGCGGGCATTCTCGCTGATGACGCAGGTAATTGGACGCGCCGGACGCGGATCGAAAGCTGGCAGAGCTGTTATTCAGACGTATACGCCGGAGAATAAAATTATAGCACTTGCCGCAAATCAGGATTACGACAGCTTCTATGAGCAGGAGATACAGTTCCGTTCATACGCGAACGCTCCGCCGATACGGGAACTTATCTCAATGTCTGTTGTCGGTACAGATGAGAAATTAGTGTACGATGGAATTTTCAGGCTGCGTGATATGCTTGAAGCGAACCGCGATGTGGAAATATTCGCTATATTAGGTCCTGTTCCGGCAAGAGTTGTTAAGGTAAACAACAGGTTTCGATACAAAATACATCTTCAATGTACAAATAATCACAGACTGCGGCAGCTTCTCAGTATGCTGATTGCTGAATTTATGAATGACAAGCTAAATCGGGGGCTCACAGTTATAACGGATACATATCCGACAGAATAAGGTCGAAGGAGAATAAAACAATATGGCAAAGAGAATAATCCGCGAGGAAGGCGACACGATACTATTGAAGCATTGCCGCGAGGTAACAAAGTTTGATGATAGACTTCACGAGCTTATTGATGATATGCGGGAAACGCTTTTGGCTGCTGATGGCGTTGGACTTGCCGCGCCGCAGGTAGGAATTTTAAGACGTGTAGTTCTTGTTTCGGACTTGAGCAAAGAGGATCTGCCGCCGGAGGAGCAGATAGTGGAGTTGGTGAACCCTGAAATTATTGAATCATCAGGCGAGAACTCGGATACTGAGGGCTGCCTGTCGCTTCCGGGCGTCTGGGCTGTTGTGAAACGTCCAAATTATGTGAAAATACGCGCTCAGGACAGATTTGGAAAGTGGTTTGAAATTGAGGGTACAGAGCTTACAGCGCGCTGCTTCTGCCATGAGCTTGACCACCTTGAGGGGCATCTCTTTACCGAAAAGGCTGAACGTATACTTTCTGAGGAAGAAGTCCGGCAGATGGAGGAGCGGGAAGCTAAGAAGAGAAGGAGGCAGCGCAAAAAGAAATGAGAATACTCTTTATGGGTACACCGGATTTCGCGGCTGTCTCTTTGAAAGAACTTATAAAAAACGACCGCGATATTGTCGGTGTATTCACACAGCCGGATAAACCGGTCGGACGAAAGCATGTGCTTGAAAAGCCTGCGGTAAAAGCGGCAGCCGAGAGCAGCGCAATACCTGTATATCAGCCCGTTAAGCTTCGCAATGGAACGGCATTGAATATAATAAGAGAGCTTGACCCAGAGCTTATTGTTGTGGTAGCCTATGGGAGAATATTGCCAAAAGATATACTTGATTATCCGAAATATGGCTGTGTAAACATTCATGCGTCAATTCTTCCAAAATACAGGGGCGCGGCACCTATACAGTGGGCGATAATAAACGGTGAAGCGGAGACTGGAGTTACAGCGATGTATATGAGCGAGGGACTTGACGAGGGTGATATAATAGATGTGAGAAGAACGCCGATACATGATGGTGAGACATCTGGAGAGCTTTTTGAACGTCTCGCGCCGATCGGAGCGGAGCTTCTCAATGATACCATATCATCAATAGAAAGCGGAAATGTTTCGAGAACACCTCAAAATAGCGCACTCGCAACCTTTGCGCCGCCTTTGAGCAAAGAAAACGCCGCAATCGACTGGACACTTAATGGAAAAGCGATAGTCTCAAAAATCAACGGTCTGAATCCGTGGCCTGTAGCTGTGACAGAGCTTAACGGAATCAATATGAAAATATTCAAGGCTAAATTTATTTCCTCTGAAACGAAAAAGCCTTGCGGCACAGTATCTGCGGCAGACAGAAACGGCATTTTAGTATCGTGTAATGATGGTGCTGTTCTCATAACAGAGCTTCAGGTGAGCGGAGGAAAACGCATGAGCGCGGGGGACTATTTGAGAGGACACCCGATATGCCCCTGACAAGCAGAGAAGCGGCACTCAAGACGTTGTTCCTGCTGAGAAAGCGTGAAGCAAGACCGGAGATTGTGCTTGATACAATGGCAAAGCGCGGGGAGCTTCAGGAACGCGATATTCCTCTCGCGTACCGTATAACGAATGGTGTAATTCAGAATAAAACACTGTGCGATTACTATATAGGCTGTTACTGCGCCACACCGGTTAAAAAACTGGAATATTCTGTACTTGATATATTGAGATGCTCGGTATACCAATTACTTTTTCTTGATGGAATACCGGACAGAGCGGCAGTCAACGAGGGCGTGAGTCTCACAAAGAAATATTCTCCGAGAGCATCAGGGCTTGTAAACGCTGTGCTGAGAAAAATATCAGATAATATAGACAAGCTGCCTGAGATAAAGTCTGATACGCCGGAGGAGTACCTTTCAATAAAGTATAGTCACCCGCTCTGGCTTGTTAAGAAGCTTATGGAGCAGTACGGTGACAGCTGCGAGAGTATACTGAGAGAGAACAACACCGAACCGCCGACTACTATTCAAACTAACACGCTGAAAATAACGTCTGACAGCCTCTTGAAAGAGCTTAGGACAGCAAAACGCCATCCAATAGATGAAAACGCGCTCATAATAGATGACGGTTTCGCAACGCACTCAAGTTCGTTTGAAAACGGTCACTTCTATGTACAGGATGAATCGGCAAAGCTGGCTGTTACGGCGGCAGGCATAAAATCCGGTATGCGTGTAATTGACCTCTGTGCGGCTCCCGGAGGCAAATCGTTCGCGGCGGCAATCGCGATGAAAAATATCGGTGAGATTGCGGCTTATGATATACACAAAAACAAGATTCAGACTATTAAAGACGGTGCGGAGCGTCTCGGTATTGACATTATCTCCACATTTACTGCCGACGCTAAAGTTTTATCCGCGAAGTCCGCTGACGTTGTACTTGCGGATGTTCCATGTTCGGGAATTGGCGTTATACGCAAAAAGCCTGAGATACGCAATAAATCGCCAGAGGAGATTAAAAAGCTTCCGGCGTTGCAGCTTGCGATACTCCAAAACGCTTCAAAGCTTGTAAAATCAGGCGGGATTATTGTATATTCAACGTGTACGATTCTAAAAGAGGAAAACGAAAATGTAATAGCAAGCTTTCTCAATGGGAATAAAAGCTATGTGAAGGAACACATCTCCCTGCCAAAGCCTTATAGCGGAGAGAACGGATTCGTGACAATACTGCCAGATGAATATATGGATGGGTTTTTTATATGTACACTGAGAAACGTGACATAAAGCGTATGCTGCCGGAGGAGCTTCGGGAGTATATTGGCGAGATCGGTGAGCAGCCATTCAGAGCTAAACAGATTTTCAAGTGGCTGTGGACGGGCGTGAGAACATTCGATGAAATGACTAATCTCCCAAAAGCACTGCGCGAGAAGTTACAAGGCGATTATTTCATTACTGTGCCGGAAATAGCGCGTAAACAGGTTTCACAGATTGACGGAACTGTAAAATATCTATGGACACTTAGGGATGGCGAGACAATAGAGAGTGTCGTGATGAGCTACAAGTACGGCGAGACAATATGCGTATCCTCGCAGGTGGGGTGTAATATGGGGTGCCGATTCTGCGCTTCTACTATAGGAGGAAAGGCACGGAATCTGAGTGCCGGCGAGATAGCCGATCAGGTTCTTTTCGCGACACTTGATTCAGGGCGTAAAATCGGTCATATTGTTATGATGGGTATCGGAGAGCCGCTTGATAATTTTGATGAGGTGCTGAGATTTTTGAAGATCGTCAATGATCCGGATGGACTGAATATCGGCATGAGGCATATTACGCTCTCAACCTGCGGAATAACGGAGAATATAGATACTCTTGCGGATAAAAAGCTTCAGATTACACTTTCATTATCTCTGCACGGAGCCGATGACGAAACACGCTCCAGGCTTATGCCGATAAACCGTTCTTATGGAGTTGATAAGGTACTTGATACCTGCGAACGGTACTTTGATATAACTGGCAGGCGTGTTACTTTCGAGTACGCTATGGTAAAGGATGTGAATGACTCACCTGAAAATGCTGAACTTCTTGCCAAAAAACTCAGCGGAACAGGCAGTCATGTAAATCTTATACCTCTCAATAACATAGATGGCAGCGATTTAAAGCCAAGTGACGCGGAAACCGTTCAGACATTTAAGAGCATACTTGAAAAGCACTCAATAAAAGTAACTGTAAGGCGAAGACTTGGTCCGGATATAAACGCTGCCTGCGGGCAGTTGAGACGTGAAAAAATAAAAATATAAGAGGCGGTATTATGGAATTGTGCGGATTTACCGATAAGGGTGAGGTAAGAAGACAGAATCAGGATGCGTATATTACGTTCAACGAGAACGGTGTGGCGGCTTTGATTGTGTGCGATGGTATGGGTGGAGCGAAAGCCGGAGATATAGCCAGCACTCTTGCGGCAAAGACATTCATAGAGAAGCTGCGTGAGGGACTGAAACGCGGCATAGGCGGTGCGGAACTGAAGCGTCTTATGAAAGAATCCGCTGACAGCGCGAACAGTGAAGTCTTTGAAAAAAGCTGCGAGGACGAAGACTGTGAAGGCATGGGAACGACACTTGTCGCGGCTGCGGTAATAGACGGTATCGCGACTGTACTCAATATCGGAGACAGCCGCGCATACCACATATCTGAGAGCGATATACGCCGCATTACCCGCGATCACTCCGTTGTTGAAGACATGGTTGCGAGAGGCGAGATAACGCCGGACGAGGCGCGTTTTCATCCGAGAAAGAACCTCATAACAAGAGCACTCGGAACAGCGCCGGAGGTGCGTGGTGACATATTCACAGTTAAACTGCAAAAGGGAGATATACTGCTTTTATGTTCCGACGGTATGAGCAACATGGTTTACGATGAAGAGATGCTGCCGCTCTCAGCCGAAGAAAAACTTGAGGATTTTTCGAAGCGTCTTTTTGACATCACAGTTGAACGCGGTGCGCCGGATAATGTGACGATAGTACTGTATAGGGAATGAAAAGAAAATTACAATGTCTTATGAGTGCTGCCGTATGGAGCTATAGAGAAGTGACTTGAAAAAGAAATACCCAAATATTTAGAAAATTCCGGATTTGCGGCTAACTGACTTTTGCGGGTTAATGATCTGCAAACCCTGAAATAAAGTAAAAATGTTCAGAAGCTGAAGCACCTTTTGATACTCTCACAGTAAAATTGAGTGAATTAAAGGTCTTTGCCTGTGTTCATATTTGTATTTTGCCAGTGAGCATATTGATTCGATGAGGCGTATTATACTTGCTGGAGTAAGATTTACGGTGCCTGCTAACCGCATGGTGCTTTTACGGGAACATAGCAGCCTATTTCGAGATGCTGCCCAGAATATATACGCAGATTTATATGCGGGAAGTACCGCTAATTTGCGCTGAAATGCAAAGGTGAAAATCTTTTTGGCTTTAAGTAGAAGGAACTATAACTAATTAACCTCTATATTTGATGAACTAAAAAATGCAGAATTTCAGGACTTTTAAGCATTTCGTTACACAGGCTTTTTTGAAGTTCCTAAGTATTGCATAGAACCTTTTCGGGAGATTAGGAGGCGTATCAAATGGACGATGTTTATGATGATATGTATATAGGAAGGATTCTCGACGGCAGGTACGAGATTCTTGAGAAGATAGGCTCCGGCGGCATGGCGGTAGTCTACAAGGCACGGTGCCACAGGCTCAATCGTTTTGTGGCGATTAAAATACTAAAGAGCGATCTGGCACAGAACCCTGATCTACGCAGACGCTTCCATGCGGAGTCGCAGGCTATAGCTATGCTGTCACACCCGAATATCGTATCGGTTTATGATGTGAACCACACCGATAACCTCGATTATATTGTGATGGAGCTTATCGAAGGAATTACCCTGAAGCAGTACATAAACCGCAAGGGTATTCTGAACTGGAAAGAGGCTCTGCATTTCACAACCCAGATTGTGAAAGCGCTCGACCACGCGCACTCACGCGGCATCATCCACCGTGATATTAAGCCGCACAATATCATGATACTGCGCGATGGCAACGTAAAGGTCGCTGATTTCGGTATTGCGAGACTGCTGACAACGAAGAACACGCTCACTCAGGAGACTCTCGGCTCTGTACACTACATTTCCCCCGAACAGGCAAAGGGCGGTGCTGTGGACGCGAGATCGGATCTCTATTCTCTCGGCGTGGTAATGTACGAGATGCTTACAAGCCGCCTCCCGTTCGAGGGTGACTCACCGGTATCAATAGCTATCCAGCATATAAGCGCGATTCCCCTCATGCCGAGGGAAATAAATCCTGATATACCGATAGGGCTTGAGGATATAACGATGCACGCGATGGATCCAAATATAAATACCCGTTATTCATCCGCTGCTGAGATGCTTGAGGATTTGGAGGAGTTCCGTAAAAACCCATCGGTGAGATTCAATTACAGCATTGTACCCTCAATCGCCGATGACGATATGGATAGTACACGCACAATGCCATCGCGGGAGGTCACGGCAACGCTCCGCCAGCAGAACGGTAACAAGATAAGCCGTGACAGACATACGCCGGATGAATATCGGGAGAACCGCAAGAAAGCGCGAAGTACCTCGGTGATGGTTGGAGTGTTCTGTGTATTGGTGTTTCTTGTGGCACTTGTAGCGTTTATGTGGAATTATGCGCTGAAGGGATGGATAAGCCCTGACGAGCAGCCAACGCTGGAGGTTGACCGATTTACGGGAAAACTGTATGAGGAAGTTATTGCCGACTCGTATAACAACGCATATTACACGTTCACGGTATCAGGAACAGTTGAGAGTGACACTTACCCGGAAGGGTATATCATGGATCAGTATCCGGAACCAGGCAGCACTGTAACCGTTGGAGAGGACAAAATTGAAATCGGACTTACAGTTTCATCGGGACCAGAGCCAGTTCTGATGATAGATGCCGATAATATGGATTACCGAGACGCAAGGACGAAGCTCCAGCAGCTTGATATGGGTCTTGTGATAAATGTGTATGCGAAACCGAGCGAGGAATATGTTGAGGGGCGCGTTTTTGAACAGTACCCCGCGAAGGATGAGATGCTTGTGAGCGGCATGACAATTGAGCTTTATTATAGCTCCGGTCCCGAATCGCACCCTGTTGAGGTTCCAAACCTTATCGGCAAGACCGAAAGCGAGGCGGCGGCACTTTTGGAGGCGGCAGAGCTTGTAGGCAAACGTGAGGAGATGTACAGCAGCGAGTATGAAGCCGGTTATGTTTGCGGTCAGGACATAGATGCCGATGAAGAAGTGGAAGTTAAATCGGAGATAACGTACTACGTTTCTCTCGGCATTGAGGAGGTAACTGTGCCGTATGTGGTCGGTAAGAGCAAAGACGAAGCTGTGGCGATGCTTGAGGGACAGAAGCTGACGGTGGTTGTTGAGGAGACGAACAACAGTGCCACTGCCGGTCAGGTATTCAGCCAGAGCATAAGCGCAAACACGAAGGTCACGCCAAATACTGTAATAACAATATCTGTATCTCTCGGATTAAAACAGGTAACTGTGCCGTCGCTGATTGGATTAACAAAGGAGCAGGCGGCGGACAGGCTTTCAAGCTACGAGCTGAATGGAAAATGTGAGGAGAAATATGACAGCGAAGCTGAAACGGGCAAGGTTTATTTCCAAAGCATAGAACCATCGCAGGACGTGTCGGTGGGTACCACTATCACATATTATGTTTCTCTCGGTCCTGATCCCAGCACTATACAGCCGGAGCCTGAAGTAACAACCGAACCGTCAGGCGGTGATGAAACCGGTGAAACGCCCATAGACGAAACGCACGAACCGCCTGATACCGATGAGGGAGAGGCAGTACAGCCGGATGGTTGATAATGTAATATATAAGGCAATGAGCGGATTTTACTATGTCAGCCTTGATGGGAAACCGTACCGATGCCGTGCAAGGGGTAAATTCCGCCATGAGAACATCACACCTCTTGTCGGTGACAGAGTTACGGTGACAGTTTCCGGAGCGGGTGAGGGAGTTATTGACAGTATACTTCCGAGAAAGAACAGCTTTTCCCGTCCGCCGATTGCGAATATTGATCTTATGGTGATTATGGCATCAAACACCATTCCTAAAACCGATCCGTATCTTGTGGATCAGATGGCGGCTATAGCGTCGCTTAATGACGCTGATGTTCTCATAGTGATTACAAAGTGCGATATAGACAGAGCATCAAAGCTTTACAACATATATTCATCTTCCGGTTTCAAGGTGATAAGGACGAGCGCGGCAACAGGCGAGGGAATTGACGAACTGAAAAAAGAGCTTTACGGCAAAATAAGCGTACTGACGGGCTGTTCAGGTGTTGGCAAGTCAAGTCTTGTAAATGCCCTCGATTGTTCGCTCAATATAAAAACGGGTGAGGTCAGCGAAAAACTCGGTCACGGACGGCACACAACGCGGCACATGGAGCTTTACGATGTGGATGACTGCATAATTGCCGATACTCCGGGATTTGCGTCGTTTGATATGAAGACTATGTATAACGCGGCACCAGATGAGCTTGTATATGGATTTCACGAGTTTGTGCCGTATATAGGGGAGTGCCGGTTCATTGGCTGCTCACACAGAACGGAGATCGGCTGCGCGGTGATAGCTGCCCTTGACAGAGGTGAGATACAAAAGTCAAGGCACGACAGCTTTGTGCGGCTGTATAATAGTTTGAAGGAGCTTCCTGAGTGGGAGAAGAAGAAAAAGGGAAAACCATGAACGCACTATGGAGATAAGTATTGCTCCATTATAGCTTTCAGAGCTTCGTGCCAAAAGCAGCCGGAAAGATGATTGCATAGAGTAAAAGGGAAAACGCAAATAAATTGATTTGCGGGTTTTAAATATCCCTCCCGCTGAATATATTTTCATGCGGGAGGTGTTCGTTATATGAGGTTTTTGGACGCGATTAAAAGTGTTATTGCCGTTTTGTCAGTACTTGCGGTGTATCTTCTGATATGGGTATTTACAAATGACGGAATCCCTGTATACGGAGAGAAAATATACGAAAGCTCACGATGCCGCTGTACCCTAATCTTGGACGCGGGGCATGGAGGGGCTGATGGCGGTGCGGTATCGGTTACGGGTTCAAAAGAAAGTGAAATAAATCTCGCTATTGCCGAGAAAGCGGAGCAGTTCGCGGCTCTTTACGGGATTGACACGGTTATGACAAGAAGAACCGAGAATATTGAATATCCCGCGGACGCGGACACAATACGCAAGAAAAAAGCCTATGACCAGCATAGCCGCGTAGAGCTTATAAACTCCATACCGGACGCTGTTTTGATAAGTATACATCAGAATACATATACCACATCTGTACCAAGCGGCGCGCAGGTTTATTATGCTGACACATCGGGAAGCCAGACATTAGGTGAATATATACATGGGGAACTTATAAAGAACGTAAACTCCGGAAACCGCGAAACCGCAAAAAAGATACCCGATACTATATATCTCATGAACTCGATAGATTGTCCCGCTGTTTTAGTTGAGTGCGGTTTCTTGTCAAATTCGGACGAAGCGATGCTGTTGGAAAATGATACATACCAGACGAAGCTTGCGGCTGTTATAATCGGGGCGTTTCTGGGCTGCGCTGAGAATCCTGCGGATGGCGCGGTGTAATAAGAAACTGTAGAGAAATAACCTCTATAATGAAACGTATAAAAGTTTATAATACTCTGCATTTTTGGTTTGTTATATGTAAAAGCTGTTTTACGGTTTCTAAGAATATGTCCGGTTCGTTACAGCCGGAGAGCGGGATCGTAAAACCGTGTAATTTTTGAGGAAAAAGATAAAATGAAAGATAAAACCATATTCTACTGTTCCAACTGCGGTAATGAGTACTCAAAATGGATGGGCAGATGCACCGCTTGCGGAAGCTGGAACACTTTAGTTGAGCAGAAAGCTGAGAAAACCAAGGCTGCATCAGCGTCACATTCGACAAGGAATGCTCAGAGAAAAAGACCTCTCGGTCTTTCAGAGTTAGATGTTACGGAGGAAATACGCTTCAGCACGGGACTTGCGGAGCTTGACAGGGTACTCGGCGGAGGAGCTGTCAGAGGTTCGCTTGTTCTTGTAGGAGGCGCACCGGGGATAGGGAAGTCCACGCTTCTTTTGCAGATATGCCAGTATATAGGACGTGACAACAGAGTTCTGTATGTGACAGGAGAGGAATCGGAGAGACAGCTTAAAATGCGGGCTGTTCGTCTCGGCGTGGATTCCGGGAACCTTTTGGTACTGTCGGAAACGAATCTGGGAGATATTATAGAAACCACGGAGGATGTGAAGCCTGAAGTACTGATAATCGACTCCATACAGACACTGTATTCTGAGGAGCTTACGAGTGCGCCGGGAAGTGTCGGACAGGTGAAAGAGTGTACAATGCAGCTTATGCGTATCGCGAAAAGTTCCAGTGTGACAGTCTTTGTAATTGGTCATGTCAATAAAGAGGGAGCAATAGCGGGTCCAAAGGTACTCGAACACATGGTAGACTGCGTACTTTATTTTGAGGGTGAGCCATCCGCAAATTACCGTGTTCTGAGAGCAGCGAAGAATCGTTTCGGTTCCACTAACGAGATCGGTGTATTCGCAATGGAGGCGCAGGGTCTTGAGGAGGTTCCAAACCCGTCAGAGATGCTGCTGTCCGGAAGACCGGAGGATACACCGGGAACGTGTGTCGCGTGCGTGATGGAGGGGTCACGTCCGATACTTGCTGAAATTCAAGCGCTTGTTGCCGCGACGAGCTTCAATGTACCGCGAAGAACATCGAACGGCATTGATTACAACCGCGCCATGTTGCTTTTAGCGGTACTCGAAAAACGCGGAGGACTCCGAATTGGAGGCTGCGATTCGTACATAAATGTAATCGGGGGGCTATATATAAACGAACCCGCCGCCGATTTGGCTACAGTGCTTGCAATAGCGTCAAGTTGGAGGGATGTTCCGGTTCCAAACGATTTCGCGGCTGTTGGGGAGGTTGGGCTTACCGGTGAGTTGCGTTCAATCTCACAGATTGATCAGAGACTTACGGAAATCTCGCGTCATGGGTTCCACAAGTGCGTAATGCCGCCGCATGGAAGAAGCAAGCTCACGATACCGGACGGTCTTCGCGTTTATGAAGCAAAAACTATTGGCGAGGTGATGTATCTGCTCACAAGCGGTGCGTTCAAATAGAGATATGGGGGATTGCGTATGAAAAAGATTATAAAGAATGTGGCGATTGTGGTTCTGTGCGTTTTGATTCTTGAGTTAGCGTTCGTTGATAGAGCAAGTGCTGAGAATGAAACGGAATACACATCATACGGTGAATTGCTTGATTTTATATACAATGGCATATCTACAGGATGGGCAGACGCGGAAGATGCCTGGGCTTATGATGATTTTCTGAGTTTTATGTGGGTGCGTTACGCAGAGTACTATACTCTCGATACATCGGGCTTCTATCTCACTGATATAGATGGTGATGGCGTGAACGAACTTATATTGAGCTATGGTTCAGAAGAAAAGTCGAACACAATAGTTGACCTCTATACAATGAGAAACGGCACGGTTATTCACCTTGCGTCCGGCGGAGAGAGGTATGGCTACGCTCTGTGCCATGATAACTGTATCGCGTATACCGGTTCCGGCAGCGCGTCCACGGGAGTTTGCGCGTGGTACAGTATAGACGCGGAGTTGGATTACCTTGTTTTGGGTACTCGGCTTGATTATGACTATTCCGCCGATGGGGCGACAGAAAATACACCGATATGGACGAAATGGACTGAATGGCACCGTGAGGACAGTGACTACACAAATGGAAAGTATGATTTCGAGGATGAATCGGAAACAGTATCCGCAAATGATGCTGAAGCAATAATAGATAGCTTTAAGCCGTGGAGATTCACGACCTTCAGGTTTTCTGACTATACCATTGGAATGGACATCTCATCACTTGCCGCTGATGAACCGGAGCCTGAACCTGAACCGGAACCTGAACCAGAGCCCGAACCGGAACCGGAACCGGACACCTTGAACGATGCCGATTCTCAGGGTGAGGATTCAATTTACACAGGAGCAAATGACATTACCGAAGATGATGACAACGCTGACAGCAATAAATCCAACAATGATGATTCGGTTTCAGATAGCAAATCGGAAGACGGCAGTAATTCGGAAGAAACGTCAGTGACGGATACCGAGAAAGAAGAGAACGGCGGAATAAATTTCATTGTGATAGCCGCAGCGGTCGTAGCGGTGATAATTGCCGCGTTTTTGGTTATATTTATTTTATCGGCAGGCAAGAAGGGGAAACATACGAAAAAAAGACATCGAAAATAATAGAACTCGCGATCTTGGCAATTCAAGACCGCGAGTTTTGACATATGTATGGATGAATAGAAGTGATGTATATCGTAGAACTGAATGCTGCCGAACCTTTGATTGACAATACCGCCGGTTAGCGGAACTGGTATGCAAAGCTCGGACAACTCAGGAGTCAGCTCACGGCGGTGGTTGACTGACATGTCAATTATTTGACTATAACCGCATTTTTTCTTTGACTTATTATAACTACTGTGATATAATCCATGTATATGTACTATGCTGATTATGAAATGGGGACTAAAAATATAATGAGAATGAGAAAAAAACCAAACCTGATACCGAGAATGGAACGGTGTGCGTATTTGCAGGATAAAGAACCGGAACAAAATCGCGGCAGATGGCTCATGAAATACCCAGCGAGTGAGCTTCAGCTTGAGCTCGGCTGCGGTAAAGGACGTTTTACCGTTGAGACAGCCGCCGCGAATCCCAATGTATTGTTGATTGCTGTTGAACGTGTTCCTGACGCGATGGTTGTTGCTATGGAACGTGCCGATGCGATGGCTCTTAACAATGTCAGATTTATCGACAAAGACGCGGCACTGCTTCGTGACTTCATAGGCGATGGGGAAGTCTCGTGCATATATATAAATTTTCCGGATCCTTGGGATAAGAAAAAACAGGCAAAAAGACGCCTTACCGCCCCGTCATTTCTGCGTATTTATGAGAAGCTGCTCAATGACGGCGGGAAAATCTGCTTCAAAACCGATAACAGACCTCTCTTTGACTGGTCGCTTGAACAGTTTGAAAGCGAGGGCTGGTCGCTTGCGGAGATTACTAATGACCTCCACGCAAACGGTTTACAGGGTATCGCGACAGATTATGAGCTGAAATTCTATTCTCAGGGAATACCGATAAACCGTCTTGTGGCGGAAAAGAAAAACAGAGGAGACGTATAATTATGGGAAAACTTAAATTCTTTATCGCGTTGTGGCTTGCGAAGCTGTCGCAGCCGATATTGAAGCTTACAAAGCACAACGGTACTAACTTTCCGGGAGAGCTGGCTATTAAAATCTGCCCTGACTTTCTCAAATATATTGATAGACCTGAGAAGATTATCGCGGTTACAGGAACAAACGGCAAAACTACAGTCTCAAACCTTATTTGCGATTTGCTGGAGCGTTCCGGTAAACGTGTTCTTAACAACAGAGCCGGTTCAAACATCAATTCAGGCATCGCGACAAGTCTTTTGTCAGGGTGTACAGTTTTCAACAAAACACGCTATGACAACGCTGTGCTGGAAATTGATGAGCGGTCGGCAAAACGTATTTACCCGTATATGAAGCCGGATATTATAGTTATTACAAACCTCTTTCGTGATTCTATAATGAGAAACGCTCACCCGCAATATATAGCCGATTTTCTCACGGATAATATACCGCATGGAACAAAGCTGCTTCTTAATGCCGATGACCTTATATCATCATCTGTGGCTCCCGACAATCCGAGAGCGTACTTCGGTATAGAGAAAATGGATTCAGATGTAACAGAGTGCGTCAATCTGCTGAATGACCTTAGAATATGTCCAAAATGCTCCGGTACGCTCAAATACGAGTATCTGCGTTACCACCATATTGGCAGAGCCTACTGCGAAAAATGCGGATTCAAGTCACCTGATTACAATTACTCAGCATCCCGCGTTGACCTTGAGAATATGACTATGACGTTCCGCGACAGTACCGGTGAACATGACTACAGACTGCTCTCAGACAGCATTGTAAATGTATATAACGAGGTTACGCTGATAGCTCTGGCACGTGAGCTTGGCATGGAGCATACGGATATTACAAGGTACCTTAATGATATGAGGATAGTAGAATCACGCTATAACGAGGTTGAAGCCGGTGATGTTACGGTTATCATGATGCTTGCGAAAGACAAGAACGCTCTCGCCTGTTCACGCGCTCTCGACTACATTTCGCACCAGTCAGGTGATAAGGAAATCGTCATGATGATGAACTGCCTTAGCGATGAGAAACACTGGTCGGAGAATATTACATGGATGTACGACTGTGACTTTGAGTTCATGAACCGTGACGACGTAACGCATATAGTCACTACAGGACCTCGCGCCGTTGACTATAAACTGCGCCTTCTGATAGCGGGCATACCGGAGGAGCGTATAACCTGCGTTCCCGAGGAGTCAATGGCGGCGGAGAAACTGCTGTTAAAGCCAAACAGCCGCGTTTATATACTCTACGGTGTTGATTCTGTAAATATGGCATACAGCGTACAGAAAAAAACAGTTGCTCTCGCAAAGGAGGCGGCACATTGAAAATTGAGATATTATACCCCGAAATCTGCAACCTCTATGGGGATTTGGCAAACGCTAAATATCTTGCGGCTTCTTCAGATGCGGAGATTATAACAACGTCACTTGGAGACGAACCGGCATTCGTTTCCGAGGACATCGCGCTTGTATATATCGGCACGACAACTGAGAAAGGACAGGAGCTTGCTCGTGACGCTCTGAAGCCATATCTTCCGCAAATTGAAAAGCGGACAGAAAACGGCGGTGTTACTCTTGTAACCGGCAATGCTCTTGAAATATTCGGAGAATACATCGAGTGCGACAACGGTGAAAGACTTCCAATGCTTGGTATGTTCCCGATACATTCACAGAGGAGACTCCTTGAACGGTACAATTCACTTTATCTTGGCAAATTTGACAATATGGACATTGTGGGTTTCAAGAGTCAGTTTGGTCATTCATATGGCGATTGCGGTGAGGGACTTTTCACAACTGTACGCGGAGCGGGGCTGAACCCCGATGTGAAGTCTGAGGGTATACGCAAAAATAACTTCATGGCAACTTATATAATCGGACCCCTTGTGATAGTGAACCCGCCGTTTGCCGAATATATATTGACACTCATCGGCATTAAGAACCCAAAGATTTTATACCGTGAAGCGGCAATGGATGCGTATAATACAAGAGTTCAGCAGTTCAAGCAGCCGGATAGGGGATTTTTATATTGAGGAAGAGGCAGCGATGGAAGCATTGATCGAATTCTTGAAGGAATCTGAGATTTTATGGAGAATCGTGCGTATCGTCATTATATTGCTTTCAACGCGAGGAGCGGTCGCAATCTTAAAGCGTATGTGGAGGAGAAACCCAAAGAACTCTCAGTTTCTTTTTCGCAAATTTGTATATAAGATAGCGATTATCGTAATATATATCTTAGGCATTCTTTTTGCCATTGGACAGATACCGGGACTTACAAGCATTGTTGAGACACTTTTAGCTGGTTCCGGAATTGTGGCACTCGGCTTGTCGCTCTCGGCGCAGGAATCGCTTGAGAATGTAATCGCGGGAATATTTATAACGTCAATGAAGCCGTTTGAGGTTGGGGATCGTGTTACGATTGTGAGTAAGGGCATAACCGGTAATGTTGAGGACATAACGCTCCGTCACACGATAATAAAGACATTCACAAACACCCGCATTGTTGTGCCAAACTCTACGATGAACTCGGAGATAATTGAAAACAGCAATATAGTTGACTCACGCGCCAGTGCGTATGTTGATGTGACAGTTGCTTTCGAGTCGGATCTTGACAAGGCTATTGAGATATTAGCGGATGTTGTCGGAAACCACCCGAAATATCTTGATGTAAGAACGGAAGAGGATATAGCTAACGGCGTACCGAAAGTAAAGGTGTATGCACGGGCGTTTGAAGGCAGCGGCATAGCACTTCGCGCAAGTATGTGGACGAAGACGATAAATGAGAACTTCGAGGCTTGCAGCGACGCGAGAATAGCAGTCAAGAAAGCGTTTGACGCAGCGGGAATTGAAATACCGTACACGAAATATACTATCCTCTATCAGCACCCGCATGACGGTTTTGAACCGACACTTCATGTTACAACGACAGAAGAAGCGCAGGAAACAGATGAAGCCATATTGGAAAAGGACAGCGGCGCGCATGAAACCGCGTAAAAGTAATCAGCAAAAAGCGTAACATTGAAAAAGTGCATCACTATGGCACTTTTCCGCCGAGAAGTTATTGCGGCTTTTCGAGCAAGTGCCTTTTTATTAAATACCCGCAAAGCCTAAGCGTTTGAAATTGTATTTTATGTTCATAAAAGTAAGATTATCAGATTACGGAGGTTTGAAATTGCGGAAAAATATTTTTGAAAGTGAAAAGTCATAAAGCCCGGAAAATTATAGTCATTTGACACATTCAGTTTAGATGTTTGTTGTTTGCGGTTCACTGCGCTGGATTTACAGAAAAAAGCCTGTATTCGACGGTTTCTGCCGGAAAGAGCCTATCAGATATTTCTGTGTCAGGGCAGACCCGCTTATTTTCAAAACCATTTGAGTACATTATCCCAAAGTATGTATCAATGGAAGGAGATAATACAAAATGGAAATACGCTTGGAAACCTTAGAAGCCATGAGTGAATATGTGTACATTTCCGACCTTGATACACATGAACTTGTTTTCATGAATGAAAAGCTCAGAAATATCTGCCTTAATTCGCCGGACGAGGATTACAAAGGCAGAAAGTGCTATGAGTTATTGCAGAACTGCTCTGTTCCGTGCGCTATGTGCAACAGCGGAGAACTTACAGAGGGTATTTTCAAAGAGTGGAATTACTACAATCCCGTTTTGGACAAGAACCTCGCTATAAAAGATATGATTTTCAGAGAAGATGGCAAAAGCTACCGCCTTGAGATAGCGACTGACTTGAACGCTCAGATTATGAGAGCAAACATCGTCTACGATGGCGAGAACCTTGACGCTGTGACAAATGAGGCTTTGAGAATCGCGCTCAAGAAGAGAACTCCTGACGAGGGTATAGAAGTTCTCCTTGAGTATCTCGGAAAGCAGCTTAACGGCGAACGCACATACATATTTGAGCGCAACGAAAAAGGCAACGATGACAATACTTACGAGTGGGTTGCCGCCGGAGTTGTTCCCGCTAAAGATATTCTTCAGGATTTGCCGGCTGAGGTCTGCGCGAATTGGTACCGCACATTCAACGAGAACAAGCATATTATGATAACGGACTTGGAGAATATACGCGAAAGCGACCCGCTTCAATATGAGAACCTCAAGCGTCAGGATATACATTCACTCTATGTTGTGCCGCTATACGATGGCGCGAAGATAATAGGATTCTATGGAGTGGACAACCCGTTGGAATCTAATATGCGCCACGTTTCTGATATACTGCAGATAATGGCTCACTTTATGGAGTCGTTGCTGAAAAGCCGTGACCTGTTAAGGCAGCTCAAAAAGGAGCGGGATGAAAGAGTTGCCGCTGAGATGATACGCGCCCTCGCTGAACGAACCCAGGAGAATTTTGACATGGTAAATGACATCATAGGCTCAGGTCTATGGTACATGGACTTTGACAAAGACGGGAATATGACGCGGGTATTCTGGAGCCAGCATTTTCGCGAGATGATCGGGTTCGATGATAATGAAGATTTTCCCAACACAATCGAGTCGTGGTCTGACAGGATATATTCTGAGGATAAGGATGCGGTACTTGAAGCGTTTTGGGGATGTATCGAGGGGAAGAATGAGTTCGATACAAGGTACCGTCTCATGAAGCGGAACGGTGAATACAACTGGTTCAGCTCACATGGCAAACTCGCGCTTTACGCGAATGGCAAGCCGCGTCTTTTTCTCGGCACATTCATCAATGTTACGGAGGAAATTGAATCGAGAAAGGCACTTGAGGACGCTTGCGAGGCAGCGAACCGGGCAAATTCCGCGAAAACTGAGTTTCTTGCGAGTATGTCTCACGATATGAGGACACCGCTCAATGGCATAATAGGGATGACAAAGATAGCACGATCTCACGCCGGAGGAAACAAAAAGCTCACACACTGCCTTGATGAGATAGACAATTCTTCAAAGCACCTTTTGTCGCTGGTGAATGAAGTGCTTGAGATGAACAAAATAGAATCCGGCACATTGAGTCTGAAAAATGAGCCGATGTGCATATCTGAGCTTGTTGACAGCGTAATATCAATCATGAAACCGCTTATTGACAACAAGAAACACACTATCATCGTGAAAACCGAAGATATTACGCACGACTGCGTTATTGGAGACTTTAAAAAGCTTCAGGAATGCCTTTTGAATCTTATCAGCAACGCCGTAAAATATACTCCGACCGGCGGCACAATACGTTTTACCGCTGAAGAAAGACCATCGAACAGCTCCAAGGTGATGTGCTGTGTTTTCATTTGCGAGGACAGCGGAATAGGTATATCGGAGGAGTTTCTGCCGGAGCTTTTTGATCCGTTTGCGAGAGCCGTTGATGACAGGACAATGGGTGAACAGGGAATCGGTCTTGGATTACCGATAACCCGCAACATTATACGCATGATGAATGGAGATATATGTGTAAAAAGCAAGCTCAACGAGGGCAGCACATTCACTGTAAACGTATTTCTTGAAATGTCAGAATCGTGCAGCAGGAAAACTGAGTGTGACATCAACGGGAACAGCGAAGCTTCGTTAAACGAGGATTTTTCAGGGAAACGATTGCTGCTTGCTGAGGACAACAATCTCAACGCGGAGATTGCGATGGAGGTACTCAGCATGATGGGAATTGAGACAGTACATGTCTGGACAGGTGAGGAGGCGGTAGAGATACTGAACTCACAGCCTGACGGTGCGTTTGACCTTGTGTTCATGGATATACAGATGCCGGTAATGAACGGTTACGATGCCGCCAAAATGATACGCTTATCGAATAGAGAGTATTTGAAAACAATACCGATCATAGCAATGTCAGCAAACGCTTTTGCCGAGGATATGCGCCGCTCGATTGAAGCTGGTATGAACGAACATATAGCAAAACCGCTCGATTTTGACCTTTTGCTCTCGGTGCTGAACCGATGGATGGGGTGATAGAGCAGGGTTATTCTCAAAGCCGAATGTAATGTCGGCTTTGATGTTTTATATTTAGGAAATATTATTGGGCAGTGCTCCACCATGCGTTTGCTCACTGGAGTGATATTCTTGCAGTTTTTGCTTCTGTATGCTGAATCGTTACCGACGTTAACAGAATATTCACAGAAAAACTATTGCAGTAGTATTGACAAATCAAAACTATTGTGATAGTATATATATCGTAAACTATTGCAATAGTATAAAAGAAAGGATATGATAATATGGCAATTAAGCTCTATGATTCTGAGCTGAAGGTCATGAGTGTTTTGTGGAGAGAAGGTGACACTACCGCTAAACATATTTCTGACATTCTGAACGCGGAAATCGGATGGAACGTGAACACAACTTACACAGTTATAAAGAAGTGTGTTGCAAAGGGTGCGATTGAGCGTATAGAGCCTCATTTCGTGTGCCATGCGCTTATAACCCGTGAGCAGGCGCAGGAAACTGAAACGGATGAACTGATTGGCAAACTTTTTGACGGTTCTGCGGATAAGCTGTTCGCAGCACTGATAGGGAGAAAGAAGCTGAGTGCTGACCAAATCGAACATTTGCGTCAAATCGTTGGAGACTTAGACGAGGCGAAGGAATGAGTCTTATAAAAATGAGCATTTCGGGTGCGGTGATGATTGTAGCGGTTGTCATAATACGCGCCCTTGCTATCAACAGGCTGCCAAAGAAAACGTTTTTGGCACTGTGGGGCATCACGCTTATACGGCTGCTTGTTCCATATTCGCTGCCATCCGCGTTCAGCGTGTATTCGCTGCTTGAGAGATTGTCAGGTTCCGCAAAAACGATCGTGGTCGGAAATAATATTGCCACGATTCAGTCAGCGGCTGTCATTCCGGTGACTGAGACACACACTGTGTCACAGGCGGCAGTCTCTGGAGGAACTTTTCCTGCAATCAATCTGCCCCTGCTGGTTTGGGCAATCGGCGCGGTGGCATGTGCGGTGTTTTTTACTGTGACATGGCTCCAATGCCGACGCAGGTTTCGGGAATCTCTTCCTGTTGAAAACGGCTACGCGAGGAACTGGTCTGCTTCTCACAAGCTGCGCCGTACAGTTGAAATCCGGCAATCGGGCAGGATCTCAGCACCATTGACATACGGTGTACTGCACCCTGTGATTCTCTTGCCTAAACATACCGATTGGGACGACGAAAAAGCTCTGGCGTATGTACTGACACACGAGTATGTGCATATACGCCGCTTTGACGCAGTGACAAAATTTGCGC
>CAZKLU010000008.1:20418-39032 GCA_964553775.1 uncultured Oscillospiraceae bacterium | reverse complement strand
GGCAAATCAACGGAGTATGAAGTATCGCTCCAGTCAGCGTACTCCGTTTTTGAAAATATCAGCAAGGACAAATACGACATAATTCCAATAGGAATAACAAGAGACGGCGAGTGGTACCACTACACGGGCAAAAAAGAGAAGATTGCGGACAACACATGGTTTGCAGATACCGAGAATCTGCACTCTGTCGCCTTTTCTCAGAACCGTTCAGTAAAAGGTTTTTTGGAGCTTACTTCGGACAAATACAGTGTTATCGGAGTTGACATGGTGTTTCCCGTATTGCACGGCAAAAACGGCGAGGACGGCACATTACAGGGGCTTTTTGAACTGGCGGGAATACCTGTAATCGGCTGCGGCACACTCTCATCGGCTCTCTGTATGGACAAAACAAGAGCGCACAAGCTCGTCAGTACCGCCGGAATAGCTGTTCCAAAATCTATAACTTTCAAGCAGCTTTACAAAGAAGCTGCATTGAAAAAGATTGAAGGCGAATTGAAATATCCTCTTTTCGTAAAGCCTGTCCGTTCAGGATCATCATTTGGAATTACAAAGGTAATAAGACGATCCGAATTAAATTCGGCGATAGAATTGGCTTTTGAATACGATACAGAAGTTATTGTTGAGGAAGCGATAGACGGTTTTGAGGTTGGCTGTGCCGTTCTCGGTATAGATGAGCTGACGGTTGGGAGAGTTGATGAAATTGAATTGTCAGGCGGTTTCTTTGACTACGCGGAGAAATATACATTAAAAACATCAAAAATACATATGCCCGCAAGAATTGATACAGAAACGGAAAAACGCATACAGAAAAATGCTGTTACCATCTATAAGGCTCTGGGCTGTTCCGGCTTTGCGAGAGTGGATATGTTCTACACTCCGTCCGGTGAAATTGTTTTTAACGAGGTAAACACAATTCCGGGTTTGACTTCTCACAGCCGCTATCCAAATATGATGAAGGGAGCAGGTTTATCCTTTGCCGATATGTTGGACAAGCTGACAGGTTTATATGTAAAATGATGAAAACGATTGAGCTTGAAAAGGCAAAAATAAATTGTGGAGCCTTGCTGCTTGTCAACGCGAATTATCCGCTCAGAGAAAATAATATAGATTGTCTGGTTTCTGTTGACTCACACTTTCCGGATATTCTTATAAGACGCGGCGCGGCAAATGCTTTACGTTCAGCATTTGAAAAAATCTCGGCGGGTAACTCCATTGTTCCCGTCAGCGGTTATCGCTCGTTATCAGAACAGAAAGCGATATATGATAGTTCGCTCAAAGATAATGGAGCGGATTTCACGAGAAAATATGTCGCCTTGCCGGGCTGCAGCGAACATCAGACAGGGCTTGCTATTGATTTAGGATTAAACAGTAAAGACATAGATTTTATTTGCCCTGATTTTCCCTATAATGGCATTTGTGAGGATTTCAGAAAAACCGCCTCTGATTACGGCTTTATAGAGCGTTACGCAAAAAATAAAGAAGAAATAACAGGGATTTCTCATGAGCCGTGGCATTTTCGGTATGTAGGATACCCTCATTCAAAAATCATAGAAGAACATGGCTTTTCACTTGAAGAATATATAGAATTTATCAAAGATTATCGGAATAATTTCAGGCTTGTTTATGAGCAGTCTTGTAGGACGGCAGCGGAAATATATTATGTTCCCGCAGATAATGATAAAACTTTAATTGCGGTACCGGACTGTTGCGTATATCAAATATCAGGAAATAATATAGACGGTTTTATTGTAACTATATGGAGAAAGACAAATGAGCAAAAATTATTCAGGCATTGACTATTTCAGGTTTATTGCCTCTCTGTTGATAATAGCTATTCATACATCGCCGCTCGCTTCTTTCAGCGAAACAGGCGATTTTATATTGACAAGAGTCGCGGCTCGTATTGCTGTTCCGTTCTTTTTTATGACATCAGGCTTCTTTCTGATTTCAAGATACGCCTGCGGCAACGGTAAATTGCGGAGATTTATAAAAAGAACGGCACTTATGTATGGAGTCGCTATATTGATATATATACCCGTCAACATATATAACGGTTATTTTGAAACGGACAATCTTTTGCCGAACATCATCAAGGATATTGTTTTTGACGGCACATTATATCATTTATGGTACTTTCCCGCGTCTATAATCGGCGCGGCAATCGCGTGGTTCCTTGTAAGAAAATTCGATTACAAGGCGGCACTTATTATAACAGTTATTCTGTATTTTATCGGTCTTTTTGGAGACAGCTATTACGGAATATCGGAGAAAATCGGCTTATTGCGCGGATTATACGACCTTATATTCGAGGTTTCCGATTATACAAGAAATGGCGTTTTTTTCGCGCCTGTATTTTTCGTACTTGGAGGGATACAGGCAAATAATCATCAAAGGATTGCTCCGAAAAAAAGTATACCCGGATTTGCGGTCAGTTTTATTCTGATGTTGATTGAAGCACTTATATTGCGTTTTTACGGTCTTCAGCGACATGATAGTATGTATATATTTATGTTGCCGTGTATGTATTTCTTTTTTAATATCATATTGCTTTTTGAGGGCAGACGCATTATCCCGCTTCGAACAGCGTCTTTGATTATTTATATTATTCATCCTATGATGATTGTAATTGTAAGGCTCTTCGCAAAACTGTTTCATTTGCGGAGCGCACTTATCGATAACAGTATCGCGTATTATATTTTGGTTTGTTTATTATCAGTATCGTTTGCTGTAATAGCGTCGGCACTGTGGAGCAAAAGACCGGCAAAGGAAAAACACGACAGCAGTAAGGACAGAGCGTATATTGAAATTGACCTTAACAATTTAGAACATAATGTACAAACATTAAAAAGCGCAATTTCGCCGGATTGCAAGCTGATGGCTGTTGTAAAGGCGCGGGCATACGGACATGGAGACTATGAAATTTCAACGCAGCTTGAGAAAATCGGCGTAACCGCTTTTGCCGTCGCGACAATAGACGAGGCTATCAGATTAAGAAAATACGGCATTCGCGGTGAGATACTTATATTAGGATATACAAATGTCCTCCGCGCTTCAGAATTGAAAAAATACAGATTGACGCAAACACTGATAAGTCTTGATTACGCAAACGAATTGGACAGTCAGGGTGTAAAAGTAAACGCTCATCTCAAAATAGATACCGGTATGCACAGACTTGGAATATCAAGTGAAAATTTTTCGGATATAATGAAAGTTTTCACAATGAAAAATATAAGTATTCACGGTATATTCACACATTTGTGCTGTTCGGACAGCAGTGTTCCCGAAGATATTGCGTTTACGCGAGGACAGATAGAAAGGTTTTACAATCTCATAGCAAAACTGAAAATGAGCGGTGTAAACATTCCAAAAATACATATTCAAAGCAGCTATGGTTTATTAAATTATCCGAATCTGAAATGTGACTATGTGAGAGTAGGCGTGGCACTTTACGGCGTTAAAAGTCTTCCGGACGATGAAACAGTGCTTCAGCTTAATTTGCGTCCCGTTTTATCATTAAAGAGTCGTGTTATATTGATACGCGAGATTGAAACCGGTGAATCTGTCGGATATGGCAGGAGCTTTACCGCGAAACGAAGCAGCAGAATCGCGATTTTGCCGATTGGATATGGAGACGGGGTTCCAAGGAACTTATCAAATGGCATAGGCAAAGTGATGATCGGCGGGTATATCGTGCCTGTTATCGGGCGTATCTGTATGGATCAGCTTGCTGTGGATATAACGGACACGGACGGAATAGCTGTTGGGGATACTGCGACACTTATAAACGCGAACGAGCTTCCTGCCGCCGCTGTTGCAGGTAACGCCGGCAGTATCAGCAACGAATTGTTATGCAGAATGGGCGAGAGACTGCCCGTAATTGTAAAAACCTCAGTACACCTATGATACCAACTTTCCAACATCGCATTATATATCGTTTACCATTCCCAACGGGCAGGAGGCAGTGATTGACGAGATAGACAGCCTGTTAGGGAAATAAGGAAGCGCACGGGACGCTCACTCGCCGCTTGGCTTGTTGGAGTACAGGCAAGTGGGCGTGGCTGCGTAAAACGCGAGCGGGCTGCCAGTCCAAGGGCTTGCAGTCAAAACTGTGAAAGCGGAACTATAAGTGATAAATTACTCTTGACATTTTTCAGCAACAAGCTTATAATCAGCATATCCACTCATTCGTTTATTGTTCAATCCGCGCCACATGAGTGTGAAATTCATGCGAATAAAAAACGGAGGATACAAATATGAAAAAAACAGTCATTCGGAAGCTGATTCCACTCCTGACTGTCCTGACACTGCTCGTTGGTGTCAGCAGTACGGCATTTGCGTACACGCAGGATTATTGGAAAGCACTCAACGCCTTCACAGCCGCAAAAGAAAGCGGAGATAATGAAGCCGCACTCCAAGCGGCAAATAACTTCATCGCGTACCTTGATACGCAGCCTCTCGATACGGGTATCGGTATCAACTATTATAATACATATTTTTGGATATACCAAAGCCGCGTATACGAAAATAAAGGCGACTATGACAGCGCAATCAAAAACACTGAAAGGCTCAGGGATATTTCCGAGTATCTGACCGAAAACGGTGTGGACAGGAATGATATGGTAACAATTACCACCGCTTATCTCCGCAAGCTCGATCCGTGTACAGAGGTCTACGCGCTCACCTCCTCACCGGTCAATTATCCGGCATACAGCGGCGCAAAATATGTTCCGAGTATGGGTACATATATCGGCAGAGTGGTGAACGGAAACGCACAGGACGGCAGTAACGCGAACGCGATTCTTGAAAATGAAGCTGCTGTATCAATCTACGTCTCGCTTGGCGCGGGTGAATCAGCCGCAACCTACGAATGGAAAATCAAAAAATTCGACGATGGAGAACATATAATTCATGTTGCTCTTAACTATAACGATGAGGCGGTTACGGCTCAGGACATTGTAGACGGTAAACTGGACAGCGATATTGACGATACATTAAATTGCCTTTCAAAAATCAGCAGTCCTGTGATTATGCGTATCGGAGCGGAGATGAACTGCTGGTCAAATGAGGTTGAACCTGAGCTTTACAAGAAGTCATTTATCTACATAGCAACACGCGCAAGAAGTATTGCGCCGAATGTTGCGCTGTCTTTTTCTCCGAACTGGGTTTCAGGATTCTATATGAATATGGAGGATTTTTATCCGGGGGACGAATATGTAGACTGGGTCGGTGTATCGCTCTATATGAACGGCTACGCTAACACCGATAATGTAGCCATGGGACAGGGAATATATAACAGCACAATCTTGAACGTTCAGGAAGTCGTAGAGAAATTTGGTGATACAAAGCCGATTTACGTTTCTGAGGGCGGTGCGCTCAATACAACGACCGAACATACATCTGAGGTCATCAATGAGATGTACAATGTTCTCAACATGGTATATCCGCAGATTAAAATGATAATCTACTTTGACACAACCGTTGGCAGCAGCGCGTATACGCTTTCAGACAACCCCGCTCTTATCTCAGAATACAATACCGCAATATCCGCTAACAGCTCACTCATCACAAGATCCACTCAGAACGCTCAGGCGGTATATATGCCGTTGTCTGACTACACCGACAGCCGCGAAACAATAGATTTGGCATCGTACAGTAGAACAATATACGGAGATGGCATGACCGTCAAATACACTCTTGACGGCAACACGCTGCAATCAGCCGCAACTGTACCATACAGGACATCAATAAATGCTTCGTCACTCTCCTATGGTAAACATACTCTCACAGTCTCATTTGACGATGGAGCGGGTTACACCGCTGAGAAAACGTATAGCCTGACCAAGCAGCTTGACGGCACTGTTACCACCGGCACACCAACGGCTGAGCAGCCCTCAAGCTGGGCAGCTCCGGAGGTAGCGGAGGCGATAAGTGATGAACTTATACCCGCTTCATTTCAGAAGAACTACACTGACGATATTACAAGGCGCGATTTCTGTGAGCTTGCTGTTAAGCTGATCGAAGCAAAATCAGGTATGGAAATTTCCGAATTTCTCGCGAGCAAAAACGTCTCGACAAAGCCCGGCGCGTTCCCCGACACAACTGACGAATATGTTCTCGCGATTGCGGCGTTAGGTATAGTCAACGGCCGCAGCGATGGCACTTTTGACCCGGACGCGGGAATACAGCGTCAGGAGGCGGCAAAGATTCTTGTAGAAACCGCCCGTGTTCTCGGCATAACATCAACAAACAGTACTCCGCTGACATTTACCGACGAATCCGACATACAGGACTGGGCGGTGGAGTATGTGAGCTTCATTTCAGCATTAAGCTATAACTCAAACGGCGGCAAGGTTATGGGCGGCAACGCCGACGGAACATTCGACCCAAGAGGCGGATATACAAGACAGCAAACATATGTGACAATGCTGAGACTCTATAAGGTGCAAGCATAAAAAAACAGACGGCAACAAAAATTGCCGTCAGCAGCTTATAAGATGTATAAAAAACACTCATAGTCCGGATAATTCCGCATTTCATCTTTATATGTACAGGTTAATCAGAGCGGTTCCCTGTTAAAAACAATCGGCAGATAAAAATACGCGGGATCGTAAATATACATTTCTGATTCGCCGCAGGATAGCAGTCAGCCGCAAATTATAAGGGAAAAGATCGCTTCAGACCCGTCGGGCTGCGCGTCTAATCTGGAACATATCCGCAACATTGATCATGCACCTTCAAACGCACCGCACGGAGAGGCAAAAGTCTTTTTAACGGTTTTGCCTCTCTTTAATATACTCTCATATTTATGCGTGTGACATTCTTAAATAGATTCAAAAACTGAAAACCTCAAAATCGAAAATTCTGTCGGTTCTTGAGAAGCCATCCAAAGGAGACAATATGGCAGGAACACTTTATATAGTTGGAACACCAATCGGAAATCTCAGCGACATAACTAAACGCGCTGCGGATACTCTCGAAAGTGTCGATTTCATAGCCGCCGAGGACACACGAGTGACCTTAAAACTGCTTTCTTATCTCGGTATCAAAAAAGAGTTTATGAGCCACTACAATCATAATATCTATGAAAGCAGCAAAAAAATATTGTCGAGACTTCTCGCAGGTGAGAGCTGCGCTCTGGTGACTGACGCGGGTATGCCTGTAATATCAGACCCCGGAGAAGTGCTTGTCTCCCTGTGTCATAAACACGATGTGCCGGTTTACGTTGTACCCGGACCATGCGCGGCGGTGTGCGCTCTCGCTTTGTCGGGACTTCCGGCGGGACGGTTCACATTTGAGGGCTTTTTGTCGGTAAATAAAAACAGCCGCTATGAGCATTTGGATTCACTCAGAAACGAAACCCGCACTATGATATTTTACGAGGCACCGCATAAGCTGCTGGCAACACTCCGCGATATGCTGGATATTTTTGGTGACCGCAGAATATCAATAAGCCATGAGCTGACAAAGGTGCATGAGCAAACTCGGGTAACAACATTTTCAGAGGCTTTGACATATTACGAAACACGCGAACCGAAAGGCGAATATGTCCTTGTTATCGAGGGCAGCAAGGAAAATTCAGGCACCTCGTATACACTGCAAGACGCTGTGGATATTGCTCTTTCCCTGAAATCTGAGAGTATGAGACTGAACGACGCGGTGCGCCGAAGCTCTCAAAGGACAGGAATATCTAAAAATCTCATATACGATGAAGCTGTGAAGCAGCTAAGCGAAGAATCACAATGAGTATGCCGCTGCTTGAGAAAAAGTCTCAAGGCAGCGATCTAAGCGTTCAGTTACTTCATTCGCGGCGGAACTTATGAATGGATTTTTTGCCAGGTTCCGCAGCAGCCGATACAGCAATCTCCCCGCAGCGGCATAGCTATACACGGTAATCGTAAGACTTACTTATCCTTGATAAGCCGCGACAGTTCCTCCATGAACGTATTTATATCGCGAAACTGCCTATATACAGACGCGAATCTCACATACGCTACCTCATCAAGAGCCTTGAGTTTTTCCATCACAAGCTCCCCTATCTTAGCCGATGGCACCTCATATGTCATGGAGCTTGCAATTTCCTGTTCAATCTCATCAGCGGATTTTTCGATCTGCTCCATCGAGACAGGACGTTTCTCGCAGGCTCGAAGCATACCGTTAATTATCTTTGTTCGGTTCAGCGTCTCACGGCTACCGTCTTTTTTAATAATAACTATCGGCAGCTTCTCAACCGTCTCATTTGTCGTAAACCGCTTCTGACACGCCAAACACTCTCTGCGTCTTCGTATACCCTCGCCAAACGGACGTGAATCGAGTACACGGCTCTCCTCAAAACCGCAAAACGGACATTTCATAGCTGAACCGCCTTTCTTTAAATTATACCAACGAGTACACTATAGTTAAATAGCTAATAAGAATAAGATTTGCCGATGTGTATATGGAATTGCAAAAATAAAACGGTCATAAGCTGAAAAGCCTATGATTGGCTCATTGTACTAAGAGTTAATTATTCGCGGCTCCTGCTTACAGAAATAAGAATCGTAAATACTGAAACAGCACCGGAAACAGATTTTGCGGCTAATTGATGTTCACAAAAATTTCGCGAACATTCATAATTGAAATTCATTTTAACTTTGAACCGCCTTCCGCATATTTTTCCGCATATTCCGGAAATAAACTCCTCACGAACGCGGGAACGGGAGTTTTGAATTCCCTACCCTTTAAGTATTCCAAAGCACCGCTGTCAGACTTAAACGCGAAACGGAGTCTGTATGAATAAAGTGCCTGTCCGGGCAGTGAAAGACTTCTTATTCCATCGTCACGTCCATACTTCCCGTCACCTAAAAGAGGATGACCAACCGCCGACATCTGGGCGCGTATCTGGTGAGTTCTTCCTGTTACAAGCTCACATTCCAATAAGGACGCGCCGTTTTTCTCCGCAAGAGTACGGTAACGAGTTACCGCGCTTCGAGTACCCTTTTCAGGCGTTCTTTTTACATAGACACGGTTGTTTTTTGCGTCCTTAAAAAGGTACGATTTTATCTGACCGTTTCCCGGTGTCATTGAGCCGTGTACAGCGGCAAAATAGAACTTTTTTATTTCCCTGTTGCGGATTTTTTCGTTGAGAATACGCAAAGCCTCGGCGTTCTTGGCGGCTATAACAATTCCTCCGGTGTTTCTGTCGATCCTGTTCGCGAGAGCAGGCGCAAATGAGTTCTCCTCGTTCGGGTTCCACTCTCCATTTAAATATAAATACGCCTTTATATTTGTAATAAGTGTATCAGCGTCCCATCCGCTGTCGGAGTGGCAGAGTACACCGGCTTCTTTGTCCGCCAGTAAAATGTTCTCATCCTCGTAAACAATGCGTACCTTTGGGGATGTTATTGTCAGATAGGCATTTTCCTCTGAGGGTTTCTGGAAAAATTCATCGTTTATATATAATTCAATAACGTCGCTTTCAGATATTCTCGTGTCACCTTTTACGGCTTTGCCGTCCACCTTGACACGTTTTTTTCGTATATACTTCTGTAACAGCGATTCCGGCAGCAGCGGCACAGCTTTACCAAGGAACCTGTCAAGCCGCTGTCCGGAATCGTTTCTGTTTACTATAATCTTTCGCATTAGTCAAAACCTCTCATTCATATAGAACACGCAGCCGATCTTTTCTGTGAAGGACTCAAAAACACGGCAGGTTCCAAGCAGTTTTGTTGACCTCCACTTGCGGCGGCACTCACGGAGTACATTAACTATATACTTACCGCTGCGGGACAATTTTAATCTGTATCACCATCAGGGTTTAAGTGTATCATAATATGCTTCACACTTGGAAAGTCGCGCTCAACATTTTGGTGTACTCTCTTCGCAACCTCGTGCGCGTCGCGCAGTGTCCTGTCACCGTCAACCTCAATCTCAAGATCAACATACACCTTATTGCCGAACTGTCTGGAGCGCAGTGTATCGATACGGATAACGTCCTCGTCATGTTCTATATAGCCGCGCAGCTTCTTTTCAAAGTCCTCGCCGCAGGATGTGTCAAGTAGTTTTGTGAACGTGTCCTTCAATATATCTATTGCCGTCTTTATGATGAATACACATATCACAATACTCGCGATCGAATCAAGAATGGGAACACCAAGCATCGCGCCGCCAATACCCGCAAGCGACCCTATAGACGAAAAAGCGTCAGAACGGTGGTGCCATGCGTCAGCAACGAACGCGGCGGAGTTTATCATCTTCGCACAGTGCATTGTGTAGCGGTACATAAATTCCTTGCTGACTATCGAAACGAGAGCGGCAATCAGCGCAATCAGTTTAGGACTTGCGTCCATCGCCGTTCCGTCGATTATGCTCAAAATACCGCTCCGACCGATCTGGAATCCCGTTGCCGCGAGTATAAGCCCAAGTGATAGCGATGCTACACATTCAAACCTTTCGTGTCCGTATGGATGTTCTGTGTCAGCGTCTTTTTTTGACAGCACTACACCTATAGACGCTATTATCGTTGCCAGAACATCAGACATTGAGTGTACAGCGTCAGACACCATCGCGCTGGATCTGCCAATAACACCCGCCGCGAATTTGAACGCCGTCAGTACGATATTTCCGAATATACCGACAAATGAAACGCGCCGGATTATCGTTTTCTCGTCCATTGGTGTTTTGCCAGAACCAACGCTTGTGCTTCTAAATGTCATGCAGTCACTTCCAATTTACATTTTTACATTTTTTCAGGAGCTGTTATGTTGAGAAGCGAGAGGACATTGCGTATAACCTGTCTTGTGCAGTCAGCAAGCTTGAGTCTCGCTTTCGCAAGCTCCGGTTCCTCACCGCGAATACGGCATACGTTGTAGAATCGATGAAAACGCGCCGCAAGCTCTATGACGTAGCGGTTAATTCTTGACGGATCAAGCTCGCGAGCCGCCGCCGCTATCTCGTTTGGAAGGCAGTATAACTGCCATATAAGCTCATGCTCCGGTTTTTCAGTGAGAAGGTCAAAATTAACGTCCTTACTCTCCGGTACAGGCACGCCATCAGCTTCAAGCTGTGAGACGAGACTGCATATACGCGCATGGGCATACTGAACATAGTATACAGGGTTTTCGCTGTCACAGCGGACAGCCAGATCAAGGTCAAAGTCGAGATGTGTGTCAGGTTTCGCGTTGAAGAAGAACCTGCAGGCATCGACAGATATTTCGTCCAGCAAATCAGCCAGTGTCAGTGCCTTACCGGTGCGTTTTGACGCTTTTACTGTCTCGCCATCGCGTACAAGACGAACCATCTGCATAATGACAAAATCTAACTTATCAGGGTCAATCGGCACACACTCAGCACCACAGGTTGCTTTGAAACGGACGGCATGACCGTGGTGATCCGCTCCCCACACATCTATCACTCTATCGAATCCGCGCTTTTGGAACTTATTTATATGATATGCAATATCAGAGGCATAGTATGTGTAAAACCCGTTGGCACGGCGCAGAACCTCATCCTTGTCAGCTCCGAGCTTTTTGTTGTCAAGCCACAACGCACCATCCTTTTCGTAGGTAAGACCGTTGTCTTCAAGGAGCTTCACGGTGCTGTCAATCTCGTTATTCTTATACAGCGATGATTCAGCAAACCATGTATCGAACTTTACACGGTAGCGTTCAAGATCTGCCACCATTTTCTCTGTATTGAGACTGACCGCGAAATCTGACATTATCTTATGACGCTCATCCTCCGGCTTATCAAGAAGCGAATCTCCGTACTTCTCGCGTAGCTTTGACGCAAGTTCTATAACGTCATCACCCTTATATCCGCCTTCAGGAACCTCCGGTGTATCAGAGCCGCTGATAAGCTGCTGATAGCGGGCATCAAGAGATTTACCGAGCAGGTCGATCTGATTTCCCGCGTCATTGAGGTAAAACTCGCGCTCCACATTGTAACCCGCCCAACTGAACACAGATGCCAAGGCATCACCCAGAACAGCACCTCTCGCGTTGCCGATCGTCATGGGACCCGTGGGATTCGCGGATACGAACTCGACCATTACCTTCTCTCCGGTTCCGATATTGATACGACCGTAATCGTCCTCATGCCGTTCAATATCACGCAGAACACCGCCATACCAGTCCTGACTTAACCAGAAGTTGATATATCCCGCACCCGCGACTTCCACTTTATCAAAGCAACTGCCGCAGAGCTCGATGAATTTAGTTATATCTCCTGCTATAGCTCTTGGAGACTTATGGAGCTTCGGAGCAAGAGCCATAGGAAGTGTTGAGGAATAGTCACCGAACTCACGGTTTTTTGCCACAGTGACACTCTTATCAAATCCCTGAAGCTCTTCGGGCGTGATATTCCACTCTGAGGCGGCAAGCTCTGCGGCGCGTTCAAGGATATATCTCGCGGACTGTTCCGGCGTGATATAGGTTGTTTCGTAGATAGTATCGTCCTGCATATTATTCTCCTTTGTATCTTCGTTATAAATCAATTCTGTAATACCGCTTGCGCCTGGAATTTCGATATGGATGCTCGTATCACATAGCGCACAGGTATCGCCATTCACATCAATAAAGTACCGCACCTCTATGTCCCCGCCTGTTCGAGTAAACGACACATCTATTTCCTCTGTCAGAATACCGATAATAAACGAGCAGAATGCCGTTGACCTCAGAAGCTGTGTACGTTCATTTGGGCGCAGAACCATACGGTAGAACGCGGAACCATCATCCTCGACAATCACGCAAGGTTCATCTGTGGCTGTAACAGTGAAAGGTATAACTTCACTGCCGTTATTCATGAAGAGATTGAAGCTCACCTTTACGGTTCCGTTCTCATCGCAGGAATACGCACAGTTTGGTATAACAAGCTCCATATTGGAGACGGAATCTGCCTGCATACCTAAAGAGATCCGCGGGAACCCGTTGATTGTCACAATAGCGTTGCTGCTGTATATCATATATGTTATTCCTCCTGTTATACTCAGCGCGATTGGTTTTGTTTCATGCCGATCGGCGAGGGGGCTCTTGCTGCGCGGCTCACAGCCATGGGATTATTACGCTTTTGGCGGGATTTATACCGTTCATTGGCGTTTATTCTATTCATCTATCGTTACTCTCTCAACGCTGTGGGGAGTGTTTTCACCTAAAAAGAGCTTTGCCGAATGTTCAAATCCCTCCACACTATCTGTAACACAGCATTGGCAGCTGCCGCCCTGAACTTTGCCTAAAAGATCCTTTTCCCTGAGAAACGACCTCATCATCTTCGCTGTCTCCGCTCCCGGATCAATGAGCGCAATATCCCCCATGATCTCAGCAATTACTTCTTTTATCAGCGGGTAATGTGTACAGCCGAGAATCAGAGTGTCAACATTAGCCTCATAAATTGGTTCAAGATACTCGGCGGCTATGAGCTTCAAAACCGCGTCATTGGGGTCAGTGCGTCCTTCCTCCACAAGCGGGACAAAGAGCGGGCAGGCTGTCTTTACAATAACGGCTGTCGGAAGATAATCACGCAGCTTATCATCGTATGCTGTGCTGGCGATTGACGCCCGCGTACCAATAAGCCCGATTCTCCCTGTTCTTGTCTCTCTGACAGCGGCTTTGGCTGCGGCTTCTACAACTCCGAATATCGGCACATCGAAATCGGCAGCTACCTCCTCAAGCCCATTAGTGCTGACTGTACCGCAAGCGGCTGTTATGGCTTTCACCCCGTGGCTAAGCAGAAAGCGTATATCCTGATGTGTATACCGCTGTATCGTCTCACGAGATCTTCCTCCGTATGGCACACGACCTGTATCTCCAAGGTAGATTATATTCTCTCCCGGCAACTCCTTCATAAGTTCCCGCACGGCGGTTAAGCCTCCTAAACCGGAGTCAAATACTCCAAGGGGAGATGTATTCACTGTTGATTCCTCCTTCTGTTGTCCCCAAAAAAGCAAATTGCTATAACCGTACTCAATGGGTTGAAGCACAACTATCAGCGTTTTATTGAATTTCACAGCATTTGACCGCAAGTTCTTCACTACGCCTCGCGCTTATTCTCAATCAGCCAATTTACAGGAAACCTGATGCAGGTGGGAAACGCGCTTTCCCGCTGTCCGCAGTCCTGACTCAATCGAAGTCAATTCTGTAGATAACAGGCTAATTATGAAGTGGTATAATCTGTTAGAAAATATTCATCTTTTACAGTTGTCTCCATACCCGTCGGCATAGCGATAACCGTCAGGTCAAGATTGCTCTCACTTTTCTTTCAACTCACTCTTGATTTATTTTCTTCATTGGTGTATTATATCAACATGGGAGCGGGACATTTCTGACGGCGCGGACATTACTTATATATAATATAATTTTTTTTCAAAAAATACAAGTATAAATAGTGGAAATTCCGCATGAGATTTGCTATACTGTATTAGGCATAACGCAAATAACAGTGTTCTTTCCGCTTTCGTGACTATTTGCCGAAAATGGTACTCGTTAGGGTACCTCCCTACTTTTCAAGGAGAATGATATGATTAATCTTAAACTTACAAAGAAGCAGTACAGAAGGCTTCTGGATATGGTATATGTTGGGAACTGGATTCTCAACTCCTTACGCGATGAAGACAGGCTTGATGACTACGATGAGATAGAGGAAATTCTGTTCAAAGGCTGCCGCTCAATTTCAGGATTGGAATCGCTCGCTGACATCTTCGGCAGACCATCGGTAGAATATTGCAGCGGCGGTATTCACGAAGCTATCATGGATTATGAGGACGCTACATTCTACGGTATACTTGCCGAGGAGCTTGCTCTTCGCGATATTGAGCGTGAGTACGATAATTCCGATGAAGAAGCTAAAAATCTGGCTGACAGAATAGATGAGTATATCGATGAGTTCGAGGAGAACGGAATTGACAACATCACTGTGGAAAAGTGACGTATACTGCGCGTTTGATTTCTGCCGAAACTCAAGCCACTGCCGCATATAAGCGCGATCATTGAGATATAGCGAATTGCGGGTATATTATTCAGAGAAAGCGAGGGGTTACGAAGTGGAACAATTCAAAAAAACATTAGACAGAATTATATCCAATAATGTCTTATTTATAATTTTACTTATCGCAGCATTTGAAATCTTCTGGCCGCTGGGTGTGCTTCTGATTCTGTATAAAGCGGGTGTTATACCCAAAAAGTCCGCTCCACGCAACGTCTCAAAGCCAATGTATCAGGAAACGCGCTTTGAAAAGTACATGGTCATGACCGAGGGAAAAGATGTCGAGTCGATAAGCTATCTCGCGTCAGCTGTCGGAGTGAACTACAATATAGCATTGAGTGACATACAGAAGATGGTGGCGGAAGGGTACTTCGGTTCACAGGCGTATATAAACTATTTTGACAAGACAATAGTCATAAAACCCGAAGAGGTCAGAAAAGCCAAAAGCGAAGATGAAGCGCGTTCGCGCCGCGAAAGTGCTGAGTCAGCGAATAGCAATACATCAAAAAGCACAGCAACAGTCAATGAAAACGGCGCGAAAAATGATGATACTCGCAAAAGCTCGGCAACACATATTGATAAAAAGAAAAAGAGTGGGGATAAGACAGGCAGCGGCGACAGGGGTCTTTCAACAGGGCTTCTCATCGCCGGAATAGCCCTTATCATCTTTGGATTTTTCGCCTGTTTGGATTCGATTGAATGGATTATTGATTTTGGCTTTGATTCGTATATGCTTGAAGAGTTTTTACCGGGTGCGTTCATGATGAGTGGCGGTGTGATTTCGCTGGTGTACCGTGGGTTCATAAAAAAGCGCGCCAACAGGTTAAAGATATACGAGGCAGCTATAATCAACCGCGATGAGCTGGACATATCGGAGCTTGCGTCTATGGCGGGTGTCAGTGAGAAGAAGGTTGTAAAGGATATAGAATATATGCTCGAAAAATCGATGCTCCCAAAGACAGCGTACATCGATCACGGCGAGGGGAAACTTATAATTAACAAGATATACCATGCGCCGGAAGCGGCGGCTGACGAGGCTCCGAAGGACGATGAGGCTCGTTACAAGGCGATTCTCAAGGAGATACGCGATCTTAATGACGCTATACCCGACCCCGACGTTTCAGAGCGAATATATGAGATAGAGGATTTGACTTCCAAGATATTTCGTGCCGTTCAAGATAAGCCGGAGAAGCTGCCGCAGATTAAGAGCTTCATGAGCTACTATCTTCCGACAACGCTGAAGCTGCTGCACTCATACGCGATGTTCGATGGTTCCGGTCTTGATGGGAACAATGTAAAAAACGCGAAAGCCGAAATTGAGAGAATACTTGATACATTGACTGACGGTTTCAGAAAACAGTTGGACAAGCTCTACGAGGCTGACGCGATTGACATAGCATCTGATATAAACGTACTGGAGAATATGCTCCGGCGTGATGGTCTTACAGACGATGAAAACCCGTTTGGAGCTGCGGCTCTCGGACTTGACAAAGATAAGAGGATGTGACAATTATGGCGGTCTGGACAACAAAGAGCTTTAGGGAACTTACTATAGATGAGCTTTATGAAATAATAAAGCTGCGTTCAGAGGTGTTTATGGTCGAAGAGGGCTGTCGGGAACTTGACGTTGACGGTAAAGACAAAGAGTGCTTACACAGATGTGTCTGGGAAAACGGCGAACTTGTGGCGTATATCAGAATACTTCCTCCGGGACTTGCGTATAAGGAACCGTCAATGGGTCGCTTCGTAGTGAGAAAGTCATATCGCGGCAAGGGACTTGGCAGAGAGGGGCTGACGACAGCTATAGAGTATGTGTTCAGGCTATACCCCAATGAGACATATATACGCATTTCCGGTCAGGCGTACCTGAGAAAATTCTACGAGAGTTTAGGCTTTGCGGTAACTAAAGGTCCATACTACGAGGACAAAATAGAGCATTATGAGCTGCTTTTGGAGAAAAGCGAGTTTCTTGCGCGTACCGCGAATATATAGATTTCTTCGCCGTGAAGCAAATCAAATTCACACGATTTTTCAATTATTATAACAGCAAATCAAAACCAAATTCATCGAAAATAATGTCCGGCGAAAATATATTTTACTATATGGAATCGCGAATAATTAACCTTCCGAAATATCAGTATCTCAATGTCATGAGCGGCAACGGCACAGATTAAAGTCAGCAAAGCACTTGAAATTCAGGGCGTTTTTTGAGATCTACAGCAAAGAATACAGTGACAAATATTTTAGTTAGCCGATACACATTGTATATTATTTCGGTATCTCTCCCGCCTTTTAAATATACATTCCATTTTGATATGGTTTTCCGTTATAAATATTACTCCTCAGCGATCGTAGTGTGAAACCATGGCAGACGGTGAGTACATGAAGTGAGCTGCAAAACAGGAATCAATTTGAATTTTCCATGACAGTACCCCCGTCATTGAGGGGGAATCTGAAAAAAACTACAGGTGGTGAACATATTGGACACCGGCAAACTCACCGAGCAAAGGTTTATAGAGCTTTCCCAAAGAGCCGAATCACGCGGTATATGGACACGCACTGATTTTCTTACACTTTATGAGCAAAGCACACTTCGGCGGCTGCGTATCTCATGCCCCTATACTCTCTGGGGCGGGACGGAAATGAGCGAACGCAAAGTGGCTATGTTCGGCAGCGCGGAGCTTACGGGTTATGAGATGTCAAGCCCTATAGCTTGTCTGAAAATCGAACCGCTCTCGCAAAAATTTGCCGGTACACTGACGCATCGCGACTTCCTTGGTTCTCTGATGTCACTCGGTATGCGCCGTGAGGTGATGGGCGATATTGAGGTACTCGATAACACCGGATACTTATTTTGTCTCGATACTGCTGCCGGATTCATAGCATCGGAGCTTCACGAGGTAAAACGCGCCGCCGTGCGCTGCACCTTGACAGAGCCGCCGGATAAGCTGAGCGAGAAACCTGAAATAACCGAATACGTCATAGCATCGGAGCGCGTAGACGCAATCATCTCGTCAATCTACAGGCTTTCAAGAAGCGAAGCGAAGGAGCTTATCGACAAGGAAAAAGTATTTATATCCGGCAAACTCGTTACCAGCGCGTCCGAAAACATCTCCGAGGGCGAAATTATCTCTATCAGAGGGCTTGGCAGATTTGTATACGAGGGTGTCAAATCAGAGACACGCAAAGGCAGACTGCGGGTACTCGCGAGAGTTTACGGGAGGTGACAGGATGTAGAATACAGTGAATACCGAAACGCGAACAGTAATAGTTGATTAGGTATATACTCAAAAACAAAAAGGATTTTTGCTTTTGAATACTTTATTGAAATTTTGAGCCGAATTGTCCATGTACAAAAGATCCGAGATATATTTCGACGGCAAACCGCCAATAAAAGGCTCCACTTGTTCCGCCGAAAATCTTAAGCTCATGTGTATATTATCATTTGTATTTCGTAACAATGAATACGCTCCCGGCTAATCACAGCTTTTAGCATGAAGACCACGCTCAAACGATTATTTACCGCTAACTGCTGATAACTGCTCGTCCGCCGAAAAATCAAGAAAATAAAAATAATACTTATTAAAGGAGAAAAATTATGAAAAAACTAATTGCCATTTTGCTGTCAGCCGTATTTCTTATTACCCTTGCGGGCTGCGGAG
>CAZKLU010000008.1:0-20318 GCA_964553775.1 uncultured Oscillospiraceae bacterium | reverse complement strand
ACGGTCGAAGAGCGTGAGCTTATAGTGTTCGCCGCGGCTTCAATGACTGAAACATTGACGGAGCTTCAGTCCGTCTTTGAAGAGGCACACCCTGGCGTAACACTTGTATTTAACTTCGATTCCTCCGGTACTCTCAAAACGCAAATCGAAGAGGGCGCGGCGTGTGATGTGTTTATCTCCGCCGGACAGAAACAGATGGATCAGCTTGACATAACCGCCGACAGTTCAGTAAACACCGATGGGCTTGACTACGTTCTTGAGGGTTCGCGCATTGACTTGCTTGAAAACAAGGTAACACTCTGCGGCGATGGTGCGGAATCGTTTGATGACCTTGCGGATAAGCTCGTGTCAGGTGACATACTTCTGTGTATGGGAAACGCTGATGTTCCTGTAGGACAATATACACAGAAGATACTTGCGTACTATGATCTTGACGAGACAGAGCTTGCAAATTCCGGCGTGATTACATATGGCTCCAACGTAAAAGAAGTCACAACACAGGTTCTCGAAGGCAGCGTTGGCGCGGGAATTATCTATTGCACCGACGCATACAGTGCGGGACTGACACCTGTCGATTACGCCACCGCCGAGATGTGCGGTCAGGTAATCTACCCTGCCGCTGTTATGAATGTTTCAACGGATCCGGAGCTGGCTCAGGAGTATCTTGATTTCCTTCTCACTGATGAGGCTATGACCGTATTTGAAAATGTGGGCTTCTCCCCTGTGGGCTGAAATGGACTGGTACCCGCTTATAAATTCTTTGCGGATTGCCGCAATTAGCTCTGTAGTTGTATTCTTCACAGGTATCCTCGCTGCGTACTACGCAGTGAGGCTGCCGTCAATATTGAAGGGAATACTTGATGTTGTGCTTACACTCCCTATGGTATTGCCTCCCACTGTATGCGGATATTTTCTGCTTCTTGTTTTCGGGCTGAAACGCCCGCTCGGAGCGTTTCTGGCTCAATACGGGATACAATTTGTAATGACATGGTACGGCGGTATTCTTGCCGCATCCGTAGTGGCATTTCCGCTTATGTACAGAACGGCGCGAGGGGCATTTGAATCGTTTGACGAGACACTCGCCTACGCTGGAAAGACGCTGGGACTGTCAAACACTTATATATTCTGGCGTATTCGTATGCCCGTATGCAGGCAGGGTATAACAGCCGGAGTTGTTTTGGCATTTGCTAGAGCGTTGGGCGAATATGGCGCGACGAGTATGCTGATAGGCTACACTCCGGGAAGAACCGCGACAATATCGACCACTGTCTATCAGTTATGGCGCATAAACGACAATGAGGGCGCGTTCTTCTGGGTAATGGTAAATCTTGCGATAAGCGCGGCAGTACTCATAGTTGTCAACATCCTTGAACGGGAAAAAGGGGTAAGAAAACAATGAGCCTTGTTGTGAATATCAGAAAGCGTCTTGACAAGTTTACTCTTGATGTTAATTTTGAGAGCGGAACCGAGATACTTGGCTTACTTGGTGCTTCCGGCTGCGGCAAGAGCATGACGCTCAAATGTGTAGCGGGTATAGAAAAGCCAGACAGCGGTCATATAGAGCTTGACGGCGTAACACTTTACGATTCGGAGCAAAAAGTAAATCTCCCGCCTCAAAAGCGCGGTGTAGGGTATCTTTTTCAAAACTGCGCTCTGTTTCCAAACATGACAGTTAAGCAAAATATAATGTGCGGTCTGAAAAACGTGAGCGGCAAGGAAAAACGCAGCCGGCTATACAATGACACAATAGAGCTTATGAGGATAACAGATCTTCAAAAACGCCGCCCCTGTGAGCTTTCCGGCGGTGAAGCGCAGAGAACGGCACTTGCAAGAATACTCGTCAGTGAGCCTAAGCTGCTGCTGCTTGACGAGCCATTCTCCGCTCTTGACGCGCATCTCCGTGAGAAGCTGCAGGTTGAGATGAAGAAGCTGCTCGAGGGGCTTGACAAAGGTGTTATAATAGTAACGCATGATAGAAGCGAGGCGTACCGCCTGTGTTCCAAAATAGCGGTAATGGATGAAGGAAACATACTCGCGCTGAAGGATTCGGACAGGCTGTTTGCCGATCCGGGGTCACTTCGCGCCGGAGAGCTTACAGGCTGCAAGAACAACGCGGCGGCAAATAAGCTCCACGATTACACCATCGAGGTTCCTGACTGGGGAATCACGCTCAATTCATCTGAAAAGGTGCGTAACGGGCTTAAAGCTGTCGGGATTCGAGCGCATTATTTCACAGCGGATTCCGGAGAAAATCTTTATCCCGTGACGTTCGTTGGCACAACACGCGAGCCGTTTGAGACTATATTCGAGTTCCGCTACGCGGGACAATCTGAAGACACGGAGCCTCTCTGGTGGAGGATCCCGAACGGTGACGTTCCAAAGAAAATGCCCGAAAAGCTCGGCATTTCGTCTGAAGATGTGTTACTGTATTATTGAAGCTCATACCTATAAAATCGGCTTTGACCGCACGTTGAAGCTCAAAGCGGACTCTTTCCGCAAAAAGGTTGAAACAGACCATATTTCTATTTCGCCGCTTTGCGTGGAAAGCAGGGACAACCTCATCGATGTGCGGGTCAGTATAAGTGAATGAGAGAATAAGCAAGACCGGCAATAATTTATTGTATTTCACCAAAAAACGACCGTCCTTTCGGGCAGCGTTACAAAAAAGGAGATCACTATGACAGAAATATTGAAGCTATTGGAGCAGAACGGCAGGTACACAATACAGGAACTTGCGGCTTTGACCGGAAAAACCGAGGAGGAAACTGCCGCGATAGTCAAAGAGTGTGAAGACGCGCACATCATAAATGGGTATACCGCGCTTGTTGACTGGGACAGAACATCCGAAGAGGCTGTTACAGCACTTATTGAGGTTCGTGTGACCCCGCAGCGTGATGACGGCTTTGACCGTATCGCGAAACGAATATACCAATACGAAGAGGTTGACAGCGTATATCTTATGTCCGGAGCTTATGACCTCACAGTTATCATATCCGCAAAGTCCTTGAAAGAGGTGTCGCACTTTATTTCAACGCGGCTGTCAACGATAGACGGCGTTCTTTCAACGGCAACGCACTTTATTTTGAAAAAATACAAGGAAAAGGGCAGAGCGTTCCTTGTCGAATCTGAGCAGGAAGAGAGACCGCTATTTGTATGATTGACTATGATAAAATATTGTCAAGCCGTGTGCGGGAAATACAGCCTTCCGGTATACGCAAATTCTTTGACATACTTGAAAACATGACGGACGCTATATCACTCGGTATAGGCGAACCTGATTTTGTTACACCATGGCATATACGCGAGGCAGGTATATATTCGCTTGAACAGGGACACACAAAATATACTTCTAACGCGGGTATGACAAGGCTCCGCAACGAAATATCCGCGTACCTCAAACGGCGTTTCAATTTGGACTATAACGCGAAAGATGAAATAATCGTAACCGTTGGCGGAAGTGAAGCCATTGACCTCGCTCTGAGGGCTATTATAGAACCAGGAGACGAGATTATAATACCCGACCCAAGCTTTGTGTGCTATTCTCCCTTGACGGCTCTTTCAATGGGTAAACCCGTTCTCGTTCCGACAAAGGAAGAAAATGACTTCATGCTTATGCCGGAGGAGCTTAAAGCCGCTATTTCGCCGAAAACGAAAGCACTCATTCTGCCGTTTCCATGCAATCCCACAGGCGCGGTTATGACTGAGGAGGCACTGCGAGGCATAGCCGATGTTCTGCGAGGTACAGATATAATGATTATCTCCGATGAAATATACGCGGAACTGAGCTACGGACTTCACCACACATCACCCGCAAATATTGAAGGGCTTAAAGAGCGTACAATACTTGTAAGCGGCTTTTCAAAAGCCTATGCTATGACAGGCTGGAGACTCGGTTATCTCTGCGCCCCAGGTGCTATAGTAAAACAGCTTCTTAAAATACACCAGTATGGCATAATGTCCGCTCCCACAATGAGTCAGTACGCCGCTATAGAGGCAATGAAAAACGGCGATGAGGATATAGTCCGTATGCGAACATCATACAACCAAAGACGCAAAATGATGATGAAAGGACTTAGAGAACTGGGGCTTCGATGTTTTGAGCCGAGAGGGGCATTCTATATTTTCCCGAATATCACGTCAAGCGGTCTTGATTCCGAGGAGTTCTGCACAAGATTTCTGCGTGAGGAAAAAGTTGCGGTTATACCCGGCACAGCGTTCGGACCCGCTGGCGAGGGCTTTGTACGAATGAGCTACGCGACATCGGTTGAGGAACTGGAAATTGCGCTTGAAAGACTCAAAAAATTCATGATGAGATTGGAGAAAAAATAAAATGAAATATGTATTGATTATTGGCGATGGCATGGCGGATAACCCTGTACCCGCGCTTGGCGGCAAAACACCTCTTGAATACGCTAATATACCAACACTTGATTACCTCGCGGCGCATGGGGAACTTGGAAACGTCCGCAACGTACCAATAGGACTTCCCGCGGGAAGCGACACTGCTATACTCTCGATTTTCGGCTGTGACCCGCTTGTCTGCTACACCGGAAGAGCACCGCTCGAAGCCGCCGCCACCGGTATCGCGCTTGAACCCGGCGAGGTTGCAATGCGCTGCAACATGGTCTGCTATGAGGACACTGACGACAATGTACCGCTCAGTGAGCGCAAAATAATCTCCCACTCCGCCGGTTCCATAGAGGGTGATGAGTCTATAGCAATAATCAACGCGCTCTTTTCAGAACCGGAATTTGCGGCTGCCGCAAAAAAAGCCGGTGTTCGCATATATCCCGCTCCATCGTTCAGACATTTCGCGGTACAGAGCGGCGCGGACGTTACCGGTATAAAGCTCATTCCGCCGCACGACCATCTAGGTGAAAAAATAGGACCTCTCTTCCCCTCCGGCTGCGACGATGCCGCCGTGCTTGGCAGTCTTATGGAGCTTGCGTTTACAAAACTGAACCATCACCCGCTCAACGAGAAACGCCGCGCCGAGGGCAAACTTCCGGCTAACGGTATATGGTTCTGGGCTGAGGGTACAGCAGTAAAACTGCCGAGCTTTTATGAGAATTACGGCAAAACAGGTGCTGTAATTTCCGCAGTTCCTCTCTGTCAGGGTATAGCGAGACTGACAGGGCTTGACGTTATCATAGTTGACGGCGCAACAGGCGAGCTTGAGACAAACTATGAGGGTAAAGCGTCCTCAGCTGTTGATGCTCTGAATACACATGATTTCGTTGCGGTACACCTTGAGGCTCCCGATGAGTGTACTCACAACGGCGACACAAAGGGAAAACTACAGGCTATTGAGAATCTTGATTCGCGCATAATCGCTCCTATAGTTCAAAAGCTCAAAGCGAATGGCACCGATTTCCGAATGCTGGTTCTGAGCGACCACAAGACGCTCACCTCAACACGCGGACACGATGGCGACCCTGTTCCGTTTGTAATCTACGACAGCACAACAGATACAAAGTCGGGTCTTTCTTACTCGGAGAAAAACGGCGAGACAGGATGTGCGCTCAAAGCCGGAACAGAGCTTATGGGCAGACTCTTCGGACGCTGAGCATGGAGATAAACGAAAGAGCTTACGCGAAGCTGAACCTTACGCTCGACATCGTTGGCAAGCACTCAGACGGCTACCACGATATGAAGATGATCATGCAGAGCATTGATCTATACGATAATGTCACAATAACGGTAAAAAGCGGTTCAGGAATCGTTGTATCGAGTGACAAGACGTATCTGCCGTGCGGACATGAGAATTTAGCGTACAGGGCAGCAGAGGTGTTTCTGGAGGAAACGGGCATTTCCGATGTGTCGGTAAATGTAAAACTCGAAAAAAATATTCCGATCTGCTCCGGTATGGCGGGAGGGAGCGCGGACGCGGCTGCTATATTGCGGGGGCTTAACAGAATGCTTGAGACGAACCTTGACGCGGACAGACTTCGCGGAATCGGGAGCAAAATAGGCTCGGATGTCGCGTTCTGCGTTGAGGGCGGCACTGTTTTAGCGTTGGGGCGCGGTGACGAGATTCATCCTCTCAAACCGTTGCCTGACTGCCGGTTCATCGTGCTGAAACCATCGTTTTCGGTATCAACGCCAAGACTCTTTTCCGCCGCGGACAATATACGCATAAAGCTAAGACCCGACATAGACGGAGCAATATCCGCATTGGAAAACGGGAATCTCACGGAACTTTCGCGCAGGTGCTTCAATATATTTGAGGTCGCGCTCTCACATCACAAACGCGAGACGATAGAGGATCTTGAGAGCAAGCTGCTATCACAGGGGGCGTTGTGCGCGTGTATGACAGGAACAGGGTCGGCTGTGTACGGGCTTTTCGACAATGAGGAAAAAGCGCGGAGTGCCTACGAGCATAAATACGGTGATGAAATAGAGAAGTTCATCGCAAAACCAACGCGGACACAGCCTGTTGTCTGAGCGGCACACGGGCGCGGGAATACACGCAAAACCTGTAAAATTTTCAGCTCTACGGCTTGACCGGTTTTCCCGTGTCCGCTCAAATACTCGAATAAAAAAACTGCTTCACGATTAAAACAAAGATAATCGGACGATAATGTACTCATGGGTGCGTATCATCCGATTTTTTGTTATGTGAGGTAATTTTATGAAACTTAAAAAGTGGGAAATTGTACTTATGGTATTTGCCGCTGTGATAATTCTTTTTGGCGGAGTGCTAAACCATGACGCGGACGCGCTTTCAAACAAGCTCGTGAGACTGCACGTTGTAGCAAATTCAGATACGAAATCCGACCAGAACTTGAAGCTTGATGTTCGTGACACTATTCTTGAATTGCTTACGGAAAAGCTCAGCGGAATTGGGGACACAGAAAAAGCGCGTGAAATAATCTGCGAAAATCTTGATAACATTGCGTCAGCCGCGAGGGAGACGATTATTAAAAACGGTTACGATTACAATGTGAAAGTCTCGCTCTGCGAGGAAAGTTTTCCAACAACGGAGTACGACACGTTTTCGCTTCCAGCGGGTATATATACTTCACTGAGAATCGTGATAGGAAGCGGCGCGGGTCATAACTGGTGGTGCGTTGTATATCCCCCGCTATGCACCGAAGCTGCAACGGACACATCTGCCATAGGACTTACAAACGATGAGGTGTCACTGATAACAAAGGATTGCGGCGGTGCGGTATTGAGGTTCAGACTATTGGAGATTCTGGGACTGCTAAAGGGCTTTGCGCGTGGTTAGGCGAAAATCGAGAGCCGCAAGCAGCAAAACTTAATTCTAAATATTCTCATCAGGGAAAGTATACAGCATGATAAGCGGGAACCGGTACATATCGGTTCCCGCAAAAACATAGCAGTCACTTCCCCGCCCCATCGGCGCAAGACAAGCCTCCGCAGCGTATAGGAGGATCATTACAAATTGTTAAATTTCTAAATTTCACTATTAAGGGTTGAAATCATTTTTGGTTTGTGCTATTATAAGTAATTGAATAGTATCAACGCGGCGATCCATCCGCTGCCTGAGAAATTCACAGCGCACCCACGCAATATATATATATATATATATACAAAGGAGAGGATATAGCATGGAGATGGAACGCGCTAAAAGCCGGATTCTTGTTACAGACGATAACGAAATGAATCGCGAAATATTGAAAGATATACTGTCAGATTCATACGAGATTGTGGAGGCTGAAAACGGCAGACAAGCGGTTTCAATTATAGAGCGAGCGGGTACCACACTTGACCTTGTACTTCTTGATATTGTTATGCCGGAGCTTGACGGCTTTGAAGTATTGGAATATATGAAAGCCAGAGGATGGATAAAAAAGCTGCCGGTTATCATCATATCAGCTGAAGCCGCGCCATCGTATATCAACCGCGCTTACGAGCTTGGCGTTACCGATTTTATAACACGACCTTTTGATACATTCGTGGTACAGCACCGGGTTAATAATACCATGGTTCTGTTCCAGAAGCAAAAGAAGCTGATAGACCTCGTTTCAGAACAGATTTATGAGAAGCAGAAGAGCAGCAACCTGATGGTTCAGATCCTCAGCCATATTGTTGAGTTCCGTAACGGCGAGAGCGGACTGCACGTTCAGCACGTTAATATGATTACCGAGACGCTTCTTAAAATGGTGATGATGAAAACGGACAGATATGACCTTAATGAGGATATGATTTCTACTATAACTATGGCTTCGTCACTGCATGATATTGGCAAAATCTCCATACCATCTGAAATTCTCAATAAACCCGGACGTCTGACAAAAGACGAGTACGAAATAATGAAGACACATTCCGCGATAGGTGCCGAAATGCTCAAAAGCTCCGCGTTAAACCCTGATGAACCGCTTATAAAATATGGCTACGAAATATGCCGCTGGCACCATGAACGCTGGGACGGCAGAGGTTATCCGGACGGTCTTGTCGGTGATCAAATACCTATTTCAGCGCAGGTTGTGTCAATGGCGGATGTCTATGATGCTCTCACAAGCGTGAGAGTATATAAGCCGGCATATACTCACGAACAGGCTATGCAGATGATAACAAACGGTGAGTGCGGTTCGTTTAACCCGCTTATGATGGAGTGCCTTCGTGAATGTGTTGGCGAGATACGCGAGAAGCTTGAAGCAGTAACAGACGGCACATACGCCGAAAGGCAGGCTGCCATAGTTGCCGAGAATATTCTGAAGAGCAAGAACATCACCGAAGATCTTGATACAGTCGGCAACAGCGGTGAAGAGTTTTCAGGATACTCCGGTTTCGCAGTTGAAATGCGGGGATATGTAGACAAAAAATCCAACATAATGGTTGCAACATACATTGACAGCGAAGGAGAAACAAAGCAGAACATAATCGCAACTGAGGCACAGTGGATAGATTTAGCAGATGAACTTGGCGATGGGGAGCTTGCTATGCTGAATGAACGGTGTTTCGCCACCACTGCTGAAGAACCGATATTCAGCTGCATAGTGCGCTTCGATTCCGGTGCCGGAAAGCGTCCATTTGTCATCACAGTTCTTGTAGACTGGGAACTCGATGGCGATAAAAAGACTATGAAGAGTGTTGAATTTTCGGCTGTAGATGTATCAAAGAAATTTCAAAAATAACACCCGCAGGAAATATCCTGCGGGCTTCTTGTCAGTAAATCTAAATCCCTTTGACTTGAGTCTATTCATTTTCCCTCTAAACGCGCTCTCAACCGCGTCTCTCTTTATCCAATCCGACAGTTGCGAATAAACTCAGAAAGTGGTAAGATAATAGTTTGAGAGCTTATTATGGCAATAACCGGCTGATACACTGTCCGTCTGATAATTGCCGGTACTGTTAAACCTTCAAAACCGAAAATTCATTTCTGTTTTGAGTATAAATACTATCCAACATGGAGGTGCGTCAATTTGCGCGGATACACAAGAAAACTTGTACTGCCGGATGGCAACGAATTTTACGGCTTCGGCTTCGGCAGCGGCGGGAGCAGAGTATGTGAGCTTGTATTTAATACTTCAATGGTTGGCTATCAGGAGATAATATCCGACCCAAGCTATACCGACCAGATCGTCGTTATGACATACCCGCTTATCGGCAACTACGGAACAGCAGACGACGACTTTGAGACTAAAATTCCCACAATCGGCGGTCTTGCTGTTCGCGAGTACAACGATAACCCCTCAAATTTCCGATACACAAAAACTCTCTCGGAGATTCTTGAGGAGAACCGCATACCCGCTATAGAGGGTGTTGACACAAGACTTCTGACCCGTTCCATACGCGACAACGGCAGCGGCAAGGCGTTGCTGTGCGACGCTGATTTCCCGCTTTCAGACGCTCTCGATGTTCTGAACCGCACTGACCTTCCACACGATCAGGTTGACCGCGTGAGCTGCAAAAAACGCTGGTATTCACGCACATCAAACCATAAATTCCACGTTGTGGCTGTTGACTGCGGCATAAAGCTCAATATCATTCGCTCACTCAATGCCAGAGGCTGTAATGTAACAATAGTACCCTACGATACCCCCGCGAACATAATCGAGGATATGCGTCCTGACGGTGTGTTCCTGTCAAACGGTCCCGGCGACCCAGAGGATGTCACGCCCGTTGTAGAGCTTGTGCGTTCTCTTCGCGGGAAGCTGCCGATATGCGGTATATGTCTCGGTCATCAGATAATCGCACTCTCTTACGGGGCAAAGACGTACAAACTCAAATTCGGTCATCGCGGCGGCAACCACCCCGTTCGTAACCTTAAAACAGGCAAAATTGAGATAACAAGCCAGAACCATTCTTACGCCGTTGACGCGGATTCGCTCAATGGCACAGGTCTTGAGATAACGCATATCAATCTTCTTGATAACACGGTTGAGGGGCTTGAATGTGTCAGGGACAGAATATTTTCCGTACAGTACCACCCTGAGAGCGCACCGGGACCGCGTGACAGCGGTTATCTGTTCGATGAATTTATCGACATAATGAAGGAGGCGAAGACCAATGCCTAAAAGAACCGATATTCACAAGATAATGGTCATTGGCTCCGGTCCGATAGTCATAGGTCAGGCGGCGGAGTTTGACTACGCCGGTACACAGGCGTGTCTCGCTCTTAAAGAGGAGGGCTACGAGGTTCTTTTGGCAAATTCCAACCCAGCGACAATTATGACAGACACATCCATAGCCGACAAGGTATATATGGAACCGCTGACGCTTGAGTTTGCCGCCAGAATTATAAGAGTTGAACGCCCCGACGCGCTTATACCCGGCATTGGCGGTCAGACGGGATTGAATCTCGCGATGGAGCTTGAACGCTCAGGCGTACTGCGTGAGTGTCAGACGGAGCTTTTGGGTACGTCAGCGGAATCTATCGAGAAAGCGGAGAACAGAGAGAAATTCAAGGCGTTATGTCAGGAACTGGGTGAGCCTGTCCTGCCATCTAAAATAGCGGAAACGATAGACGAGGGTCTTGAAGCCGCTTCGGAAATAGGCTACCCTGTGGTGTTGCGTCCCGCGTTTACGTTGGGTGGTACAGGCGGAGGATTCGCGGATAACGAAGAGGAGTGCAGGGAGCATCTGAAAAACGGTCTCGCGCTCTCGCCTGTCAGTCAGGTGCTTGTCGAAAAGAGCATACGCGGCTATAAAGAGATAGAGTACGAGGTCATGCGTGACGCAAACGACACAGCGATAACTGTCTGTAATATGGAGAACATCGACCCGGTTGGTATACACACCGGAGACTCTATCGTTGTCGCTCCAAGCCAGACACTTACAAACAAGGAGTATCATCTTCTCCGCGACAGTGCGCTGAAAATCATTCGCGCATTGAAAATTGAGGGCGGCTGTAACGTGCAGTTCGCGCTCGACCCTGAATCGTTCAGATACTATTTGATAGAGGTCAACCCCCGCGTCTCCCGCTCCTCGGCTCTTGCGTCGAAAGCGAGCGGTTACCCGATAGCGCGTGTATCGGCTAAAATCGCCGTTGGTATGCGGCTTGACGAAATCAAACTCGCGAATACTCCGGCGAGTTTTGAGCCTGCGCTTGATTATGTCGTAACGAAAATGCCGCGCTTCCCGTTCGATAAATTCTCTGACGCTTCAAACGAGCTGTCAACTCAAATGAAGGCAACCGGTGAGGTGATGGCTGTCGGAAGAACGATAGAGGAAAGTCTCCTAAAAGCCGTGCGTTCCCTTGAAATCAACGTGAACCACTTATACAAAGCCAAGTTCGATACCTGCGACGCGAAGCAGCTATTGGAATATATATCCAAGGGAACAGACGACAGGCTTTTCGCAATCGCGGAGCTAATCTATCACGGCGCGGATTTGGGCGTAATATACAGCATAACGAAGATAGATATGCTGTTCCTTGATAAGATAAAGAACATCATCGACTATGAGGCTAAGCTGAAAGCGTCCGTTGGCGACCTTGACGTACTGTGGGGCGCGAAGCGTCTTGGGTTCTCAGACCAGTATATCGCGAAGCTGTGGCAGAGTGATGAGCTGACAATACGCGAGACGCGCAAAAAAGCCGGAATTGTGCCGGTGTACAAGATGATAGACACCTGCGCCGCTGAGTTCTCAAGCTATGTTCCGTATTTCTACTCAACATATGAGCAGGAAAACGAATCGGAAGTATCTGACAAGGAGAAGATACTTGTGTTAGGCTCCGGTCCGATAAGAATCGGTCAGGGCGTTGAGTTTGACTATTCCACAGTTCACGCCGTAAAGACGATAAAAGCATCGGGTTACGAAGCTATCATCATCAACAATAACCCCGAAACTGTCTCCACTGATTACACCTGTTCCGATAAGCTCTATTTTGAGCCGCTCACAGCTGAGGACGTAATGAATGTTATTGACCTTGAGAAGCCTGTCGGTGTTATAGCGTCTCTCGGAGGGCAGACGGCTATAAACCTTGCGGAACCGCTTATGGAGCGCGGCGTTAAACTGATCGGCACCGATTTTGCCGCGATTGAACGTGCTGAGAACCGTGACGCTTTTGAAAAGGTTATGCTTGAGCTTAATATACCGCAGCCCGCCGGAGAAGCTGTTACGAATATCGAGGACGGTGTGAAAGCCGCGGAACGTATCGGTTATCCGGTACTTGTGCGTCCAAGCTACGTTTTAGGAGGACGCGCTATGCAGATAGTATCAGGAGAGCCGGAACTGCGTCACTATCTTAAAAACGCCGTTGAGATAAACGAGGATCAGCCTGTACTTGTCGATAAGTATATATCAGGCAAGGAACTTGAGGTTGACGCGATTTGTGACGGAAAAAACGTGTTTATTCCAGGGGTCATGGAACTTGTGGAACGCACGGGAATACATTCCGGCGACTCGATAAGCGTCTACCCGACATTCTCAATCTCAGAGCGTGTCAGGAACGTGATACTCGATTATACAAGACGGCTCGGACTTGGAATCGGCATTGTGGGACTATACAATATACAGTTCATCGTTGACCCGAACGAAAATGTATATGTCATTGAGGTGAATCCGCGTTCGTCAAGAACAGTTCCATTCCTGTCAAAGGCTACAGGTCAACCGCTTGCCGACATAGCGACAAAAGTCATTTTAGGCGAGAGTCTTGCGGAGCAGGGCATTACAGATCTGACACCGCCCAGAAAATCACGCTACTATGTGAAAGCCCCCGCGTTCTCATTTTCCAAAATACCCGGTCTTGACGCTTATCTGTCTCCTGAGATGAAATCAACGGGTGAAGCTATAGGGTACGATGAGAGTCTCAACCGCGCAATGTACAAGGCTCTGAAAGCGTCCGGTGTGAACGTGACCGACCACGGCGTTGTTGTTGTGACGGTGGCGGATGAGGACAAGGACGAGGTGCTGCCGCTTGTGAGACGCTTCTATCGTCTTGGTTTCGGCATAGCGGCAACAGTCGGAACCGCAGAGACAATAAAAGCCAATGGTATGCGTGTCAAGGTACTTGGCAAAACAAGCGAGGGCAGCGATGAGATTCTTGATACAATACGAGCCGGCGGCGTGAGCTACATCCTCAACACACGGGCGATAAACTCCGGCGTACACTACGAGGACGGTGTCGCTATAAGGCGGTGTGCCGTTGAAAACGGTGTCACGATGTTCACATCGCTTGATACGGTTCGTATGCTTCTCGGTGCGCTTGAGGAGATTTCGTTCTATGTCTCAACAATCGACGAGGCGTAAAATAATCTTACCTGACGGCGTGAGATTCATAATCGAATCGCTCAATAAAAGCGGCTATGAAGCCTACGCTGTCGGCGGCTGTGTCCGCGACACACTTCGCGGTGCTGTTCCGAACGACTGGGATATATGCACTGCCGCAAAGCCTGATACAGTCATAAGTGTATTCGGTAAAAACGCAAAAGCGGGTTCTGGATTGAAGCACGGCACGGTTACTGTTTTAGCTGACGGAGAAGCATATGAAGTGACAACATTCCGCGTTGACGGTGAATACTCCGATAACCGAAGACCTGACAATGTTACGTTCACCGAAAGGCTCACTGATGACCTTTCCCGGCGCGACTTCACAATAAACGCGATGGCATACAGCGACGAAGCGGGACTTGCTGACCCCTTTGGCGGCTTTCGTGACTTGGAAAACGGTGTAATACGCTGCGTCGGAAAGCCGGAGAGACGATTCGCCGAGGACGCGCTGAGAATACTCAGGGCGTTGCGGTTCGCGTCAGTGCTGGCATTCACAATAGACAGTGGCACAGCGGCGGCTATACACCACGATTACAGACTTTTACAAAACATCTCCGCCGAGCGAATCACGATGGAGATTACACGAATGTTGACGGGAAAACACGCATATGAGATTATGAGTGAATACGAGGATGTCTGTCAATTCCTTGTGCCTGACTGTACGCCTGAGATGCTTAAAGATTACAGAGGAACAGATACTGTCTCCGCACTTGTGCTCTTTCTCTGGAACACGAAAATACCGAAGATACTGAAGCTCGACAGCAAAACACATTCCGCTGTCAGCGAGCTTCTTCGGTACAAAGACGATGATATTGAGAATACGTCAAAGTCAATAACGATGTATCTTCACAAATTAGGCAGACAAAATCTGAAGCGGCTCCTTGATATACGAGGTTATCCCGACACATACAGTGAAACACTGAATGATGTTTTGGAACGCGATCCATGCTACAAGCTGTCACACCTGAAAATAACGGGAAACGATGTAATAACAGCACTCAACATCGCTCCGGGTACACTTGTAGGAGAAATATTGAACGCCGTACTGGACGCTGTGATGGTTGGGGAACTTGAGAATGTAAAAGAATATGAGCTTGCGTGGATATGCAGAAAATATAAAAACAAAAGGCTCCCTTAAAAAGGGAGTCTTTTTATGCTCAGAACATAACTGATTCCGAAAAGTTAAAATTTGAGCATACGGATTGTTTTGGCTTTTATAATTGCTTTCACGGTATATTTCGTCACAGACAAGTTGATCTTATCACACATGAAAACCCAATTAGAGTGTAAATACTGACCGCATCGCGTTTCGCGTCCTGAAATTTGCACATTGAGACAAAAATAAATTTCGGTTTAAGTATATCTCAATCATCCGCGCATCTTCTTACTATCCGACCCTCGCTCTTATAAATTGAGTTCTCCGGCACAACACCGCGAACACAGGAGACAGGATAAACACTTGTTCTTCTGCCAATTACGGTACCCGGATTCAATACACTGTTGCAGCCAACTTCAACGTAGTCACCGAGTATTGCGCCGAATTTCTTGCGTCCTGTCTCAATATGCTCATCGCCATACTTTACAACGACAAGCGTTTTATCACTTTTCACGTTTGAAGTGATAGACCCCGCACCCATGTGAGAACGGTAGCCAAGAATTGAGTCTCCAACATAGTTATAATGAGGTGTCTGAACATTGTCAAATAGAACAGCGTTTTTTATCTCAACTGAGTTTCCCACAACACAGTTGTCACCTATAAGCGCACTGCCGCGTATGAACGCACAATGGCGAACCTCTGTCTCATGTCCAATTACACACGGTGCGCCTATATAAGCTGACGGAAACACTACAGCGTCACGGGCTACCCAAACATTTTCCGAAATCTCTTCAAACTCATCTTTTGGCAGAGAAGCCCCAAGCTCTATAATAAAGCCCTTTATTAAATCAAGTGCCTGCCACGGGTACTCCGCTTTCATTAACACAGGCTCAAATCGAGTGTGTTCAAGCGTTAAAAGCTCGTTTGTTCTATACATAATTTCCTCCGATCATACTCATAACAATTTTCAATCGGTCACATAGCCCTTTTTGACAAGCACTTCAATTATTGAGTCTACAGCTATCTCGCATTCCTCCTGCGTCGGTGCCTCAGCCATCACGCGGATAAGCGGCTCTGTTCCGCTTGCTCTTAAAAGCACCCTGCCGTTACCCGCGAGACGCTCCTCCGCCGCCGATTCCGCTGCTTTGACATCTGAATCCGCGAGTGCGTACTCCTTATCGAACACAACAACATTTTTCAGTACCTGCGGGTATATCGTGACCGGCTCAGCTAACTTTGAGAGCGGCATTTTTCTGTCGAGCATGACCTGCATGAGCTTTATAGCTGTGAGAACACCGTCTCCGGTGGTTGCATATTTGGCGAATATGATATGACCCGACTGCTCACCGCCGAGACGGTTGCCATACTCGCGCATATTCTCCCAGATGTACTTATCCCCGACATCGGTCTTCTCGTAACCGATACCAAGCTCGTCAAACGCTTTATAAAGTCCGAAGTTCGACATTACGGTTGTGACAACTTTAGTGTCTCCGAGCTTGCCGCGCTCATACATATATCTGCCGTATATATATAAAATCAAATCTCCGTTTATGAGTTTGCCGTTCTCATCAACAGCGAGACATCTGTCAGCGTCACCATCGAACGCGAAACCAACGTCAAGGTTATTTTTGACAACGTATTTCTGAAGTCCCTCAATGTGAGTGGAACCGCAGTTCATGTTGATATTAAGCCCGTCAGGTTTATTATTTATAACATAGGTATCAGCACCAAGGGCATCGAAAACGCTCTTGGCAATCGTCCATGTACTGCCATTCGCGCAGTCGAGGGCGACTTTTTTGCCCTTATACGAATGAGTAGCCTGTGAGATGAGATAACCCATATAGCGGTTCCGTCCGGCGGAATAATCTACAGTTTCGCCGATTTTGTCACGTTCAGCGTATGGGAACTCATGTATGATCCCATCGATATATTCCTCTATCTTATCAAGAACCTCCTGCTCCATCTTCTCTCCGGAGGAATTTATGAGTTTTATACCATTGTCGTAATACGGGTTGTGGCTTGCGGAAATCATAACGCCGCAATCAAAATCATCGGTACGGGTGACGTATGAAACGCTTGGAGTAGTTGAAACGTGCAGCAGATAAGCGTCCGCGCCCGAAGCGGTAAGTCCCGCTGAGATAGCTGACTCGAACATATAGCTTGAGCGTCTTGTGTCCTTACCGATAACAACACGGCATTTGTGGTTATCGTCTCCGAAGTAAGAGCCGAGGAAACGTCCGATTTTAAAAGCGTGAACGACAGTGAGGTCGATATTTGCCTCGCCGCGAAAGCCGTCAGTGCCGAAATATTTTCCCATAGATGTATCTTCTCCTTATTAAGAGTGATCTACTTAATCGTAATACGAAAATTGTTCTTTGTCAAGGGTAAGTTATGTTTTTTTGCAAAATTTCTCCGATATACCGTGAGTGATCTTTTGCCCGCAGGCTATGCTTTTTAAGTTAATGAATGCGGTGCCAAGGGATATGTAATCCAAAATCCCGCCAAAAGGGGAAAGAGAAAACCGTCAGTCAGCGGTGAAGCTCTGAAAAAGATTCACGACACATATAGAGACTGATATAATGTTAAATTGATTGTTTTTCCATAAAAAGGGTGAATATATGAAATGAGCAATACTGATTTTCGCAAAAACGCGGCTCACAAGCGCAACGCCGCGCATAATATCGGTGTTTGAGCAAATACTACACTCAAAAAGCGTTAAAGGCGGTGTCACATGGGCGTATCATTTATAAGAACGATAATAATGTTCCTGCTTCTCATGTTCTCAATGCGCGTCATGGGAAAACGGCAGCTTGGGGAATTGGAGCCGATAGAACTTGCTACAGCCGTACTTATCTCCAACTTAGCGTCACAGCCTTTACAGGATACAGGTACACCGCTTTTATACGGCATAGTGCCGGTGCTGACTCTTTTCGCGTCTCAGGTGCTGATCTCCGGCATATCGGTCAAATACCCGCGTGTGAGAAGGCTCCTTTGCGGGAAACCGAGTATACTCATAGACAACGGCGTTATCGTCCAGAGCGAAATGCACCGTAATAGAATCTCAATCGACGAGCTTTACGCCGCGCTCCGAACGAAGGACGTTACCGACATAACGACAGTTCGACACGCGATTCTTGAAACTAACGGTGCGCTCAGTGTGCTTCTATACGCAAAATCATCGCCCGTAACACCGCAGGATATGAACCTTTCAGTCCCCGAACCGGGGCTTCCTGTTTCCGTTATCACCGGCGGAAGAGTTATGACCGATAATCTCAGACTACTACACCGCGATGAGAAGTGGCTCAAAAAGGAACTGCGAGGTCGCGGAATATCAACACCGCGAGACGTTTATCTCATGACGGTTGACAGCCTTGGCGGCATATTGTTCATAAAAAAGGAGGGTGCCTCTTGAAAAAAGAGCTTTTTGCCGCTTTTATATTGATTATTCTATTCGCTCTCAGCCTCATAAATGCCTTTATAATATCAGATATTGCGGACGATATAATATCTCTCGCCGAAAAAGCAGGGCAAGCGTGTCTTGATTCCGAATGGGAATCAGCAGAGGTACTCACGAACAGGGCAATAACTCTTTGGCGTTCACGCGACAGCTACACACACATAGTGCTTATGCACAAAGATATTGACGCAATCGATGACGCGCTCCTTGAACTTCTTGACGGCGCGCTCTCCGAGGACGGTGCTTCGGGTTATATAAGTTCTCTCATGGTGAGCGAACGTCTTGATGAACTTCGCGGCACAGAGATAATAGGGTGGGGCAGCGTGTTTTAGCAACCGCTTTGAGGTATAAAACCGCTCGCTTTATATTGCGAGGGTACTTTTACCCAAATCCAAAATTCATTTCGGATTTGAGGAAATAATCCCGCCGCCAAGAACAATATCACCGTCATAGAATACTGCCGCCTGCCCCAGCGCGGCGGCTCTATGCGGTTCCTCAAAATTCACCCTGACTGTGTTCTCACTAAGCGGTATTATTTTCGCGGATCGCTCCTTCTGACGGTAGCGTGTCTGCACTGTGACATTCAGCGGGCTTGTGAGATTTTCAAACGCTATCCAGTTTACATCACTCACAACAAGAGATTTTGAATACAGAGCGGATTCATCTCCGACTGTCACTGTGTTCTTCTCCATATCCTTGCCCACAACATATACGCGCTCCCCCATTGGAAGTGACAACCCTCGCCGCTGTCCTATAGTGTACCGTACCGCTCCTCGATGATGTCCTATCACGTTGCCGTCAAGGTCAAGAAAATCTCCCGACTCGTATTTCTTGCCAGTATAACGCTCCATAAACGCGCCGTAATCGCCGTCAGGCACAAAGCATATATCCTGACTGTCCCGTTTGTTTGCTGTAACAAGCCCAAGATTTTCGGCTATTTCACGAACATCCGCCTTTGCAAGTTCACCCAAAGGAAAAACAGTGTGTTCAAGCTGAAACTGCGTCATCGCGTAGTGTACATAAGCCTGATCCTTCGTTCTGTCAGCACCGCGCATTAAAAGCCAGCGATTTGAACCTGAATCATATTTTATCTTAGCGTAATGTCCTGTGGCTATGCCGTCAAAGCCTTTTGAGAGCGCGTAACTGAGCAAATGCCCCGACCGCATACGCCGGTTACAATACAGGCAGGGGTTAGGTGTTCCTCCGGATTCGTATACACGCACAAACTCATCTATTACCTCTCGCCGGAACTCGTCTGTGAAATCGAGTACAGCGTGCGGTATACCAAGCGCAAAAGCCGCCTCCGCCGCGTCGTGCAGATCGCTCCATGAGCAGCAGGAGCCAGTCTCGTTAAAACCGCGAAGCTGGCGCATTGTCACAGCAGCCGAGTCGGGGTATTGCTTTTTTATAAGATATGCCGCAACAGAGCTGTCAACGCCTCCGCTCATCGCGACAAGAAATTTCCTTGTCATAAAATCGCCTCCAAAATTAAATGTTGGCGCAAAAAAATATTGTAATTTCAAAATGTTATGATATAATGGTATTATGAGCGTGTGAACCTCACACAGTATATGCCCATATATTGCGTATCTGACTATATATGTCGCTATAGTACCATAGTTTTTCGGAGTTTTCGTGGCTGTTTGGGTCGTGTATCGTGTACGCGCCGTCTTCCGTAATACCCGTGAGAACTATGTAATGCCCCGTGCTGGTGAAGTCGCCGGGTCCCATGATAAGTATTACAGGTTCTCCGTTTTTAAGATGCCGCGCTATCGTTCCCTCGTCAAGCGGAAGCTCCTCAGCGTGTATTCCAAGTTTCTCCGCGCCCTCTGAGAATAGCGTCCACTTCGTACCGTTGCCGCTCTCCGCATAGCCGTTGTCTTCACTGAACCTTCCAATCTCACGCGGGTTCAGTGACGTATCGCCGGTCAGATATATCGCGACTGCCGAGAGACAGGTCGGACCGCAGCCGGAGAGAGCAAAATAATTTCCCGCGTACATCCCGTATCCCCAGCGTTCATCCCACTGCATGAGCGGCGGAAGTGTTTCGCAATTTTCGTATTCGGTAAGGTCAATATTGAA
>CAZKLU010000007.1:0-40269 GCA_964553775.1 uncultured Oscillospiraceae bacterium | reverse complement strand
CCTTTTGCTTCTTTCCAAAGTTCGTCTGATATTGTCCATGAACGATAACATTTTTTCGTTCATTTTTTCATCTGTCTTGGATACTATTTTACCATTTCTATTTATGAATAGGATCTTAATATACAATGGCAGATGAAAGAGACTACAGATCAGCCTTGCGAAATGCAAAGGCAATTATCTGCTCTTGCCGCGCGATTTTCAAATCCCATTTCTATGACAACATAAGTGAATGAGATCTCAGGAAAGCAAAAAACTGTCAAAAAATGATAGGTGACTTTCTGAAAAGCGACAGTTGCGAGATGTACTTCGACATACTGACAGTTATCGAAATTTTGAAAAGAAGAGAACCTTCTATAATCCAAAATATAAAACAACTGTTTATGGTGAGTCTGGCTATATTTTAGCCAGTGTATTGTTGACCCATGCTTCTGGGGCTGGGTGAAAATTTTAGGGTGAGAGTTTGGAATGAAGTCAGTATTGCACTTCGCCCAATAAAACTGTGTTTCTCACCCTGAACCTTTTTTACTCTTCGCTATCGTGACTTAGAGTTTCCAACTTCTCTTTCATCCCCTCCGACACTGTTTGAACTACGCCCGTCTCTGCTGCCATCTCCTGACTGCTTGCCGCGAGACGCATAAGTCTCTCGTTTATTTCTTCGACCGATCCGGTAAGCTCCGCCGCCTCGTTCTTGATATTGCGTACCGCCGATGTTATCTTCTGACGATTTGAGTCGCTCCCGCTTGCAAGTGTCCGGCTCGACTGGGCGAGGTTCTTTATCTCATTCGCAACCACGGAGAAACTCTTTCCTGCCGCTCCACTGTGAGACGCTTCTATCGAGGCGTTCATAGAAACGAGGTTAGTCTGTTTTGAAATCTCCGCAATTTCGAGGCTATTCTTCTCCAGTGCCGTAAGCAGTTCCCCAATGTCGTTCAGAGAAGTTGTAAGTATTCCGCAGAATTCTGTAATTTTACTCATTGCCGCGCTGATTGCCGCCGTCTCCTCCGCGTTCACGCCGTTTCCGCGCAAAAGCTCATCGATCGATACCGACAGCCTGTCAAAATCGTCCTGAATGAATTTAGAAAGCTCCAGATTTCGTGAGATCATCGCCTGATTCTTCTGCTCAATCTGTTCAGAGAACATCTGAGCCTCGTTTTTCATGAAGTGTACACAGTTTTCGGGTGTGTTGCAGTGGTTGAATATAGCGACAGCCATCTCGCGGCAGTTGCTATATCCGCACGCTCCGCAATTAATGCTTCGATCCTCTTTGGTGAGCTTTTTCATTGAGACGAATACTTTATCAAGCTCCCGATCTGTTGGCTCTCTGAACGTCACAGTTGAGGATTTGTCTGTGTATTTGCGAATGAAGTCCTCAAGCTTCAGCTCAGAGAACTTCTTGTTGAGCAGCTTCAGCCGTTTTGCGGGTGAAAGACGGCGAGAGAAAGGGTTCCCGTTTTTGGAGCGTTTGCTCCGTTCCTTGATGCGCTGTAGGTTATAAAATGTGTCCTCAGACTCAGCGTTTTGTCTCTCGATTCCCGTACCGTAAATACACCCCTGTTCGCAGTTGAGAATATCGACCATGAACGGCAGAGTTTTACCGGCTCTGACGCGCTCCCTGTAGTCATCAAGGAACCTGTAAGCGCGTTTTGGACCCTCGACCTGACGGATAAACACATCATCCCCGCAGAACCAGTACACATTCTCCTTGAGTCCTCCTGGTATTGGGTATATAGAGCCAAGCCCGTACTCAATCTCGTCCGACACATCACTGCCATAAATATTGTTGCGGCGAACGTATTCCATGAGATGGTCGAACGTGACGTTATAGGAGACGTAGCCGTGGTTGTTGGGGTCGTCGATCTCCGCCTTTTTAGCGATGCAGGGGCTGATAAACGCGAGTTTGTCAGTGATGTTCATGTACTTTTTAGCGTAAATAGCCGCGCACATAAGCGGACTCTGTATTGGAACGAGTTTGGGAATAAGTTCAGGAATATAGCGTTCGATGTAATTCACAACGGCAGGGCAGGGCTGGGATATGCCGCCTGTGAAGTTATGAGAGGTTATGTAGTTGATGTAGCCCCATGTGGTTATGTCCGCGCCGAAGCTGACGCTGATGAAGCGGTTCACTCCCAACTGCTTAAGTCCTCCGAGAACCTTGCTGTATTCGTTTGGGTAGTTAGCAAGGAACGCCGGAGCAATAAGTACGGAAATGTGTTCCCCGTTTTTGAGGTCGGTGAAGAATCGTTCGGTATCGTCAAGGTGTTCTCTTGCGCGGTGTTCACAGGCGTGAAGACACGCGCCGCACTGAACGCAGTTCTCGCCGTGAACCTCGATACGCTGTCCGCCTGTTCCGTTGTCAACAGACATATTCACAGACAAAATCGGACACACGGAAATACAGCGGTTGCATCCTTGACACAGATCGTTTGTAAATACTAATGATTCCATAAAGACACCTCTGTTTCTGAAAATACGCATTATTCGAGCAAATCAATTCCTGATTGATTTACGATTTCCTGCTCATGCCATACACTCACGCACCTGCGTAACGTTCATACACCATAATTAAGGATATATCTCGTGTTCAGTGTATGAAGTCTTGCGAGGCTGAAAATGGAACCATGTGATTTTGCCCAAGAACCGGAATACGCGAATAAAATTATAATAATTATAGAGTAACACGCGAATTTTGTCAAGAAAAATTTTGCGTTTTGGAACAAAAATGAACAAATAAACGCTTTTATTCACAATTTCACTGTTCTCCGTTTCCCGTTCCCGATGCACGGCTTGTGCGGCGATACTCAATTAGAAAAGAGGATCGAAGAGTTTTGAAGCCTGAGAGCAAAAAGAGCTTTGATGAATTATCAAAGCTCCACGCTAACTTTTAATATTAGATATATGTACCGATGTGTGTCTGTTGTGACGCTGTTTGAGCCAAAAAGGATATACTATAATATCATTGATTGTTATTGACTTTCGCGGCGTATTATGATAAAATATTTATATAATATAAGGAGTATAGTCTTAAAAAGCTGAGATAGTAAATGGGGGGTGACGATATGGGTACAGTAGACGCATTAGCAAAGAAGTACATGGGACGACCGAATGTATTTGCGGATTTGTTTAACCATCTTATGTATGACGGTGAGCCTGTTTTGAAGCCGGAATCTCTGACGGAAATGAACACAGAGGAGATTGCGCTTCCGTTCACGAATGACGCAAAGAGTTTCCCTGTACAGAAATACAGGGATGTGTTGAAAAATGCGGTAATCATGGAAGACGGTGTGGCGGCTTATGTGATGATCCTTGGTATTGAGAATCAGGATAATGTACATTACGCAATGCCGGTTAAGAATATGCTCTATGACGCGATCAACTATTCTTCGCAGGTGGCGGAGATTGCTAAAGAACATAAGAAAGCGCACGATATAGTTGACAGTGCGGAATTTCTGTCAGGCATGAAGCGGGATGACAGGTTAATTCCGGTGGTTACGCTTGTAGTGTACTTTGGTCAGGATCCGTGGGATGGACCGGTGAGTCTTCATCAAATGTTTCCAAGAGTTGGAGAAGGCATAATGAAATATGTGCCGGAGTATAGAATCAACCTTGTTTCGCCCGTGTCCATGACTGAGGAAGAGATCGATAAATTCAAAACAGATTTCAGAGAACTTGCTGCGTTCATAAGGTGCGGTAAGGACACGGATGAAATGACGAAGCTTGTATCGAATAGAGAAGAGTTCAGGCACATGGATCCGTTGACGGCGGAGATAGCGAACAGAGTTACGGAGTCAAATCTAAAATTAAAAATCAACGAAAAAGGAGAGGTTGATATGTGTGTAGCGATAACCGGGATCCGTGAAAGAGGAAGAGCGGAAGGTCTCGAAGAGGGACGCATTAAGTATCTCGAAGAAGGACGTGCCGAAGGACGCGCTGAAGGTGCGGAACAGAACAAAAAAGAAATCACCTTCAATCTTCACAAAATGGGAATGGACGAGAGCTTTATCGCAAAAGCTGTGAACGTAAGCACCGACATTGTTAAGAAATGGCTTGGCACATCTCCGGTTTAAACGCGGCTGACCATATACACAAAGTCAAATAGATGCTCAGCTTCAGGATTTTGCAGAAGTTTTTGCCTGTGAACTTTCAGCAGGCAGAAACTTCTGAGTTTTTAATTAAACTCTCAAAAATGAGAGTTTAGTATAGGTTTATTTATCTGTCTCCATACCCATCAGGATGATTTTTATGCCAAATCCAGGCATCAGCTATAATATCATCGAGTGACTTTTCCGGTTTCCAGCCCAGAACATCGAACGCCTTCTTGTTAGACGCAATCAGCGTTGACGGATCCCCGGCGCGTCTTTCTTCGTACCGTGCCGGAATCTCCATACCTGTGACACGCCTTGAAGTTTCGATTATCTCATTTACCGTGTACCCATCTCCGCTGCCTAAATTAAATATACCGCTTTTGCCGGTTTCGTCAAGGTATTCAAGTGCGAGAAGATGGGCATACACGAGGTCAACAACGTGAATATAGTCTCTGACGCAGGTACCATCTCTTGTCGGGTAGTCGTTGCCATATACACCGATATATTCGCGCTTGCCGAGAGCTGTCTGCATAACTATTGGAATGAGATGAGTCTCTGGATGGTGATCCTCACCGATTCCGGCTTCAGTGTTGGAACCAGCCGCGTTGAAGTATCGTAAAGCGGCGTATTTAATGCCATAGGCTTTATTACACCATTTCAGCATACTCTCTATAGCGAGTTTTGTCGCGCCATACGGATTAGTCGGTTCTGTTCTGTCAGTTTCCTCGATTGGCTGCTTCTCCGGTTCACCGTATGTAGCGGCAGTGCTGGAGAACACAATTTTATCAACCCGATGATTTCTCATTGTTTCGAGAATAGTCTGCGCGCCCGCAACATTGTTTCCGTAGTACTTCAGCGGATCCTTCACGCTCTCGCCAACGAGAGAAAATGCCGCGAAATTGATAACGCCGTCAATTTCAAACTTTGAGAAGACACCGTCCATGAACACTCTGTCTCTCACGTCACCGACACAAAGTTCCGCATTTCTGACAGCGGCTCTATGACCTGTACATAGGTTATCAACCACAACAACATTGTAACCCTTTTCGGCTAGCAACGCGACCATGTGACTGCCGATATATCCCGCTCCACCTGCAACAAGTATTGTTTTCACTGTAAAATCTCCTTTTGTATTCAAACCAATTTTATCAATTTCTGATTTTTCACTCACAAATGATGTACCTTTTCTCACTATAGTAGTGAAATCAAACACGACAGGGAAAAGAAAGAATATTTATACTAAGAGCCAAAAAGATTATTGACTTAGCAATTTCGCGCAAATTAGCAGGAGCTGTCCGCACACGAAAATACCTGAAATATATTCGGGAGTAGCAAAGTCGTAAATAATTCCGCCATTGCTCCTGCAAATTCAGCGCAGCTTGCAGACTTCATAAATCTTACTGCTCAAATATAATATGCGTTGGCAAGTGTGTTAGCTTGCGAGTATAAGATTACGCCTACCGCATTTGCTGTGTTTCGCAGTTTAACCACAATGCGGGAGCAAGACAACAACTTGAGACTTCCATAGTAAGCGTCAATTTCTATTATCATCTACTATGGTGAGCTTATTATTTTACACTATCGATAAATCTCATAAATGCGTCCTCGGACTTGTAAACACCCGCGTGTTCAAGCACCTTTGCGAACACGTTGCCAACCTCAAGCTTCAATATTTCATCCGTATTCTCTCGTGTGAAATCGTACTTTCCGCGAAGCTCCGCAGCCCAATTCGCGTGTTTCTCAATTTCCGGTACGGAACTGACATCTCCGCCGCTTATAAGAACCTCCGAGAGTGTCGCAAGCTCCGATTTGAGTCTCGCCGGCAGGACAGCAAGTCCCATGACTTCGATAAGCCCGATATTCTCTTTTTTGATATGGTGCAGCTCCTGATGCGGATGATATACACCAAGAGGGTACTCGTCTGTTGTGATATTGCTGCGTAAAACGAGGTCAAGTTCATAATTGTCACCGCGCCGACGCGCTATAGGTGTAATAGTGTTGTGCGGTTCCCCGTTTGTTTCGGCAAATATAAACGCATCCTTGTCCGTGTAGCCGCGCCAGCAGCTTAACAGCTTGTCCGCAAGCTGTACAAGTCTTTTCGGGTCGAGACAACTTATTCTTATAACGGACATAGGCCAGTGTACAATTCCGGCTTGCACATCCTCAAAGCCTTTGAAACTCACTGGTTGTTTGATCGGTGCTTTCGCCATTGGAAAATCGTGCGCCCCGCCCTGAAAATGCTCATGACTCAGTATTGACCCGCCTACTATCGGCAAATCCGCGTTCGAGCCGACAAAGTAATGCGGGAATTTTCCGATGAACTCCAACAGTTTCTCAAACGCTGCCTTATCGATCACCATCGGTCTGTGTTTGCTGTTCAGCACAATACAATGTTCGTTGTAGTACACATATGGGGAATATTGCATAAACCAATTCTCGCCGTGAAGCGTGAGTGGTATGAGACGATGGTTCTGTCTCGCGGGATGGTTAAAGCTTCCAGCGTACCCTTCGTTCTCGGCACAAAGTAAACATTTAGGATAACCTGACTGTGGAGCGAGCTTCGCGGCAGCTATTGCGCGAGGGTCTTTTTCGGGTTTTGAAAGATTTATTGTTATCTCAAGGTTTCCATAGCTTGTTTCAGAGAGCCACTTCACGTCCTTTGCTATCCTGTCACGTCGAATATAGTTTGTGTCACCGCTGAATTTATAATACCAATCTGTAGCGGTCTTTGGAGATACGTTGTATTTGTCATTAAATAAACGCGCAACCTCAGACGGGCGCGGAGTTAGCCGTCCCATAATCTCCGTGTCAAAAAGCTCACGGCTCGTTGTGTTGTCATCTATTACGCCGGTTTCGACTGCGTAATCCAACAGTGCGTCAAGTATTTCATTTATCGGTCTTGAGCCTTTGTATGACATATCGCCGTCAAATGACGGCTTTTTGAGTGTGTCAAGTATACTGTTTACCGCCCAAACGCGGTCGCCGCTCATTAAAAATCCGCATTTCTCCGCGTAGCTCACAAGCTCTACAATAGTATTATCAATATTATCTGTCATATTGCACCTTCATTAGAAAAGTCTCACGCCGCCCTCTGGTCGTATTGAAAGTATGCGGCAGCTTCCCTTACGGGTGACGCGCTCGATCTCTTTTTTGAACCTTCCAAGTATATCAATCGGAACAAACGCCTGAACCGTTCCTCCAAATCCGCCGCCGTGTACGCGGACTGCACCCTTACCATCAAGTATTTGCCGACACCACGCTATTGTGAACAGCATTTCCTGATGCCGTGTTGCACCGGACGGGACTATGTTCTGCAGAAGTGTCTCGGAGGAACGCTCGGATTCCCGTACTAATTTAAGAAAATCGTCAAAACGACCCGACATCAACGCTTCCGATTCAAGCAACGCCCTGCGATTGTCCTCAAAGAAGTGCATTACTCTCAAAACAGCCCTGTCACCAAACTTTTCACGCAGCTCCGGCACCGCGTCACGGAAATCATTCTCCGAGACATCGCGCAGTACAGCCTTGCCGAAATATCCCGCAACGTCTTTCATCTCGTGTGTTATCGCTGCGTATTCGTCTGTGAGATTCTCATGCCCCGCTCCGCAATCAATAATGCAGAGCGCGTAACTGACTTTATTGAGACTGAAGTCTATTTTTTTGACTGTTTCAGACTGAAAATCAATGGCAACAACTCCGCCAACGGAGGATGCTGTCTGATCCATAAGTCCGCATGGCTTGCCGAAATAGACGTTCTCGGCGTATTGTCCGATTTTCGCGATCTCCACAGCCGACACATTCGCGTTGTACAGGTCATTTATTATAGTTCCGACAAGCACCTCAAACGCCGCCGAGGATGAAAGTCCGCTCCCCATAGGAATATTTGATGTGGTATATGCGTTAAATCCGCTTTGGAACACATACCCACGCTCAGCAAACGCTGCCGCCACTCCACGAATTAGAGCCGTGGATGTACCGCTCTCGTCCGGTTGGACAGTCAGTTCGGTGAGGTCAACTTTGTCATTGCTTCCGGTATCAGAGACAAATCGCACCGTTTTTGAATCGCACCGCCCTACAGCCGCTATTATGTCGAGATTTACACTTGCGGCAAGTACACAGCCGTTTTGGTGGTCGGTGTGGTTACCGCCAAGCTCCGTGCGCCCCGGGGCTGAGAAGAGAAATTCAGGTTCCTCGCCGAATGTGTCTCTATAGCCGGAAATTGCCTTTTTGATCCGCAGATGTGTGTCCTCGACATTTTCAACACCGTAGAGGAACGCGAGACGTTCACTATTGATTTTATTTATCATTCGTATACTTCCTTGCTGCTGTATATTTCGCCGCGAGTCTGATAGCCTCACGGATGCTCACATCACTTGCCATACCCGTACCCGCTATATCGAACGCTGTGCCGTGGTCTACTGATGTTCGTAGAATCGGCATTCCCAGTGTAAACGAGATAGTACGCTCAAAATCGAGAGTTTTCGCGGCAATATGTCCCTGATCGTGATAGAGACTGAGAACACTGCTGTATTTTCCCATACGCGCCTGATAGAATACGCTGTCAGCACCTACAGGACCCGCAACGTCATAGCCGCGGCTTTGAAGCTCCGCCACGGCCGGAGCAATTTCGGTACTTTCCTCGTTACCGAAAAGTCCATGTTCGCCGCAGTGCGGGTTAAGCCCCGCAATTGCCATTGTGCCTCCTGTCACATGAAGTTCTCTCAGTGCCGCTATACATCTCTCGGCACATTCAATGATCCGCTCCTTTGTCACAAAATCACAGGCAGCTTTCAAAGAGACATGGCGCGTCAGAAAAAATATGCGAAGCCCGCAAGTTTCAAACATCGTAATCGGATTTTCGGTACAGGTCAAAGCTCCAAAAATCTCTGTGTGACCAATATACGGCACATTCGCGGCGTGAAGCGATTCCTTGTTTATCGGCGCGGTAACAACACTGTCAACGATACCTTCAAGCGCGAGCTTCACCGACATCTCAATATACCGATACGATGCCGCTCCGCAAATAGCGTTTACCTCTCCCATTTTCAGTGTGGACACATCCAGACTGTCAATATTATTCACGGAAATACTGTCGGTGTGAGGCACGATTACATTGATTATTCCTTTGCTGTACTCACCGCTGTCGGGAGAAGATATTCTGTTTACGCGGACACGCGGCATATTCGGGAACTCAAGTGCTTTTTCAAGCACCGACGCATTCCCGATTACAACGCAGTCTGCGATATTGTAAATTTCACCGTCAGCGAGGGCTTTTATGATGATTTCAGGACCGATTCCGGCGGGGTCACCCATTGTAATGGCAAGTTTTGGTTTCACTGTATCACCTCTGTTTTGAGTATAAGCTAATGTACACTATATAATTGATACTGATCTCCGCAAAAACTTGAAAAGTTTTTTAACTCAGTAGGAGCGTCAGAGATTGTATGAGACGGGCTGACGCGCAAAAGCGCGTCAGCAAAACGCGGAGCGATTTATCTCCAATTAAAAAATTTAAATAGGAGAATAGTATTAGTTCACAAAAAGCGCGGCACGCTTTTTATAATATATATGGTTTATAACAAGCATCGCCACTGACATCGCATTATTCGTGATGAGTTGAATATAATCAGGCTGTGAATCAATAATAGCAAACAATAGAATATAGTAAATACTCGTGACAGCAATTACCGCTATGTAAAGATACGAGAGCATTAACGGAGCTTTTTGACGAAACTTTGCGAGCTGGAACCTGACATAAATTGTAAATGCGCTAAGGCCTACAAGCAATATACCGTAAATTACATCAAGCACTTGCAAAGATGGGAAAAAATAATATACATATTCGGTGCTGCCACCGCTCATTTCGTAATAATTTTGAAAAATATATGGAATCCCGTTTCCGAGAAATGTGATTGCTGCAAGCCATAACGAAAAGTTTACAAGGAATTTATGCCAGCCAAGCTTGTATATAGGTGTGTCGAATTTGATGGGATTTGGATTGGCATACTGACCCGTTTGATCCAGCGGATCCTGTTGCCGACCGAAGCTGCTTTCGCTTGTAAGCGGAATGCCGCATCTGGGGCAAATCTGAAGTTCGTCAGAATATGTGCCGCCGCACTTGCTGCATTTCATATTAAATCATTCCTTCCATTATAAAGATAAAGCTATTATACACTATAAGACAGGATATTGCAAGCTAAAATTTGAAATCTCTAAAAAATCTCTATAGGTGAAGTAAAAAGATTGCTTCCGTTTCTAAAGGGACGCAAGGTGCGTTGGGGATTTTTTAGGTTATTGCGCTTGAATGGTGTTCTTGAAATGCCAACTATTGAATATATTTGGCGGTTCCACTCTTTCAATGTAAGGCGAGAAAACGGCAATTTAATGCTTTACAGTAAAATACAATTATTGTTTTCGTTTACTATGGCACCGGTAAAACTGTCAACCGGAGACTGAATGGCAAGCCGCAAAGTAAAATAGACAAAAAACTCCGAAAACCAGCCAAATATGCTGTAATGCGGCTTGAGAATGACAATAATCGAAAGGAGCGGCTGCGGTTTCACGGAGGTAAAAGCTGTTACCATTTTAACTTGCGATTCCTGACTATATATCTTCACAATAAAACTCTTGACGTTTGTTGATAAGATATGATATAATCATAAATAATTGATCGCCTTAAAGAGAAAGAACCGTACAAATTGCTGCCTGCGCGGTTGAATGAGGCAAACGGACGACCAAAAGGCGCGTTTTCTCCTCGTTGGCAGCAGCTTTTGGTACCATGGTTCAACGAATTCAGAATATTTGCGTAATAATTGATTAGTTTTCAGCAAAAGCTCCATACCGCTGTGAAGCGGTTTCGATCAGGGAGGTGAATGACTGTGTGCCGGCGAACACTGAACATTGTTTCAATTACTATCATCATTGTTATGATTACAGTTGGCTGCTCAATTACTTCTGCCGAGGATATGTACGCACTTCCGCAGCTATCAGAACAGGATCTCAGGCTTCAGGACGCAATAGATGAAATCCTCAACTCAGGAGCGGAGTACGCTTCCCCATCATCCGGCTCCAATAGACAGGCTATCCAGTTTGTTGATCTTGACGGAGATGGTACCGGTGAGGTTCTGGCGTTCTTCAGCTTTCTTGGCAGCGACAAGCCGCTTAAAATCTATATCTTCCGCAACACAGGCGATGGTTACACTGAGGCGGCGCGTATTGAGGGTGAGGGCAGCGGAATAGACAACATAAACTATATCGATATGAATAATGACGGTGCAAAGGAAATTGCTGTTGGCTGGCAAATCGCGTCAGGTATAAATATCCTCTCAGTCTATACTATGAAAGACTATGAGTACGCCCCGATCCTTAATACCGACTACACTGAATACATAGTTTGTGACATCAACAGCGATAACCGTAACGATATAGCTGTTTTGAGACTCTCTACCTCGGAGCTTTCCGGAGAGATTATGTATTACGCGCTTGAGCAGGACGGAGAGATGGTATATACTGCGTCAAGATTATCCACCGGTGTTGAGGCTCTGCTGCGTGTGAGAACAGCGGAGCTTCTCAGCGGCAGCAACGCTGTTTTGATAGAGAGCAAACTGAGCGGCGGAGGTATTATTACTGATATATTTGCCTTTCGCGATAACTCGCTTGTAAATATAACAATGAATGATATAAAGGGTCTGAGTGAAGACACTTTACGCACCTATGAGGTCTACTGCCGCGACATCGATGGAGATGGCTGCCTTGATGTTCCGCGACCTGTGGAGCTGCCGACCGCATCGGAAACTACAACATACTACATGATAGAGTGGTACTCCTATTATTTGAGCGGAAGAACGCAGATTGTAGCGCGTACTTATAACAACTATACAGATGGCTGGTACATGGTACTTCCGGATGAATGGGTAAACAGAATCGCTGTAAGACGTGTCGATGGAGCTTCGGGCGAGAGAGTTATTGCGTTTTCGATTCTCAATGATGACGGTACTATTGGAGATGACTTCCTGTTTATATACACCCTTACCGGCGAGAACCGCTTCGAAAGAGCGTCATACTCCGGAAGATTTATTCTTACAAGGAAGGATGAAACAGTTTTTGCCGCGTCTATAGTCGATACTTCATCGGCGGTCATGGAGCTTGAGATAACTCAGGAGCTTGTGCGCGGCAGCTTCAATATTATATACTCTGAATGGATAACAGGGGAGACGTGAGATAATGAAAAAAGTGCTTGTACTTGAGGACGAGACGAGTATCAGAAGCTTTGTAATAATCAACCTTCGGCGTTCCGGATACGACCCTATAGAAGCGGAGACGGGCGCGGAGGCTTTGCGGCAAATGAAAGAAAATCCTGATATAAAAGTCGCGCTGCTAGATATAATGCTGCCTGATATAGACGGCTTTGAAGTATGCCGACAGATACGCGCCGCGAACTCGAAAATCGGGATTATTATGCTGACCGCACGCACGCAGGAAATGGACAAGGTGACGGGGCTTATGACAGGCGCGGATGATTATGTGACGAAACCGTTTTCGCCGGCGGAGCTGACAGCAAGAATCGACGCGCTCTACAGACGTGTCGGAGGTGACGATGAGCAGGAGAAGGTTGAAATACTCAGCGGTCCCTTCCGGCTTAATACAAAGAACCGATCACTCGAAAAAAACGGCGAAAAAATCAGACTCACACAGGTGCAGTATTCTATTATGAAGCTTTTTATGGAGAACCCGGGACGCGCTCTTTCAAGGGAGGATATATTGAATACCGTCTGGGGCAAGGATTACTTCGGCGAACTGAAAATCGTCGATGTCAATATAAGACGGCTTCGTATGAAAATTGAAGATGATCCAACAAGCCCAACATATATTACCACCGTCTGGGGATATGGGTACAAATGGGGATTTTAACATATGCGTCTATGACCTTATGCTTAGAACCGAATAAATTTAATCTGTGAAAGCTTTACATAAATTAGCACGCGGCAATTTGGTACTTGAATATAAAGCGGATCGGCAAATTATTATACGCGCAAATATAAACCCTGTTTCTAAATCCATCGTAAAACGATGTATCTGAGAATGATTGTTCAATAAACCTCGCGACTACATACGAAAGGAGGCGGCCATGAGGGATTTGAGACAAAATAAAATACGCTCGGAAAAGCAAAAACCGAATAAACAGAAAAAAGAAAAAAGCCGTCCCGTCAAACAGCGTAAAATTGGATTTGGCTGGCTTCATGTACATGGACTTAAACAGCGTTGGATCATGTCAATGCTTCTTGTTGCTTTGGCGGCTGCTGTTGTAGTAGTCAGTGCGTATTCGTGGTCGATACTCAGCAGCTCCTACTCGGCAATGCGCGAGGGACTATACATAAAAGCGAAAACCGCTTCGGACTTTTTCGCAAACTATGTTACACAGACATACGCCGAATACTATGACAGCGCGTATATGTATGTTGAGAACTTCGAGGACGCGGACAAGCTGGAGCTTCAGTTCATAAACATTTCCGGACAGGTTGAACTTTCATCGCACCGTATGACAGTCGAAGCTGCCCCTGGCACACCGGACATCACGGGTGCGCTGAATGACGGTGTTATAACATCGTGGGAGGGGAAAAACAGCACAACAGGTGAGAGAATAATGGCGGTATCCGCGCCTATACTTTACGCAAATGGGCAGATAATAGGTGTAATGCGCTATGTAACAAGCCTGAAACTTGTAGACGCACGAATATACCGAAATATTCTGATTGTTTCGGCGGCGGGTCTTGCGGTTTTAGCAATTCTGGTTATCGTGAGTATGCTGTTTTTACAGTCAGTAGTCGAGCCGATACGCGACATAACGAGTGCGGCGAAGCAAATGGCGAGCGGCAGCTATGGTATACAAATAGGCCGTAAGTACAGCGATGAAATAGGCGATATGGTTGACGTTATAAACGAGATGTCGATAAAAATCAGTCAGTCAGAGAGGGCGCAGTCTGAATTTGTGTCATCTGTCTCGCATGAGCTGCGGACACCGCTCACAGCGATTACCGGTTGGGGCGAGACGATACTATATAACGAGAATCTTGACGATGAAACGCGAAAGGGAGTAGAGATAATTCAGAAAGAGGCGAGACGGCTTACAAAAATGGTTGAGGAGCTTCTGGAGTTTACCCGTATGCAGGATGGGCGGTTTACGCTGAACGCGGAGATGATAGATGTAGCCGCGGAGCTTGAGGATTCGATATTTACATACCGCGAGCTTTTGAAGCAGGATGATATGACGATAGTTTATGAGCCAAGCGATGAGGAACTTCCGCTTATTAACGGCGACCCGGAGAGACTGAGACAGGTTTTTTATAACATATTCGATAACGCCGTAAAGTACGCAAGAGACGGCAGACGCATAGATGTCGGTTCCAATACCGATGGTGACAATGTATTCATAACGATTCGTGACTACGGTCCCGGAATACCGGAGGATGAGCTTGAGAGAGTTAAACTTAAATTTTACAAGGGCAGCTCGAAAGAGCGGGGGAGCGGCATTGGGCTTGCGGTTTGCGATGAGATTATTAAGTACCACGGCGGAGATCTGACGCTTTCAAACGCAGCAGGAGGCGGTACGCTTGTAACGATAAGGATACCGCTTGAGCCGAAGTTCTAAAATATGTTATATTTGCAAGACGCAACAGTCAGCAATTCGTATTGTGCTTGCTTGTAAAAGCTTCAGTGACAAAAATTCTTTCGGATTTGAGGTTTAAGAACTAAAATTACTTCACCTTTTGATGAAGCCGGCGGCACAAAAACGCTATAAACGCTAAGATTATTATAGCGAGAAAAAACGGAGGGATATATTAAGTGAAGAAAAGCAAAAATGATGATGTAAAATTCAGAACGTCAATAGGCGGTCAGGCATTGATGGAGGGAATACTGATGCGCGGTCCCGATAAACAGTCGGTGGTTGTGCGTAAACCTGATGGGGAGCTTGAATCTAAGGTTGAACCGTTTAATCAACTTAAAGAAAAGTACCCTATACTCGGATTGCCGCTGATACGCGGGACGGTGAATTTCCTGTCATCAATGGTCAACGGCACAAAGGCTCTCACATACTCCGCTGAGTTTCTTCCGGAGGATGAGCAGGAGGAGCCGGACAAGATAGATCTTTGGCTTCAGAAGCACCTTTCAAGCGAAAATGCTGAGAAAGCAATAATTGCTGTGTCTGTGACGTTTGGAATCGTACTTGCGGTAGGTCTGTTCATACTGCTGCCGACGGTGATAGCGGGATTTTTCGCGAAATGGGTCGGCAACGGAATAGTCCGCAATATTATTGAAGGAGTTCTTAGAATAACAATCTTCGTACTCTACATTCTGCTCACGGCGAGAATGCAGGAGATAAAGCGCGTCTGGATGTACCACGGAGCGGAGCATAAGACGATATTCTGCTACGAAAAGGGGCTGGAGCTTACTGTTGAGAACTGCCGTGTGCAGCCGAGACTTCACCCAAGATGCGGCACGAGCTTTATGTTTATAGCGATGATAGTAAGCATACTTGTATTCTCGGTAGTGAGCTGGTCAAATGTGTGGATACGAATGCTGCTGCGGCTTGCGCTTCTGCCTGTAGTTGTAGGTATAAGCTATGAGCTTATAAAGTACGCCGGAGGACATGACAACATAGTGACGAAAATCCTCTCGGCTCCCGGTAAGGCTATGCAGCTTATAACGACCGCTGAACCTGATGACAGTATGCTCGAAGTCGCGATAGAAGCGCTCAAGCTTGTGATACCGGAGGAGAAAGGAAAGGATAAGTGGTAATGCTGTGTACCGGTTTTAAGCGTATTAAACGCACGGACAAACTCGGAATAATTTAACCTGTACCGGCAAAACAGAGACACAAATATCAGCGATACATATTTAATTTCAGAGCTTTTTAACTGCAAATTCTTCAAATATACATACCGTGAAAACTTCAAAAGGCTTTAATTTCAAATAATCATGCCGGTTTTCATTTGTAGCGGCAGCGTACACGGTATGAGGGAATTGCGCTTGTATTCCAAATCAGTAATGTCCGGGCATCAAGATCCGGTGTTTGCAAAAAAATCGCGCTTTACTGCCCGCTTGCCTGATTCAAACGCATCAATATAAAATTTTACGTTTCATATATGAAAACAACACTATAGAAACAAACGGTCTGTATTTGAGCCTTTCATCAGAATAGTACAATTCGGAAATTCTGCTGTGCGGCACCGTCACGCGAAAAAATCGTAAAACCTTCAAAACCGATGTTCATTTCGGCTTTGAGTATAAATTTTGGGGGTGATTGGGATTAAAACATATAACGATATTTATCTCGAATGCCGTAAGACGCTGAAATCGGCAGGTATTGAGAGCTTCAATCTTGAGGCGCGTCTTATCGTTTCAGCGGCGGCGAATAAGACAAAAGAGGAGTTCTACCGCGACATAAAGCTCTATGCTCTCGGCGAGACTGAAGCAAAAGTGAAAGACATGATGGATCGGCGGCTTGCGGGCGAACCGGTTGCTTATGTACTCGGCGAGGCGGAGTTTATGTCAATGCTGTTTGACATTGACAAAAATGTGCTGATACCGCGAATGGATACGGAGCTTCTCTGTGAGCTTGCTATAAAGCTGCTTAGGGCAAAGGGAGGCAGCGGCGTGAGAGTGCTCGACCTGTGCTGCGGCAGCGGGTGTATCGGAATCGCAATAGCGGCAAATGTTCTCGACTGCCGTGTTGTACTCGTTGATAACTCACCGGCGGCACTGAAGCTTGCTCGGGAAAATATCCAGAAAAACCGTACCGTGCGTAACACTATCTGTATGAGCGGCAACGCACTCGAAAACCCGCCAATGCTTCTTGGAACATTCGACCTCATAGTATGCAACCCGCCGTATGTCCCAACGGGAGAACTGCCGTCCCTTGATGCCTCTGTGAGGGATTATGAGCCGCGTGAAGCTCTTGATGGCGGAAAAGATGGACTTAACTTCTATCGTTCGATCATACCAAGGTGGAAATCTATTCTTAAAGAACACGGCTGTATGCTTTTTGAGTGCGGCGAGGGACAGGCGGAGAGTGTTATGTCAATGTTTAACGCGGAGGGCTTTATAAACACCGCGGCTCACAAGGACACGGCTGGTGTACAGCGCGTTGTTGCGGGTATAATATAGAGTGGAGGAAATGAAATTATGGCGGAAAGAAGAAAAAATCAGCAATCAGTACAGGCGGCACCGAACGAGGAGGAACGCGAAAAGGCTCTGAAGTCCGCGATTTCTCAAATTGAGAAGGAATACGGCAAGGGTACGGTTATGCGTGGTCTTAACAGCGGCGTACAGATGAATGTTGATGTGATACCAACCGGTTCTCTGGGACTTGATCTCGCTCTTGGCGTAGGCGGATTGCCAAGGGGAAGAATAGTAGAGATATATGGTCCTGAATCCTCGGGCAAGACAACACTTGCGCTGCACGTTGTAGCGTCCGCGCAAAAGAGAGGCGGAGAAGCGGCGTATATAGACGTAGAACACGCTCTCGAACCCGGATACGCGGGTGCGCTCGGAGTCAATCTGGATACGCTTCTGATTTCGCAGCCGGAATCCGGAGAGGATGCCCTCGCAATCACTGAGACTCTTGTGCGTTCCGGTGCTATGGATGTTATAGTTATAGATTCAGTCGCGGCTCTTGTCACACGCTCCGAAATCGATGGTGATATGGGAGACGCGAGTATGGGTGTGCTTGCGCGTCTCATGAGTCAGGCAATGAGAAAAATGGCGGGAGCAATTTCCAAGACGAACTGCATTGTGATATTTATAAACCAGCTTCGCGAGAAGATAGGTGTGATGTTTGGCAATCCCGAAACCACCCCAGGCGGCAGAGCTTTGAAGTTTTTCGCAAGTATCCGTCTTGACGTCCGGCGCATCGAGGCAATAAAGAATGGTCAGGAGCTTATAGGCAACAGGACAAGAGTAAAGGTTGTCAAGAATAAAGTCGCGCCGCCGTTCCGTGAGACTGAGTTTGATATGATATACGGCGAGGGCATTTCGCGAGTCGGCGAGATAGTTGACTTGGCGGTAAAGCTTGACATAATCGAGAAGGGCGGCGCGTGGTTCACATACCGCGATGTACGCGTACAGGGAAGAGACAGCATGAAGCAATATCTCCGCGAGAATCCGGATATATGCGATGAAATCGAGACAAAAATCCGTGCCAACGCTTCCAGACTGATGTCCCCGCAATCGGTTGCGGCAGCGAAAGCGGCAGGACGCGCCATAGATGTTGTTCCTGACGAGTCCGGCGCGGAGGACGCGATATTGAGTTAGCGATATGACAGTGACAAAGCTGATAAAATCACAGAATATAGACGGACGTATCTATATAGAGTTAGATAACGGGGAAAGGCTTAAAGGCAGCGTTATGATAGTGAGTGAATACTCACTGTATAAGGGAAGGGAGCTTACTGATGCCGAGTATGAGGACGTAAAGAACCTTGCGTCACTCGTTGTAGCAAAGGAACGCGCATTGAAGCTTCTGAACTCACGCATGATGTCGAGCCGCGAGCTTGTGGAGAAGCTTGTCTCAAAAGGCGAAACGGAGAAGAATGCACAGATAGCCGCTAAATATTACGAGTCGATAGGGTTTATCGATGATGAAAGGTACGGGGCGGAGATCGTTCGGCACTATTCCTCGCGAAGCTACGGTGTCGGCAGAATACGTCAGGAACTGTACAAACGCGGCGTACCGAAGGAGATGTGGGATGAGCTGTTAAAAAATAATCTTCCCGAAGATGACTGCGCTCTGATACATTTTATTGAAAAGCGTCTTAAAAACCATGAGCCGGATGAAAGTGTGATAAAACGTCTCACTGATACGCTATTGCGGCGCGGGTATTCGCGCAGTCAGATAAAAAACGCTCTTGAGCAATACTCATCAATGGAGGGTGACGATGTATAGGGTATGTTTTATTTCTCTTGGGTGCGCTAAAAATCTCGTTGATTCGGAGCAAATGCTGGCATCTCTTCAGGACGCGGGATACATGATTACCGACAGCCTGGAGACAGCCGATTATGCCGTCATAAATACTTGTGCATTTATTGACAGCGCGAAAATGGAAGCAATAGACGCGATTTTAATGGCGGGACAATACAAGACCATAGGAAAGCTTAGACGAATAATCGTTACAGGCTGTCTTGCGGAGAGGTACAAGGAGGAGCTGCTTCAGGAGATGCCGGAGATAGATGTGCTTGTTGGCACCGGAAGTGTCCGAGATATAGTTAAGGCACTTGAGGCAAAACCAAGCTCATGCTTTTTCGGAGATGTCAACGCGCCCATAGAAAGCTCTGAACGCATAGTCTCGACCGGCACCGGCTGGGCGTATATAAAAATAGCAGAGGGCTGCTCTAATAACTGCGCGTACTGTGTAATACCGGCAATTCGAGGGAAATATCGCTCAAGGTCGATGGAGAGTATAGTATCAGAAGCAAAAGCACTCGCGATGTCGGGGGTAAAGGAACTCATCATTGTGGCGCAGGATCCCACGATGTATGGCGTTGATCTCTACCATAAGCGGACATTATCGGATCTTTTGAAAAGGCTTGCGGAAATCAAGGAGCTTTCGTGGATACGCCTGCACTATCTGTATCCGGATGCTGTAGACGAAGAGCTTATCGACACAATAGCGAATGAGGACAAAATATTGAAATACCTCGATATACCAATACAGCATATCAATAATAACATTCTCAAAACAATGGGCAGACGCGGCACGGGTGACGAGATACGGGTTCTGTTCAAAAAACTCCGTGAGAGGATACCGGGGGTCGTACTCAGGACGAGCGTTATAACGGGACTTCCGGGGGAAGGGGACGCTGAATTTGAAGAGCTTGTAGCTTTTCTGAAGGAAGCGAGAATCGAACGAGCGGGGGTGTTCCGTTTCTCACCGCAGGAGGGTACAAGAGCCTATGAAATGGATCGTCCTGATGAGGACACCGCAAATGAGCGAGCGGAGATTATAGAGAGACTTCAGGCTGACATCATGGATGATTATAATAACAGCCGTATCGGAACAACAGTTCGCGTAATCTGTGAGGACTATTCGCCGGATACGGGTCTTTACGCCGCGAGAAGCTTTGCGGAATCCCCGGAAGTGGATGGGTATATATGGATAACAAGCCGCGACAATACACAAGTTCTGAATCCGGGGGAGTTTTATGATGTGATTATTCGCGGCACGATGAACGATGAGCCTGTCGGCGAGTGCGTGAGCGGGGGTGAAATATGAACCGCAACATTCCTAATATACTGACTATTCTTCGTGTAGTTCTGGTTCCGGTATTCTTCATCTTTTTCTACCGGAATAAGTACGTTGCTTTAGCTATATTTATTATAGCAAGTCTTACGGACTTTCTTGATGGCTACCTTGCAAGAAAAAACAACCTTGTCACGAGCTTCGGCAAGTTTATGGATCCTCTTGCTGATAAACTTTTGGTAACGACTGCACTGTTATGTTTTGCTGACATCGGGCAGATACCGATGGCGGTTGCGGTAGTTGTCGTTGGACGCGATTTGGCGGTTGACGGACTTCGCATGACAGCGGCGACAAAGAATGTTGTGATGGCGGCTGGCTGGACAGGAAAAGTTAAGACGTTTGCAACAATGGTAGCGATATGTGTAATGATAGTTTTCAGCAACATTGAATACTTGAACATAATTGGCTCCATACTGATACTCGTTCTCAATGTAATTTCGTTCGTGGACTACTTTTGGCATAACGGAAAGATACTTGCGGGTGAGGATTAGAGAACATTCTTCCAAGCGACAGATTTCTTTATATCAGAATCGTGTTGTGTCATAAAATACGGGATTCGGTATAATGTGTGTGTCTGAGCATATCAAGCATAGCTTGGCGCGGTTTCAGACTTTGCAAGTCGATGTTCAGAGTACACTGAAACATTGGCGGATCATTATGTCTGTCAGTTGATCTTGAAGCAGAAATGGATTTTCACTTTGAGTATAACCATTGATAACAAAGTTCTGTGAACAGGAATATAATGAACTGTATCGGCAGATATATTGTTTTACCGATGAGTATACACCTGAGAAGGTAGTGAACTATAGAATAATAAACCGAAAAACAAAATGTTCAAAAGTATGGAATAAACCTGTGCTTTTATGTTGTCACATTTAGAGCTTAAAATACAGAGAACGATATAAAAGCCCGCGTTAAAGTAAGTAGCTATACTCGCTGGCTTAAATATTTTCAGATGTATAACACTATACTCGCGGAAACAGGCTCTCGGAAGTCCAAAGATAACAATGAATTTACAGAAACAAAATTTCCATACTCGTTGAGTGCCGCTATAAATGAAAGCCGGCAAAAATGTTCGGAATATGAAGAGCTGCCTGCGACTTTTACAGTAAAGTCACTGTATTAGGCGGTTTCGTCATCAAAAGCACTTTCAGAAATCCGGTGTGCGGCAAATCCGCTTTGATTTGCGCTAAACCGTAAAATCGAAAATATTTTGTTTTGAGCATGGCTCACTTGATAGTGAGGTGAAGTATAATTGTTCAAGGAGCTTAAAGAACTTGCGGCGGCATACAAAGCGCGTGATCCGGCCGCGAGATCAACGCTCGAAATATTACTGCTGTATCCTGGAGTCCGCGCCGTGAGAAGTCATCGCAAGGCGCATTGGTTATGGGAACATAATATGAAATTTCTGGCTCGCTTCGTCTCCCAACGAAGCCGCAAAAAGACCGGAATAGAGATACATCCCGGCGCAAAAATCGGCAAACGTCTCGTAATTGACCACGGAATGGGCATAGTAATAGGCGAAACAGCGGAGATAGGTAACGATGTACTTATATATCAGGGTGTAACTCTTGGCGGCACCGGTAAAGATAAGGGCAAACGCCACCCAACTATAGGTGACAATGTTCTTATAGGTTCCGGCGCAAAGATTCTCGGTCCGTTCACTGTCGGCTCCGGAAGCCGTGTTGCCGCCGGAGCCGTTGTTTTAGAAGAAGTTCCGCCAAACGCGACAGCGGTTGGTGTACCGGCGAGAATCGTTAAAATTGACGGCAAAAAGGTTGACTACGCGACAGAGGTTGACCAGATACATATAACTGACCCTGTCAGGATGGAGCTTTCCGCGTTGAGACAGGAGCTTAGCGTTATGCAGAAGCTCATCGAGCAGCGGGAACAGGAATAATACCGAATCGGTAAAGCCCTTAGATTAGATAAATCCGATCAGTAATCGCGTTGGCACGGATATAACGTAAAACACATATAAAGTCTATAGGGCTAACAATGCTAAAGAAAGAGGTAACATATAATATGCAGCTCATAGAAAAGACCCTCAGTGAGGAAGAAATTTATAATGGTAAAATAATTCGCGTACATAAGGATATTGTAGAGCTGCCGAATGGCAGAAAGACTATACGAGAGGTGATAGACCATCCGGGCGGAGTTGGTATACTCCCGCTCCGCGACGATATGACAGTCGCAATGGTTCGGCAGTTCCGCTACCCCTATAGAGAGGTTATTTTGGAGATACCGGCGGGTAAGCTCGAACACGGCGAAGATCCTCTTGAGTGTGCGAAACGCGAGCTTTCAGAGGAGACAGGGTGCGAAGCTGGTGAGTTCATCTCGCTTGGAGAGATCTACCCGTCGCCCGGATGCTATAAGGAAATATTGAGACTATATTTAGCTGATAATCTGACTGAGGGCAAGGCACACCTTGACGAGGGAGAATTTCTCAATGTTGAGTATATCCCTCTTGAAACGCTCTATAATATGGTTATGAACAACGAGATCAAGGACGCGAAAACGGCTATAGCGGTACTCAAAGCTGCGGCAATGCGTCTCGGCAGGGGAGAGTGACATTTCAAAATACAATGCTCAATAGATTTTTGGCTTGTATCACTTCATGCATATGTGGCTTCATTCTGTCAGATCAAGAGTTTATCCTGAAATTACCGGTGTGCCTGTTGCACCGTCAAATTTTGCGATAGATAAAGGCAAATTGATAAGGTAACTTGGTGCAAGTTATGAAAATCGATGAAATGCGGCACATAATTGTACCGGCAATTTTTGGATAAGCTATAAGTGCGGTAAAAAAAATACAGTCGCTGTAACGACCGTACTCACAATGCGACGGAGCTTGCGCGGCTTAAAGGGAAAATTGGTTCTATATTATAAGCATAAATACGAGTTGGGGGTAATCAAATGAAAAACAGCAGCTTTATTGTAAGACAGATTATTTGCCTTATACTTGGAAATCTTGGTCAGGCTCTGGCATTTGACTGCTTCCTGGCTGGAAACGACATAGCGGCGGGCGGCTTCGGAGGCCTTGCTCTTGTCATAAGCACGATAATCCCATTGACCTCCGGTATTATAGTGATGTTGTTATCCGTACCTGTCTTTATATGGTCGTACTTTGTCCATGGGGCGCGATATACATTATCCGCGCTTATATCAACGGCAATGTTTTCGTTCTTTATAGACTTGCTTTCATTTGTACCAACGCTTACGGACAACAAGCTTCTTGCTGCAATTTGTGGGGGATTTTTATACGGTGTATCAGCATATGCTATAGTGATGGGTCGAGTCGCGGGAACAGGAACAGACCTTCTCGCAAGGCTACTTGTGACAAAATTCCGCACGATCTCGCTCGGCAATATGACGCTTATATGTGACGGAATTGTTATAGTCCTGTCAATGATAGTGTTTGGCAATTTTGAAACCGGTATATACGCTGTCGTTGCGATTGCGGTGACATCTTACTCGCTCGATAAGGCAATACAGGGCGGAAACGAGGCGTGTCTCTTTGAGATTATAACTGATGGTGACATAGACACTCTTGCGGACGCTATTTTGACGCGAATGAACAGGGGACTCACGATGCTTCCGGCTGTTGGTATGTATGAGCGCAAGGAACGCAATATGTTAATGGTAGTAGTGAGCCGCCGCGAGGTGTATACACTAAAAGACTTGCTGCGTGAGTTGTGTCCGGACGCGTTCGTGATGATGCTTCCGGCAAGTGAAGTCATGGGTGAGGGATTCCATGAGGTAGATGTGACTGTACCGGTAAAGAATATTGAGGATAAAGAATAGTGTTGACTATAGTAATTACAGCTTCAGCGATTCTGATAGGACTTTTTGTAATGCTGACATTTTTACTGTTTGTCGCGGCGTTTGTCAAAGTTCCGATGTCCCGTGACATCACAAAGGACGGAGAGCTTGACAAGCCCAAATTTGCCAGATACAAGGAGCGTATGCTTAATGGCATAAAAAGCATAAATGAACGTGAATCAGAGTCAGTGTGCGTCAAATCCTATGATGGATTGAAACTCTGTGGGAGATTGTATAAAAACCCCGCAGAACGAGGCGTTCTGCTTCTCTGCCACGGCTATCGTTCAATATCGGAGAATGATTATACTTGTATGTTCGATGATATGTATGATGAAGGCTTTACGATACTGCTAATAGATATGAGAGCGCATGGGAGGAGCGGCGGACATATCATAACATTCGGAATACGCGAAAGGCATGATATTCATACATGGGCGGAATACCTTTGCGATAGATTTCCAAAGAGAAAAATTATAATATCCGGCATATCAATGGGTGCTGCATCAGTGCTGATGTCCTCGGGTGAGCCGTTTCCGGATAATGTTGCCGGACTAATACTTGACTGCGGTTACACATCGCCAAAAGACGCGCTGATCTCCGTAATAAAGCGCATACATCTGCCAACAATACCTGTATACCCAATGGTGCGTCTCGGAGCAAGAATTTTTGGAGGATTCGACCCTGAAAGCTGTACAGCAATAGACGAGGGGAGAAAGTCCAGGCTTCCGGCTCTTTTTATCCATGGTGAGCGAGACAGACTTGTGCCGTATAGCATGGGAAAGGCAAATTTCAATGCTTATGCGGGGAAAAAGAAGCTGATTTCCGTACAGAATGCCGGACACGGCATGAGCTATATAGCCGATACCGAGCGCGTTCGAGGCGAGATACGCGGCTTTGTCAGCACTGAGTGTATTAGTGATAGCGGTCAGTGATAAATTACGGAAATTTATATTAGTGGGTGCGGGAGCCTGTTCAAAATTTCTTAGCACACATTTTTGTTTGCGCCTTTCATGTATTTCTTTGTTAATTCTCCTTGAAATACATACAGTATTCCTGCGGAAAATTGTTTCGAGATCCGCAAAATCTGCGGCGTAATCCGTATACGGCGAGATTCATGGAAGGTTGTTTGATTTGCGAAGATGTAAATAACACTAAATTAACAGACGCAAAATTAACATTCTCGATGGCTTTGCGGTTGAAAAAATATATTTCATAAATTTAATAGTGCGTTCAGCCCTCGCAAACACTTCCGAGAAACCTTCAAAATCAAAAATCCATTTTTATTCGAGTATCTTCAATTCGAGTATTACGGAACGAACTAACGCGATTTTCATATTTCGCAAAAAACAATGCCGCAACTATAATATACATTGGGCAAATCAATAACTCTCCGGTATAACCGCTGAAAAGGGAGGTAATTCTATGCGTTTTACAAAAATGCAGGGAGCGGGGAACGACTTTATACTTATAGATAACATTGAGGAAGGAATACCGAAGGAACATTTTTCAACTCTTGCGGGAAAGCTCTGTGAGCGCAAATTCTCTGTTGGTGCTGATGGGATGATTGTTGTAGAGAAACCGGACAGCACCGCTGACTTCCGTATGCTCTTTTACAACTCAGACGGCAGTGACGGGGAACTCTGCGGCAACGGACTTCGCTGTGTAGTCCGCTACGGCTTTGAACATGGATACTGCGGGAAAGATACAGCGTATATAGAGACAAACTCCGGAGTTGTTACGGGACAAAGAATCTCCGACAGCGTATATTCCGTGAAGTTACGCGACCCTGTGACAATAGAACAGGGTATCACTGTCAAGGCGTGTGGAAAGGAGTATGTTTGCGACTACGTTGACATAGGAAACCCGCACGCTATAGTGTTCTATCCAAACTTTACATCTATACCGGAAAAGGAACTTCGTAAGATATGCCGTGAGATACGTTATTATAGCGGTTTTCCAAGAGGCGCGAATGTGACGTTCTGTGAGCTTGAGGGTACAGACGCGCTAATAGCAAGAACATTTGAGAGAGGCGTTGAGGATTTTACACTTGCCTGCGGTACGGGATGCGGCTCTACTGTATCGGTACTGACGCTGAGAGGTATGGTTAGCGGGAACCATGTAAAGCTGACTGTTCCGGGGGGCGTGATCTATGTGACGGTGAGCGTGAAGAATGGAAGGGTCTGTGACGTTTTCCTTGAAGGCGCAGCGGAAAAAGTGTTCGAGGGCGAAATTGCGATGGTTCCAAGTGATGAATTTGCATAAAAATCAATTTGAAATTGCAAAACCGTATGTTTCATTCAACAAAAACGATTCAAAATGAAATTATACCGTTGACAAATGTCATTTTGAGACTTATAATCAAAGCAATGAGGAGGCAATGGCGCTTTTACACAGGGGTCATTGTCTTTTTTTGCCATAAAATATATCACGCAGATGATTGGTGCGCGGTAAAAAATGAAAGGGAGAAAATTATGAGTAAGTATACAAAGGAAGACGTTATCAGGATAGTTAAAGAGGAGAATGTAGAGTTTATAAGAATGCAGTTCACCGATATTTTCGGTCAGCTCAAGAATGTGGCAATTACTGCCTCACAGCTCAAAAAAGCTATGGATAATCAGATAATGATAGACGGCAGTTCAATCGAGGGCTTCGTGCGTATTCAGGAGTCCGATCAGTATCTCTATCCGGATATTGACAGCTTCTGCGTACTTCCATGGAGACCGCAGTACGGTAAGGTAGCGCGGTTTATCTGCGACGTATACAACCCTGACGGAACCCCATTCGTTGGTGATCCGAGAAATGTTCTCAAGCGCGAGCTTCAGAAAGCCCATGATATGGGCTACACGTTCAATGTCGGTCCTGAGTGCGAGTTTTTCCTGTTCCAGACTGACGATGAGGGCAGACCTACAACAAAGACGAGTGACGAAGCGGGCTACTTCGATTTGGGACCCCTCGACAGAGGAGAGAGTACCCGCAGAGAGATATGCCTTAACCTTGAGGAGATGGGCTTCGAAATTGAAGCGTCACACCATGAAGTCGCGCAGGGGCAGCATGAGATAGATTTCAAGTACAGCGATGCTCTTACAGCGGCTGACAACATAATGACATTCAAGCTTACTGTGAAAACCATAGCTCAGAAGAACGGTCTTCACGCGACGTTTATGCCCAAGCCAATTTATGGAATCAACGGCTCCGGTATGCACACCAATATGTCGCTCATGCGTAACGGCAAGAATGCTTTCTATGATCCCAGTGACCCGAAGGGACTTTCAAAAGAATGTTACAGCTTCATCGCGGGCGTACTCGATCATATGAAGGGTATGACAGCGATAACTAATCCGATAGTCAATTCCTATAAGCGTCTCGTTCCCGGCTATGAAGCACCGTGTTACCTCGCGTGGTCATCAGCAAACCGCAGCGCGCTTATAAGAATTCCGGTTGCAAGAGGTGCAGGTACTCGTGTGGAGCTTCGCTGCCCAGATCCGTCCTGCAACCCGTATCTGGAGCTTGCGGTCTGCCTTGCCGCAGGACTTGACGGAATTGAACGCGGTCTTACACCTCCGGCAGAAATTTCCGAGAACATTTTCGCAATGACGAGAAGAGAGCGCAAAGCTCACGGCATAAAGAGCTTACCCGGCAATCTCCTTGAAGCGGTAGATGCCCTTGAGGATGATCAGCTGATCTGTGACACTCTCGGTGAACATGTGCGTTCACAGTATGTCGAGGGAAAAATTAAAGAGTGGGACGCTTACAGAACCTATGTCTCCGACTGGGAAGTCAATAAATACCTTGTTGTGTATTGATCGAGTATAATTCAAAACCGGTCGCTGAATAATAAAACATCAGCGACCGGAAGAATCCATAAGATTATGTTGAAAAACATAAACTGCGGCTGCGTGTTTGCCGCAAGATTTAATAGATATGCGTATACGAATTGGAAAGTATATATCCGCTTTTCATGATTGTATGATTTCTGAAATTGTCATATACTGAGTGACAGAAACTCGTTGAAATTATTTTTAACGTAAGATTGAAACTGTCTTAGGAGCCTCGCGCTGAAGATGTGAAATTATCGATTACGCTTCATATATCCGGAGGTTAGCGGCTTTACCATAAGGCGGGAGCAGAGCGGTGATTTAAGGCTCTATAGTAAACGGCTATTATCATAGTTTACTGTAAAACTGAATCTATGAAACTCATTTTCCAGGTGCCGCCATTTCTCTCATCATTTAAAGAGTAGCGGCTTAAAAATCTAATTTTCATGTAAACCGCCTAAATTGAAACTTATTATTTGGAATCACACGAGTTTTACGGATTCAGGTATAAATTCAAGCTCATTTATGTCACGGTTTCTCTACTGAAAAGCGGCTTCAGACGGCGTGGGGAACTGTGAAGCGGAAGAAGTACCGCATGGCGGTGGCAGATAATGTCTTTAGAGCGAAGCGGTGTGAAATTTCAAAGGCAGTGAGTGCGTGGAACGCGGCAAACCGGAAATCAATTAAAATTGAATGGTGTGCCTTTTACCTAACAGGTGAAAACTAAAGCAAACATTGAAGCCAGAAAACCGCGCAGATACTGAATAGCTCGCTTAGGAGCGTCTTGGAGTCTGTTCAAAATATCTTCGCGCACATCTTTTCACCGAAATTTGCCGATTACCGCGTTGAAAAAGTGCGCCTAAGTCAGTATGATTTCGCTTTTTCGCCTTGTACTCAGCAAATTTATGCTCGAAAATTAGAACACGCCAGGATTCTTGAAAGGCTCTTAGGCTTCACGGAATAAGGTATAATGGAAAATTTATTTGCGCGCTGGAGGAGGAGAACATGACACGCATCGTAGTAGCCTGTGAGATAGACGCTGTTTGTCAAAAGGTAGCGGGGTTACTTGAAAAATCGGGCATTACCGTCAGATTCAAGTGCCATACCGGAGCGGAAATTATCAGAGCGATAAAGTTAATGGGCGGCGGCGTTGTGGTTCTCGGCGGCAGACTCCGCGATATGACGGCGGATGATCTCGCGTTTGAACTTCACAGCACCGCGTATGTACTGTTGCTTGCCCATGCGGAGCAGCTTGCGGAGTGCGGCAGTGCTGAAATTCTGAAGCTCGCGCTTCCCGCTCCGCCAAGCGAAATTCGAGGCTCTATCAATATACTCATACAGATGGACAACTACCGCAGCCGTCTTACCGTTCCTCAGAGAAGCGAAGAGGAACAGCAGATAATTGCCGAGGCTAAAGCTCTGCTCATGCGGCGTGACCTCATGACGGAGGATGAGGCACACAGATACCTCCAGCGCAAGAGCATGGATATGTCGCGCAGAATGGTTGAGACGGCACGCGCTGTTTTGGAAAAGGAAGTGAAGCGATGAAAGATGAAGGCTTGTATAGTCCGCAATTTGAACATGATAACTGCGGAATAGGCGCGATAGTAAGTATTGATGGCATAAAAACCCATGACACAGTTGATAACGCGCTTAAAATTGTCGAACGGCTTGACCATCGCGCCGGTAAGGACGCTGAAGGTAAGACCGGGGACGGAGTAGGAATAATGCTCCAAATTTCGCATAAGTTCTTCAAAAAAGCGGCAAAGGAGAGCGGCATTGAACTTCCGGATGCTCAAGATTACGGTGTTGGAATGTTCTTCTTTCCGCAAAATGTAGTAAAGAGAAGCACAGCAAAGAGGATGCTTGAGATAATAGCCGCAAAGGAGGGGCTTCGGTTCCTCGGCTGGCGCGATGTTCCTACCTCGCCTGATATTTTGGGAGAGAGAGCAAGGAGCTGTATGCCGTATATCGCGCAGTGCTTTATCGGTCGTCCGGAGTCTGTGGAAAGGGGATTGCCTTTTGACAGGCTTCTTTATGTCGTAAGACGCGAATTTGAGCAGTCGAATGACAACACCTATGTAGCGTCGATGTCAAGCAGGACAATAGTCTATAAAGGAATGTTTCTTGTAAGGCAGCTTCGCAATTTCTATACGGATTTGAGGAGCAAGGATTATGAGTCGGCAATAGCCCTCGTTCACTCAAGATTTTCAACGAATACCAACCCAAGCTGGGAACGCGCACACCCGAACAGAATTATTCTTCATAACGGTGAAATAAACACTATACGCGGAAATCTTGACAGAATGGGAGCAAGAGAGGAGACAATGCACTCTGATGTTCTTGAGCCTTATATGGACAAGATATTCCCTGTCGTAAACGCCGAGGGTTCGGATTCCGCTATGCTCGATAACACGATAGAGTTTCTCATGATGAGCGGTATGGATCTTGCGAAAGCCGTTATGCTCCTTATCCCCGAACCGTGGTCAAAGCAAACCGATATAAGCGAGGATAAGCGCGACTTTTACCATTATTACGCCACGATGATGGAGCCGTGGGACGGACCGGCGGCGGTGCTGTTTTCTGATGGCGAGAAAGTTGGCGCGGTACTTGACAGAAACGGTCTGCGCCCGGCAAGGTACTATATAACCGAGGATAACTACCTGATACTCTCCTCAGAGGTCGGTGTGCTGCATATACCGGAAGAAAGAATAGTAAAGAAAGGCAGATTACAGCCGGGGAAAATGCTCCTTGCCGACACCATAGAAAAGCGTGTTATATCGGACGAAGAGATAAAGTCGCATTACGCCTCTGAAGCACCATACGGAGAGTGGCTTGACAGGAACCTTGTGAAGCTGAAGGATCTCAGTATACCAAACAAAAAGGTTCCCACACATACACAGAAGATGCGAGACAGACTCTATAAGGCATTCGGTTACACATATGAGGACGTAAGAAACGGCATACTCCCAATGGCAAAAAACGGCAGCGAATCCACAGAGTCGATGGGTACAGATGTTCCGCTTGCGGTACTTTCCGAGAAACACCAGCCGCTTTTCAGTTACTTCAAGCAACTGTTCGCGCAGGTTACGAACCCGCCAATCGACGCTATCCGTGAGGAGATAGTCACCGATACGGCTGTTTATGTTGGCTCGGACGGTAATCTTTTGGAGGACAAAGCGGAGAACTGCCATGTTCTTGAGATACAGAACCCGATTCTTACCGGTGTTGATATGCTCAAAATCAGAAATATGTCAAGACCGGGCTTCAAGGTGGAAACTGTATCGCTTCTCTATTATACAAATACCCCGCTGAATCGAGCCGTTGACAGAATGTTTTTGGACTGTGACAAGGCGTACAGGAACGGCGCGAATATTATAATTCTTTCGGATAGGGGCGTTGACGAAAACCATGTTGCAATTCCGTCACTCTTGGCGGTATCGGCTCTGGAGCAGCACCTCATAAGAACGAAGAAGAGAACAGCAGTGTCCGTAATACTCGAATCCGGCGAGCCAAGGAACGTACACCATTTCGCGACACTGCTTGGCTACGGCGCGAGAGCCGTCTACCCGTACTTGGCACATGAGTGTATCGGGGAGCTTGTAAATCTTGGTATGCTCGATAAGGACTACTACGCCGCCGTCAACGACTACAACAGCGCGGTACTGCACGGAATAGTCAAAATCGCATCGAAAATGGGTATATCCACTATACAATCCTACCAGAGCGCACAGATTTTTGAGGCTGTAGGTATACGCAAGGATGTTATAGACTTCTATTTCTCGAACACAATAAGCCGTGTCGGTGGAATAGGGCTTGAGGAACTGGGAGAAGGCGTACAGTGGCGGCACAGTAAAGCGTTCGACCCATTGGGGTTATCTGTTGATCCAACTCTTGACAGCACCGGACTACATAAGCTCCGTTCGGGAAATGACAAAGAGGATCATATGTATAACCCACTCACAATCGTGACGCTCCAGAGAGCTGTACGCGAGGGCAATTACGAAATGTTCAAAAAATATACCGCTCTCGCTGACAGCGATGGTTTGCCGCATACGCTTCGCGGACTGCTTAGATTCAATGAACCGGACGAGGGTATACCAATAGAGGAGGTGGAGCCGGTAAGCGAGATAGTGAAACGCTTCAAGACGGGCGCAATGTCCTATGGCTCTATCTCGCAGGAGGCACACGAATGTCTGGCGATAGCGATGAACCGTCTTCACGGCAAGTCCAACAGCGGAGAGGGCGGCGAGATACCGGAGCGGCTCGGTACGGAGCGCGGCTCAGCGATAAAACAAGTAGCGTCGGCGCGTTTCGGTGTTACAAGTGAGTACCTTGTGTCGGCACAAGAGATTCAGATCAAGATGGCGCAGGGCGCGAAGCCCGGCGAGGGCGGACACCTTCCAGGTGGCAAAGTCTACCCGTGGATAGCGAAGACACGCTACTCCACACCGGGTGTTACACTCATCTCTCCGCCGCCTCACCACGATATATACTCGATTGAAGATCTTGCACAGCTCATCTTCGATCTTAAAAACGCGAACCGCAACGCCGATATAGCGGTGAAACTCGTCAGCGAAGCCGGTGTTGGAACGATAGCGGCGGGTGTTGCGAAAGCCGGAGCGCAGACAGTACTTATATCAGGCTACGATGGCGGTACAGGCGCGGCACCGGGTACGTCGATTCATGACGCGGGACTTCCATGGGAGCTTGGCGTCGCGGAAACTCACCAGACGCTTGTAAAAAATGGGCTTCGTGGGCGTGTCAAAATCGAGACGGACGGAAAGCTCATGACAGGCCGCGATGTTGCGATAGCGTGTATGCTTGGCGCGGAAGAATTTGGTTTCGCGACAGCTCCTCTTGTGTGCATGGGGTGCGTTATGATGCGCGTCTGCAATCTTGACACCTGTCCTATGGGCATAGCAACCCAGAATCCGGAGCTGAGAAAGAACTTCAGGGGCAAGCCTGAGTATGTAATGAACTTCATGGAATTTATAGCAGAGGAGCTTCGCGAGATTATGGCGAGACTTGGAGCGCGTTCCGTAGCGGAGCTTGTTGGACGCTCCGACCTTTTGAAGTTCCGCGAGAAACAGGTGACACGCAGAGCCGCGTCGGTCGATATGTCGGCGGTTCTGAGCAGCGAATACTCAGTCCCGTGCCGGTTCAACCCTGATGATGTTTACGATTTCAAGCTCCAAAACAGTGCCGATATGCGTGTACTGATGAAAAAATTTGACCTAAAATCAAAGAATAAGCAGACGGTTGATATAAAAGTAGCGAACACCGACAGAACATTCGGTACCATATTCGGCTCTGAGGTGACAAGACAGCTCGGAAACGATGTGCCGGAGGACACATTTACCGTAAACTGCAAGGGCAGCGGCGGTCAATCGTTCGGCGCGTTTATACCGAGCGGTGTTACGCTGAAACTTCAAGGCGACTCAAACGATTACTTTGGCAAAGGGCTTTCGGGCGGCAAGCTGATTATTTCTCCGCCGAAAGAGGCAAAGTACAGACCGGAAGAGAACATCGTAATCGGTAACGTCGCGCTGTACGGCGCGACATCAGGCAAGGCGTTCGTAAACGGTGTTGCGGGAGAGAGATTCGCTGTCAGAAATTCAGGAGCTTATGCTGTAGTTGAGGGTGTCGGCGACCATGGGTGCGAGTACATGACAGGCGGCAGAGTTGTTGTTTTAGGCGGTACAGGACGCAACTTCGCGGCAGGCATGAGCGGGGGTATAGCGTATGTGCTGGACGAGAAGAGCGATCTATATAAGCGGGTCAATAAGTCACTCGTGTCAATCGAAAAGGTCACGGAAAAACACGAAATTGAGGAGCTGAGAAGTCTTATCCGACAGCACTATGCCGCGACAGGTTCGGTACGGGCAAAAGAGATTCTTGACAATTTCGATGAGAAAATATGCTGCTTCAAGAAAGTAATGCCGCGTGATTATGAGCAGATGTTGAAGCTCGTATCGCGCTTTGAGGAGAAAGGACTGCCGCGTGAGGAGGCGGTCAACGAGGCGTTCTACGTTAAGAAGAGAGGGGGAAGTGTCTGATGGGTAAGAGTACCGGTTTTATGGAATATGAGCGAAAATCAAACCCCGGTGAGGAGCCTCTAAAACGCATAAAGCACTGGAACGAGTTCCATACGCTGCTTCCTGAATCTGAGCGGCGCAAACAGGGCGCGAGATGTATGGACTGCGGTGTTCCGTTTTGCCAGTCGGGTGTGCAGCTTAACGGAGCGTTCACAGGATGCCCTCTTCACAACATAGCTCCGGAGTGGAACGACCTCATATATAACGGGGTGAGGGAGTACGCCTATGACCGGCTGAGAAAGACGAATAATTTTCCTGAATTTACGGGTCGGGTGTGTCCGGCTCTCTGCGAGGCGGCGTGTACTTGCGGCTTCAATGGTGACCCTGTGACGGTGCGTGAAAATGAACTTGGGCTTGTAGAGGACGCATACAAATCAGGCTATGTGAAGCCACGCATACCGGAGGTTCGCACGGGCAAAAAAGTCGCTGTGGTCGGTTCCGGTCCCGCCGGACTGACAGTAGCGGATCAGCTCAATTTCAGGGGTCACAGTGTTACTGTCTTTGAACGCGATGACAGACCCGGAGGACTTCTGATGTACGGCATACCCAATATGAAGCTTGAAAAAAGCGTTATCGAGCGGAGAATCAGGCTTATGGAGCAGGAGGGCGTGACATTTAGGCTTGGAGTGGATGTCGGCAAGGATATAACGGCGGAGGAAATACTTGAAGCCTATGACGCTGCGGTTCTCTGCTGCGGCGCGAAGAAACCGCGAGATATAAATGTACCGGGAAGGGACGCGGCGGGAGTTTATTTTGCGGTAGATTTTCTTGCGTCAACAACTAAGAGCCTTCTTGACAGCGGGCTTTCAGACGGCAGATATATCTCAGCAAAAGGCAAAAACGTCGTTATTATAGGCGGCGGAGATACCGGAAACGACTGCGTTGGTACCTGTATACGCCAATCGTGCGCGTCAGTAACACAGCTTGAGATGATGCCAATGCCGCCGGAAACGAGAGCGGAGAATAACCCGTGGCCTGAATGGCCGAGAGTTCTTAAAACAGACTATGGTCAGCAGGAGGCGATAGCTGTCTTTGGCAGCGACCCGAGACTGTATCAGAAGACAGTCAAGGAGATAAAAAAGAATGAGAACGGCGAAATCTCATCAATCGTGACGATAGATCTTGAACCGAAATTTGAAAACGGGCGCATGATTATGACACCGATAGAGGGTACGGAGAGCGAAATGCCGTGTGAGCTGCTTTTGATTGCGGCAGGGTTTCTCGGCTGCGAGGACTATGTACCTGAGAAGTTCGGAACGAAGAGAACACAGCGCGGAACCGTAGATACCGGAACCGGACACCTCACGAGTGTACCGAAAGTATTCGCCGCAGGAGATATGAGACGCGGGCAGTCGCTTGTTGTCTGGGGTATTGCGGAAGGGAGAAGTGCCGCCATTGAGATCGATGAGTTCCTGATGGGCTACACGAACCTTTTTTGAAAAGTTTCGCTGCCGCAATACAGAATTTGACCGGAGCCGTGAATAGGCTCCGGTATTTTTCCGCTTCTGGAGGCGTAACTCGGCAACAAATTCCATATTGCCCAATATACGACAGCAGCTGATACTTTTTGTAACTTTTTGTTACCAATGGGCAAATTCGCTGAAATCGTTTCCAAACAGGAAGTAAATACGCTATTTGACACACAAAAACGTCATTTTTGGTGAAATTTCACCAATAAATGTAAATAAATACATTTTTCCGTAAAAAATTTTTCTCAATTTTTTTGTCTTACCCTGTTGACAAACAAGAAACAATGTGTTACAATTTGGTTACGCTGTTGAGGGAACTGTAACAGTTTAGCGCGATTAACCTTAATGGCGTAACAAATCCGCAGGCAGCTTGTTTTCCATATAGATGACCTGCGGCTAATACCTTTCAGTCTGCGGACTGCGAAATTGGTTCCGGGATTTCCGGGATCGGCAAAAGGACGGGAAAATCAATTTTCTTACCTCGAAGCTTTATGCTGAAAGCGTGATAGAAATACTTCTTATCGAACGTAATGCACGTTCATAGGATGTGCGCGAGGTGACGCAAATCTGGAATCAGAAAAATTGATTCCCGTGGGAAAAAGGGAGGAAACTGGATGGCATCTAAGACAAATGAAATACTTGTATACAGGGGGCATCCGCTCCGCAGAAAAGGCAACATAATTTATTACGGCAGCATGAGCGATAAATACATTGTTATGATGCAGGTTCAGACTACAAAGAAGGTTGATGACCTCGATGTCGCCGAAAAGGTTTCCGTACAGCTTCAGCTTACTGACAATGAGCTGAAATCAAGAGACAAGATTGTAAAGAAGACAGAGAAAGATGGGCTGTACTCCGCAATAGATGTAGCGGGTGTGTGGCTGCAGAGAGCGCTTGCCAGCAAGTGAGGCGCGGAAAGGAAAAACATGACATTAAGAAAGAGATTAGTAGTATTAGCGGTTTTGTTTTCTGTTTGTATGTCAGTCTTCAGCTTCAGCGCGTCTGCGGCTAATTTGGCATACGGCGCGGCAACGGTTTCAGCCTCGTCACTCAATATACGCTCAGAACCAAGCACTGACAGTGCCAGAGTTCGTGTAATCAGCAAGGGTACGCGGGTTGTTATACTTGAATGTACGTCTGATGATTGGTACAAGATCAACTATAACGGAAATGTCGGATACGTCAAGACTGAATATTTGATGGACATTCTCACAGTTGAGAATTTCAACGCTATTGGAATCGTAACCGGCACTTCTGTACGCATGAGAGAGGACTGCACAGTAGACAGCGCGGTTCTTCGTACATACGATCTTGGCGATCAAGTCAAGATAATCGGCATCAATAACGGCTGGTACAAGGTGGAAACGGACGAGCAGAGCGGCTATATCCGTTCAGATCTCGTAGAGATCACATCCGGCGGAGCGATTACTTCCGCGTCATCTCTCGGTCAGGATATTGCCAACTTCGCGCTCAATTACGTTGGTTACAAGTATGTGTACGGCGCGGAATCACCGTCAAGCGGCTTCGATTGCTCAGGACTTGTGTACTATGTTTATGGTCAGTACGGATATAAACTTAGTCGTACAGCGTCACAGCAGTACGCGAACAACGGTGTTTCTGTCAGCAAGTCAGCACTCCAGCCGGGTGACCTTGTATTCTTCTCATCAAACAGCTCCGGTGTAACACACGTTGGTATATACATAGGCGGTGACCAGTTCGTCCATGCGTCTACATCAACAACCGGTGTTATCATTTCCGATCTCACAAGCAGCTATTATGAAAGAGTCTGGTACGGCGCAAAGAGAATAGTATAGTTTATTGAAGGAGGCGGCTGAATATTCCGCTTCCTTTTACTGTTTTATAATATTCAGAACCGGGATGAACCGGAACAATGAGCGCGAATATAATCTGACAATACATAAAGCTGAGTACCCCAAAGGACACTCAGCTTCTTTGCGAATTGTTTGGTTTATTGCGCGGTTAATCCTCAAACAGAAGATCATCTGGCAGATCGTCATCGCCGCTCTCCTCGTCCTCAAGACATGAGTCTGACAGCAGATCAATAACAGTAATGACAAGACTTGCGGCAAACGATGCGGTCGCAACAGAGGCGGCAATGATCTTGCGGGTTCTGTCATTCATAATCGCTGACAGCAGTAAAAAAATGGAACCTATCAGGTCAAATATAGTGGAATATTTTTTCACGGTGAATCCTCCTTATTATATTTTGTATTCCTTTATAGTTTGCCATAACTTAGCTAAAATGTCAAGTGCGTTTGCGTGAATTTTTGATAAATAAACCTAAACCGCTGATACAATTCACGCTGCTCACGCAAAGCACAGGCAGGATTTGTGTTTGAGACAAATTTTTAGCAGTTTGAGACTTAATTTTTTGTGTGCGTGGACGATAACATAAATGAGATATGGAAATACAGCGTCAGGGATGATCAGTAATCCCGGGGGGAGGTGAGGACATTGCGCGGAGGTCGGAAAGCTTCAAAGCGTATAAACAGGTTCTCGATAAACGCGCCGCCGTAGCAAATTCCGGCAGAGACACAATATTCGCGGATTGATTTCCGAACGGACGCGGGAGGTGAAAGCATGACGAATCTCATGGATAAGCTCAAGGGAAAGCTAAAAGGAAAAGGCTATCTTTTACTGATACCTGTTATGGCTGTGGTTCTTGTAATAGGTATCGTAATAGGTCGAAGCTCCGAAACAGGGCTTACCGCGCTTGATGGTTCACCCGCGTACAGGCAGGAGGGCAGCGAGAATGTCGGTGAAATTGGCGACGATGATTTCAGAATCGGCTACGACGAGACGGCTATTTGCACAGACCCCGAGACGCTGCAGAAAGCCGTTGACGAGATGTACGCCAGAGCCGCCGAACCCGGTGTCGCGCTCGAATACAAAAATGTTGCAGTGAGCGATGATGGAGAAAACTTCGTGTGCTATCTCGGCAACTCAGCCGACAATGCCTACGATATGTTCTTTTCAATTTACGCGGATCAGCAGCTTCAGGATGAGATTTTCGTATCAAAGCTCCTGCGCCCCGGGTACAGACTTGAAGAGATGAAGATTAACAGAAAGCTCGCGCCCGGTACATACACGGTCTACATCGCGAATACTCAGGTGAAGGACGAGGAGAACGAGGAAAACTCCCTCACGCAGGTTATTCAGGCGCAGATCGTAACAACCATGGAATTTATTGTGAACGAATACTGAAATAAATCATAAACAGAAAGGAAGATTTGAAATGAAGAAATTTTTAGCTATGACCCTCGCCGTCGTTATGGCACTGAGTTTCAGTGTAACAGCGTTTGCGACGGATACGAATTTGCCAAGTACTAGCGGCATAAATGTACCTGTAACAATAAAGGCACCTGTTATTAAGGTTACTATCAATGATGCTGGTGCGATTACTGTAAACCCCTATCACTTGACTGTTGACATGAGCGGTAGTGAAGTTACAAGTGGAATAGTTAGCACTGCGGCATTGATTACAAATAATGGCGATTCGAATGTCAAGATTACGGCAACACCTACACTGACAGAGACAAATGGAAGTAATGTTACTGTGTTGTCGAGTGCAAGCGAGAGTAGTAGCCAGACAGGAAAGTGGATTTACTTATTTATGGAACTTGTCAACCTCTCTTCAAACGATACATCTAGCGCAACTTGGAAGAGCGATGTATCGGGTAATGGTGCTTGTGTTGTGAGTACTGGAGGAGAAAATAGTGCAACTTTGGTTTTAGATAAGATGCAGAATAGCACAAGCACTTATGGTGCGATGGGATTTGGTGGCGATTCGGGCGATAATGGAACGACTGTCTGGAGTGCAAACGATGATGCTATGACACTTACCGTAATATTCGATGTTGCTCCAACCAATGAAAATGCTTCGACAACCTGATTTAACCTAAATTAACCCTCTAACCCCCACACTCTAACGAAAGGAGCGGATGCCTACGAAAAGAATGAACCTCCCCTTGATATTCATTGCGGCGGCTATGCTTATAAGCTGCGTAAGCTTTGTGACCCCCGGCGCGTCGGCAGCCGCTCTTGAAATTAACGAGGACACAATAAAGGTTGTAATTGATAAGGTTTACGCCGTACAGGTGAACCCATTCCACATGACGCTCACTCTTGAAGATGGCACAACATCTTCAGAGAGCGTCGTGATGACACCGGTATTGATAACGAGCAACACAGAAGCGAAGCTGACAATAACGGCAACCCCCACGGTGACAATAACGAGCGGTGACGCGAACGCGCCTATTTATCTTCTCACATCAAGCGCGGAGCAAAGTACATATAAAACAAAATGTATCTATATGTTCCTTGAACTGCAAAATCTTAATGGAAACTCTGACGCATACAGCGTTTCATGGTCAAACGCGCAGACGGGTTACAGTGAGACAAATACAAATCAGGCACGTCTCTCTGAAGTTACCACTACTTCTGCAACGATAGATCTTGCCCCTGCTTCATCAGGCTCACCACAGTATGCTGCATTCCGCATAATAGGTGACTGCATACCGCCGCAGACCGATTACTACAGTTCGACGATTGAAAATCCTGAAAACGTGAAGGTCAACCCCGCGCAGTGGACAGAAGCTGACAGTATCGAGATAAGCGTTGTGTTTACGTTCGTAGCTGACGTGAGCGCGACTGTGTCGTTCGTGTTT
>CAZKLU010000006.1:0-40339 GCA_964553775.1 uncultured Oscillospiraceae bacterium | reverse complement strand
CGTTATCATTCTTGATAATTAAAGCTCGGCTCCTTTTGAGAAGCCGAGCTTGTTTGTTTACCAAATCTTCTGGAACAGCCTGTAGAGTATAATCGCAGCGTCACCGCGTGTCATATTCTTGGAGCCTGAGAAGGTACCGTCTGTGCGGTAGACTACAAGATTCTCGCGTGTAGCAAGCGCAACCTCGGACTGCGCCCAGTTGTTTACAGTATCGCTATATTTGCCGAGATACGTTGCCGTATTTGACGGTGTTTTGTAACCCATCTCTTCTTCAAGAACTCTCGCCGCGACCGCGACGATCTGTACCTTGCTTATCGTTGTGTTCCCGCGGAACGTGTTGTCCTCAGCATAACCGTTTATATAACCCGCTTTTGCGCTTGAAGCCGCCGCGTGATAGTACCAGTTGTTTGTTGTAACATCGCTGAATGTGCATACCGCACTGTTATCAAGTTTGCCAAGTGCGCGAACAAGCAGTGTCGCAATTTCAGCTCTTGAAATTGAATCGTCAGGTGCGAATGTTGTTTCTGTTCTGCCCTCGATTATGCCCTTAGACGCAAGATAGCGAATAGCGTTCTGCATTTCAGCACTTTTATTTGAGATGTCGGTGAAGTCCTTCTCATTCTTTTTAATTGTATAATTACCATCTTCTTTGACTTTGCCGCCTATCGTGTTGTTCGCGGGATTAAGTTTACTTGAAATCGCTGTGCCATCATCTTTAGCGATTGTTTTATATGTTGTATCATCTTTCCCCGCCGGAAGTGAAACTGTGACAGGGCTTGAAGTTGTTACCTTCACTGTGTCAACGGTGTCAATCGAATCATAGACAGCCATGCCCGTTCCAAGACTTTGCGCCTTGAAAGTGAGCCGCCCTGTTGTTTCAAAGTCCTCCTCTAGGTCGGAGAACTTGAACGTCAGCATATATGTCGGTGTGCTGACTTGAACTTTATCAACGGAAGTTTCGAGAACGTCAGGGTCAACGAGTATCGTAATCTCACCTGTTTCGTCAGTTGTGAGCGTAACAGTGTTGGATATGATACGCGCCGTAGTAACACCACCGTTTACAAGTGCTGTTTCGACTGCCGAACTTGTCTGCGTTGCTATCGCTTCAAGGTCGGTGATGTTCGCTTTGTCAATCAAAATCTCACTGCCCGTCACCATTTTACTTGCCACATTCGCGATTGCTTCTTCGGCGTAGAGTGTCGCAAGGTCGATTCCGGTTGCTGACTGTTTCTGCTCATCGGTCATTGTGCCAGTGAGTGCTTCGACAGCTTCAACAGCAGTGTCGGTGTCAGTGACTGCTTTGAGCGCGTCGGTGTCAAGAACTACAGACGCGCCGGGATCCTCGGTGTCGTAGATATATTCAGGGGTGGTGACAGTCGGTGTCGTTGTCGCTGTATCTGGCAGCTTGATGTCGGTGAGAACTTGTATGAGGGTACTTGAATCGGTTCCCGTACCGTTGCCAAGCTGACCGTAGGTGTTACTTCCCCAAGTCCAAAGGGTACCATCAGATTTTACTGCCACTCTGTGGTTATAACCTGTACTCACCTCAACAACATCGTCCATGACTTTCACAGGAACACTTGAATTGTCTTCTGTACCATTGCCAAGATAACAAGCTCCCCAAGTCCAGAGGGTACCATCGGATTTTATCGCCGCTGTGCGCCAGCTACCCGCACTCACCGAGACTACATCGTCAAGTACCTTGACAGGATCAACAGAGTATTTCGCATTATAATTTTCATCATATCCTCCTGCACCGTTGCCAAGCTCACCCTCTACGTTATATCCCCAAGTCCAAAGGGTACCATCGGATTTTATCGCCGCTGTGTGCCAGCTACCCGCGCTCACTGCGACAACATCGTCCATGACTTTCACAGGATTGACGGAGTATTCCGCATTATCATTTTCGTCACGACCTCCTGTACCGTTACCAAGCTGACCCTCTCCGTTATATCCCCAAGTCCAAAGAGTACCATCTGATTTTATCGCAGCTGTGTGTCCGCGACCCGTACTTACCGCAACTACATTGTCCATGACTTTTATTGGAACATTTGAATTATCTGTTGTACCGTTGCCAAGCTGACCGCCATCGTTCAGTCCCCATGTCCAGAGAGTACCATCTGATTTTATAGCCGCCGTATGATAGCCGCCCGCGCTTACCGCAACTACATTGTCCATGACTTTCACAGGTACACTTGAATTATCTGTCGTGCCGTTTCCAAGCTGACCGGAGTAGTTATATCCCCAAGTCCAAAGGGTACCGTCGGATTTAATAGCTGCTGTATGAGACGTAATACCACCTAGGTTATCGCACCCAATACCACAGCTTACTGTGACTACATCGTCCAGCACCTTGACAGGAATGCTGGAATGGCTATCATTCCCTTGATTATCGCTTTCACCATCTGTTCCGTTTCCAAGTTGACCATCGAAACTAGATCCCCAAGTCCAAAGGGTGCCATCGGATTTTATTGCTGCCGTGTAACAACCTCCGGCACTTATAGTCTGATACACGCCCTCCTTGCCCATGTTGCCAGCCCTCGCGCTCCACGGACACGCCGCCGCAAGCAGCACCACCGCCAGCGCGAGACACACTAACTTCTTTCCTGCCTTCTTTCCTTCCAACATTGCTTTGCCATCCTTTCATTTTATAGTTTTCAACTACCCCGCCGAACAGCCGGAGACTTCCCCGACTGCCAGCGGTTCGCTGAAAACGCTGAAAGCGGTGCTGAGTGTTTACAACCCAGCACCGCGAAATTCTGACGGCTTTAGCACAATCTCTCATATAATTATGTAAAAATTCTCGTCAGCCCTTGAAACTCAGAGAATCTTGTTGTATAATGAGCTTGTGGTACGACGCAAGTCGCTGTGCTGAGTGGTGTGTTCACTTTAGTACTGAGTTTCGTGGTGCTGCAACACCGCGAGACTTGCCGCTTTTTAGCGTCTTCCACTATATAATAACGCATTTGTCTGAGAAAATCAAGTGCTATTTGGAAATTTATCAAAATAATTTTCAATAGTAAGAAATTTCCACTTGACAAGGCAGAAATAACCTGTTATAATAGCATTGTTAATAAAGCAGGGACGGCATCCGCCATTCCTCACCTCGCCAGAGAGCTGTCCGAGGTTAATAGTATTGCGTTCATCGGGGAGCGCGGGTACACGGATGCCAAGGGGTATTCGTGTTTTATTTTTGGAGGTGTTTTAAGATCGCTACGACGGATCATCAAATCAACGAACAGATTACCGACAGTGAGGTTCGGCTTATTGGCAGCGACGGTACGCAGCTTGGCATTATGTCAGCTGACCGCGCACTTGAGATAGCGTCCGAAAAGGATATGGATCTCGTTAAGATTTCGCCGAACGCGAATCCGCCTGTCTGTAAAATCATGGACTACGGTAAGTACCGCTTCGAGCAGGGAAAACGCGAGAAAGAGGCTCGGCGCAACCAGCACATTATTGAGATCAAGGAGATACGGATGTCTCCGAGCATAGGGGATAATGATTTCAATACAAAGCTGCGCAGCGGGCAGAAATTTCTGCGTGAGGGCAACAGATTAAAGGTAACTGTTCGCTTCCGTGGCCGTGAGATGGCACACACATCATTAGGCGAGAGTCTTCTTCTGAAGTTCGCGGAGGAATGTTCCGAAATAGCGGGTATGGATAAGGCACCGAAGCTTGAGGGGCGCAACATGAGCGTGTTTCTCTCGCCGAAATCTGGTAAATGATATAAGTTAGTTACAGGAAGGAGCAATTTTCAAAAATGCCAAAGATTAAAACGCACAGTGGCGCGAAAAAACGCTTCAACCTTACAGGCAATGGTAAGGTAAAACGCGCTCACGCCTTCAAGAGACATATTCTCAACAGCAGCAGCAAAACAACGAAGCGTAAGAGGGGCTTGCGTAAAACCGGTTATGCCGATGCTACGAACGAAGCCGCTATCAAGCGCATGATACTGTATAAGTAAGGGGGTGTCTTAAAATGGCAAGAGTAAAGGGAGCCATGATGACCCGCAAGAGAAGGAATAAAGTTCTAAAACTCGCGAAGGGTTATTGGGGAGCAAAGTCAAAGCATTTCAGAATGGCGAATGAAGCCGTTATGAAGTCACTCACCTATGCTTATGTGGGGCGTAAGGCAAAGAAGCGTGACTATCGCAGACTCTGGATAACGAGAATCAGTGCCGGATGCAAGCAGAACGACATGAATTATTCAACATTTATGCACGGTCTGAAGCTCGCCGGAATAAACATGAACCGCAAAATGCTTTCAGAAACTGCGATACACAACCCCGAAGCGTTTACAAGTCTCTGCGCGACAGCAAAAGCGGCTTTATAATTGTATATATGGATCCCGCAGATGTAATTTACACTTGCGGGATTTTCATTTAAAATGTAAAGGGGATTGAAAATGAAAATAATAGATTTGCACTGTGACACGATAATGCGCTTTTATATAGGTCAACACCTTAAGACGGCAAGCAGACACATAAATCTTGAAAAGCTGCAAAAAGGCGGATGTATGGCGCAGTGCTTCGCGATATTCGTTCCGACCGGAGGAGCAGCCGCGAGACATGGCATAACCGGCACCGCAGAAGAGTATTTTGACAAGGCATACACACGCTATCTTGAGGAATTGGAACTTTGCAAGGACACGATTCTTCCGGCGTACACAGCGAAAGATATTGAAACAAACTTTCAAAATGGTAAACTCAGCGCGGTCCTGACTGTTGAGGACAGTGTGACGCTCGACGGCAAAATTGAGAGGGTCGATGACTACTTTAAAAAAGGCGTTCGTATGGCAACATTGACGTGGAACTACGAAAATTCTCTCGGCTATCCGCAGAGCAAAGACGGCGAGTTACATATGAGAGGTCTTAAACCGTTCGGCTTTGAGGTTGTGGAGCGTATGAATGAGCTTGGAATAGCCGTTGATGTGTCGCACCTTTCTGAGGGCGGATTTTGGGATGTTGCCAAAACAAGCAAAAAGCCGTTCATCGCGTCACACTCCTGTTCGAGGACGCTCTGCGATGTCAGCCGCAACCTCACAGATGAGCAGCTTAGGGCGTTGGCAGACAGCGGCGGTGTGTGCGGTATAAATTTTGCGACAGATTTTTTGCGTAAAAACGCGGAGGATAATTATACACGCTGTGAGGATGTGGCGCGTCACCTTCTGTATATGAAAAACGTCGCGGGAATTGACACTCTTGCGCTGGGTTCCGACTATGACGGCATTGGCAGTGAGCTTGAGTGGGGCGATGCCGGCGGAAACGGTATGCTCGTTGACTCGCTTCGCGGAAGTTTCACCGATGATGAGATTGAAAAAATATGCTGGAAGAACGCTCTGAGGGCGTTCAAGGATATAATTGGTGAATGATACGCTAAAATAGTTCTGTATAACCGCAAAAAGCCTTATGGAGAACGGTCATGTTTGATTCATTGTTTTCTTCTATCTTAAAGCTGATATTTCCAATAAAATGTATATTCTGCGGCAAGGAACTTGAAGATAATTTTATCTGTTCCGATTGCCGCAAAACAATTCCGATTTACGCGGATATTCGTTCAGGCAGCACTTTCTCAAAGAGTGTTACGGTGATGCGGTACTGCGATGACAAGCCGCGTAATGCCGTTCTTGGTCTTAAATTCGGCAACCGCCCAGACAACGCTCACGCACTCGCGGAACTTTTAAGCGATGTGGCGGGAACTGAGCTATGCGGAAGCTGCGATGTGATGACTTGGGTTCCGATAAGCAAAGCCCACATGAGAAAACGCGGGTACGACCAGTCAGAGCTTATCGCGACACATCTTGGAAAAATGACAGGTATCCCGGTTAAACAGTACCTTAGAAAGGTAAAAAACAACAAAACTCAATCATCAATCTCAGACCACGCTGTCCGCGCATCGAATGTTATCGGTATGTATGAGGTTGTAAACGGCACGGAAGTGCGCGGAAAACGTGTGCTTGTAATTGATGATATTATTACAACAGGCTCCACAATATCCGAATGTGCCAAAACGCTTCTTGCTGCCGGAGCGTCAGATGTAATTGCCGCCGCGCCCATACGCGCTGTTGGAAATGAGGATAACGATACGGATCTCACGATAGATATGCTTGTAAATATTTAGCCCTTTAGCACACGCACTGCCGCTTATAAAAAGCTCACGGTACATACTGCGCCGTGAGCTTTCATTATCTTTCGATATATAGGGAATATATTCTGTTTATCAAATAATTGTAAAGTATAAAAGGTTCAGAGCTTTATTTTCAGGCAATCAGTCACAAACTTTGACTGTCCAGCCGCGTGTGTCCGCTCTCGTTCCCCACTGAATACCGGTCAATTCATCGTAAAACTTCTGAGTGAGTTCACCGATACCGCCGTTTCCGATCTTCAGAGCTTTGCCTTCAAACTCAATCTGTCCGACGGGTGATACAACTGCCGCTGTTCCGGTTCCCCACATCTCCGTCATGTGTCCGTTCTCGGCTGTTTCAAGCACCTCGTCCACGGATATAAGCCGCTCCTCAACTTCATATCCCCAGTCTCTTGCGACCTCAAGTATAGACTTTCTCGTTATGCCCGGAAGAACGCTGCCCTGAAGCATCGGGGTTACAATTTTGCCGTCTATCAGGAACATGATGTTCATGGAGCCGACTTCCTCAATATATTTTCTGTGTACGCCGTCAAGCCAGAGTACCTGAGAGTAACCACGTTCCTCGGCACGTTCGCTTGCGCGTATAGAACCCGCGTAGTTGCCGCCGCACTTTGTAAATCCTGTGCCGCCGCGAACGGCTCTCACATCCTCATCTTCGATGGCAATCTTAACAGGATCAAGTCCCTCGGGGTAGTAGTTGCCTGATGGGGAAAGAATTATGCAGAATAAATATGTGTGACTTGCATGGACACCAACGGTGTTGTCAGTCGCTATAATGAACGGACGCACATAGAGACTTGCCGCCTCTTGATTCGGTACCCAGTCTTTTTCAAGTGTAACAAGCTGACGCAGTGCGTCAACGCAGAAGTCAACATCGATACGCGGTATGCACATCCGGTCGGCAGAGTTGTTCATGCGTTTGAAATTCTCTTCCGGTCTGAAAAGCCATATTGATCCGTCGGCGCGGCGATATGCCTTTAGTCCCTCAAAAATCTCCTGTGCGTAGTGAAAAACCATGCAGGACGGCTCCAGAACGAACGGCGCATAAGGGACGATTCGCGGATCATACCAGCCGCGTCCCTTCTCGTAGTTCATCAAGAACATATGGTCGGAGAAAAACCGACCAAACGGCAGCGGGTCAAGGTTCGGCTTTTCTTTGGGTGATGTTGTAAGTTCCACTCTAATTTTTTCCATTTTTATATTACTCCTTCTTGGAATTATTTTTTCACCGTACCTGTGATGGAGTATATTCTATCACGTTTTGAAAGATAACGCAATAGGAAATTGCAAAATTTAAATAGAAATAATGCTGAAAAAACGTCTAACGTGCTATCTGATGCTTCACTTATTATTTAATGAGCAGCTATCGAAACAGTATCTTTCTTTGTGTTTACTGTAGAAGTTTGGTCTGGATCCGCAGAAAACGCAAGTAACTTCTGATTTAATCTGTAAGCTGCTCTTAATACGATTACCTGCCTTCATATTGCTGCACCGGTCATAAGACTGCTCGGTGCTGCCTGAGTGCTTTCGGTGAAACATCAGCAGTCGGAAATGTCCCAGGATGTTCTAATGTGCAGATGAAACAATATGTAGCGAAATGATGATACAGATCCTTGCTCAGATACGCAGATCTTCTGTGCTTGGGAGCGGTGGGCTTAAGTGACACCGTTAGCAAAATTGTAAATTTTTTAGAAACTCTTGCAATAAAGAGAAAAATATGATATAATATCACGGTTGATTACACACGCGCTGTGATAGGTGCATAGGTGTCCTCTTGCGGGATTGTGTTACCTGCTGATCGGCGCGGAGGTAAAAACTAATGTAATATAAAGGAGAAAACAAATGGCAGTAGTATCAATGAAACAGCTTCTTGAAGCAGGCGTTCACTTCGGACATCAGACAAGACGCTGGAACCCGAAAATGGCAAAGTACATCTATATGGAACGCAACGGAATTTATATCATCGACCTTGCTAAAACGGTAAAAAAGCTTGATGAAGCGTACAATTTTGTGCGTGATATGGCGGCTGAGGGCGGTACGCTTCTCTTTGTCGGCACAAAGAAACAGGCTCAGGATTCGATGCGTGAGGAAGCGGAGCGCGTGGGTATGTACTATGTAAACGCCCGCTGGCTCGGAGGAATGCTCACAAACTTCAAAACTATGCGTACTCGCATTGATCGTCTCGCGCAGCTCAAGAAGATGCAGGAGGACGGAACATTCGATATGCTCCCGAAGAAAGAGGTAATGAAGCTCCTCGGCGAGATGGCAAAACTCGAAAAGTACCTCGGCGGCGTTAAGAATATGAATAAACTTCCAAGTGCGCTCTTTATAGTTGACCCAAGAAAAGAACGCAACGCGATTGCTGAAGCACATAAGCTCGGTATTCCTATTGTTGCTATAGTCGATACAAACTGCGATCCTGACGAGATTGACTACGTTATCCCCGGCAACGATGACGCAATAAGAGCGATACGCCTTATCGCCGCGACAATGGCAAACGCCGTTCAGGAGGGCAGACAGGGTCAGGACAACGAACCGGAGACAATGGCTGTCGTGGAAGCTGAAGCGGCGGCTGAATAATATATTTGGAGGAACACACAATGGCAGTAAGTGCGGCAGATGTAAAGAATCTGCGTGAGATGACAGGTGTCGGGATGATGGACTGCAAGAAGGCTCTTGCGGCATCCGATGGTGATATAGATAAGGCAGTAGAGTGGCTGCGTGAAAAAGGTCTTGCCGCAGCTCAAAAGAAAGCGGGACGAATCGCGGCTGAGGGTGTGGCGTTCGCGTGTGTGGTTGACGGCATAGGCGTAGCTGTTGAGGTAAACGCTGAGAGCGATTTTGTGGCGAAAAATGATGTGTTTGTTGATTATGTGAACCAAATTGCTTCTGTTATCGCGAAAGATGCTCCTGCGGATCTTGATGCTTTGATGGAGTGCAAATATCCGGAAAGCACACAGACTGTCAAAGAGGCTCAGAATGAGAAGGTTCTTGTAATCGGTGAGAACATCAATGTTCGCCGCTTCACCCGTTTCGGTGAAAATGTTTCTGTGCCTTACGTTCACATGGGCGGTAAGATCGGTGTTATTGTAAACCTCAAGACAGATCTTCCGGCTGAAAAGGTTGAGACAGTCGGAAAAGATGTCGCGATGCAGATTGCTGCATTGAATCCAAGATTCTGGGACAAGTCTGAGGTAACTCAGGATGTTCTTGACGAGGAAAAGAAGATTATGATGGCACAGATGGCGAATGACGAAAAGATGGCTAATAAGCCTGAAGCCGTCCGTGAGAAAATCGTTCTTGGGAAGCTGAACAAGTTCTATCAGGAAAATTGTCTTTTGCAGCAGGAATTTGTGAAGGACAACAGCGTATCAGTTGGACAGTATATCAAAAACTCCGCAAAGTCTCTTGGCGGCGCGATTGAGTTTGCCGGTGCTGTAAGGTACGAAAAGGGCGAGGGAATAGAGAAAAAGCAGGACAATCTCGCCGATGAAGTTGCAAAACTTGTGAAATAAGAATTTACCCGTCCCGGTTTATTCCGAGACGGGTTTTTCGGTGCAGATTATGTGATATGCTAAAGTCAAATGAGTTTCAAAGCTATAATTATTTGAAAGCTGAAATATGACGGAAAGTAAAAACAACAATGATGTACGAAACGGCTAAAAGCAAAGCGGCAAGCTCTGCTGTAACGAATAATTTTGCATGGTCTTGGCAGAAAAATTGGAAACAAATGACCGCAGACTTCAATCAGAGCTATTCTGCTTTTTAATAAATGAGTAAAAACGCGGCGATGTACAGTATTACAGTATATACCGCAACCGTGTATGTACACCAAGCGAATGTGACAGCGTAAATGCTAAAAACAATTTTGATGACGATTTCCGGACTGTGAGGATTCAGCGAGTAGAAAACTGTAAATTAAGAAGCCGGGGACAGCTTCTTCAATGTGTTAAGCATCCGCAACGGCTTTAATTAGAGCGGGTGGCAAATGCCATGATATACAAGACAAGAACCTGTCGGCATAAAAGCTAACAGGTTCCTGCTCGTTATATTCACTTGCATTATTCAAGAGTGTACCGCAATTCCAGTTAAAATTAAATGTTGAAAGGTTCTTAAAGCGGCACTTAACTTTTCCTGTAATACCGGTTTCTGTTCCAAGGTTGTATCATTTATTCATTAAATATGCCACAACACGGTTCGTGTTTACCGCGCTATGCCATGATTGAGAACATACCAGGCATAAGTCTGAAATTCGTATGCACTTTCAGGTCTTTTACTATCCTTGTGAAATGCCATATAGTCGATCCAATTCTGCTTTGGTGTTGAAAATGTTTTAGTCATAGCAAATAGCCTCCTTCTTATTTCAAGCAGCTGGGAAAATGACTTTCAAGTCAGTCCGCGCAGCTTTGCTCTCACAAAAGTCTTAGTTCGTTGCCACTTCGTTCCTCTCAACGGATACTATTATACATCTTTCAGACGTAAATGTAAAGACCCTGTTTGACAAAATGCACAATTTTAGCACCCTGATTTTATGCAATATGCCGAAAAAATTACAGTTTATGGGAGAATCATGCGGTCTTACCGTAAAGTATTCTTGCTTCTTCCTGTAGAATCATTGTTTCAATCTTAATTTTGTAAATGCTTTGGACACGCAGATAACAACTGATTATATCAAGAACAACACGGTTATTTATTACTGTATCGCTCTTATACAGCCTGCACTTTGTATACTTTGCGTAGTCATAATCCATGAAGTAGTCCATAGATGTGTTATGATTTATAGCGAGACGGGCAATAAGATCCTGACCGCTGACCGTTCCGGTTTTAATTGCGTGGAGACGTTCAGATTGTGTCCGCACGAGATACGGGTAGAAGAACTGGTTGATCTGTAAATCTTCATCGCCCGCCATTTCTGCTATCCGTTCATTCAATATACTCATTGCGCGCAGATCTTCTGCCGGCATTCTTCTTTTGGTATTTTCCAAAGGTTCATTGTCTCTCAATGCCTTTTTACTCGAAGCGTCATTAAAAACATCCAGCACCGCACTATGAATAGCTTCACACCTGTAAATATCAAGAGACATAAGTGTTTTTGCTAAATATGATAATTTCTTTGGTAACATTGTTGTCCCGCTATCGGTGAAGTAAAGAGCGTGGCAAGATGAGGAAAAAATAACATGGGAGATTGATTTAACCGTTCTGTGAGGTATGCTAAGGTTTATTTCTCCCTTTATAGCTTTATTTAATCGCGTGGGGTGCAAGTCGGTCATATATGCTAAAGTTGTTGAGGATATGTCATTTTCGCGGCATCGTCTGTCAAGTTCTCGCATAAGTATTTTTTCCGCTTCTGTCCACTCCGCCTTGAATTTTTTCTCGCGAGTTTCAATATCAGTTATAGCTGCAAGTTCAGCTTGATTGATTGTCCCCATTATTTGCGTCTCCTTTTTAGGACGTTGCTTTCAATTCAACTATTTTCACAAAATGAAGTAGATTGCAGGTTTCAATTCAGCTTTCCTGTTCTTTTACGGAAACTGCTTACAGTTTATGTATTCACTTCAAAGCAAAGAGATTACAAAAATATTCAAATTAATATCCGTATTCTTTTGCAAAAGCAAGTAATCCTTCTTGATCTTTATCAGGCACAAAGCAAAAAGCGTCAATTATTTTGTCAACAAGCGGTGCTTCACTAAAAAAAGTCATATTGTTAAGTCCGTATAACCAATGAACTGAAATGCCGACTAAAGCGCAGTCATTAGGAGAATGTTTCATTGAGTATGGTCGGAACAGCCGTGCGGTTCGGTTTGAGACTTTTCCCCGTTCCATTCGCCGTCCGATTGCTTCTTTCAGCTTCTGTTTGGGAGAATTTATATTTATTGTCTCTGCTTTCCACCAGTCAACAGAAATGTCGTAGAAAATTGTGTAGATAACTTTTCTCTGCTTTTCATCTGATTTTTCGCAGTATTCTATGAGTTCTTCAATGTATTTATTCGGAAACGGACAAGCAATATTGAGATGGTCATATACATCTCTTAAAGTAATTCCGGCAACTGCCAGCGCACATGGCAGACTTTGATTGTTTATATGGTTTTGCAGCAGCCATCCGTTTTCTTCTTTGACTTTTTCCCATTTCTTGCGTCTTGCTTTACAATCATCAATGCTTTCGCCGTCTTTTCGAGTTATTATTGCGTCCATTATTATATCTTCCATGTCAAGATCAAGATATTCTCGCACTATAGCCATTTTGCACACTCCTTTCTGAGCGATATTAGCCGCTTTGCAAGCAGCTTTAATTCATTCTGTGGTTAAATTATAAAATGTTATAAGAGAATTGTCAAGTGCTAATGGAGAAAAGCCTGATAACTCTTGACAATCAGTGAGAAGTAAAAGATCTGAAAGCAACAAATAAACGTTGTATTATAAATTGGTACCTTCCCAAAACACCGGACTACAGAATCAAAAATCAAATGACAAATGAGAGCAAGGGCAGCAAATACCCGTTTTTAAAAGCAAATAGTATAGCATATGCTCTTATGTAGAAATCCACATTAGTTTAATAAACTATTTTTAGAATATACTTGACAATTAGATTATGATTTAGTACATTATAACTAACAAGAGAATTGATAAGGAGAGATTAAAATGTCAAACACTAATAATAAAGCTGACACTGTATCGGAAAATACGAATGTGGAGAGCAGGGAAGAGAAAAAGAAAGCGATTATCAAGGAAGTTGTAACAGATGTGATCTGGGCTGTGTGCCTTGCGGTTATTTTGGCAACATTCATTTACTTTTGCGGTATAAGTCAGGTTTCCGGAACGAGCATGGAACCATCGTTTGAGAATGGCGATGTAATGATTACAGTGAAAAGATTCACTTTAAATTACAACGATGTTGTAGTCGCAAATACCGACAAAGCCTTAATTGTGAAACGAGTAATCGGTATGGAGGGAGATGAAATTGACATCCGCGATGGCAAGGTTTATCGTAACGGGTTGCTTCTAAATGAGGATTATATTAAGGGAAAAACATACGCTTACGATGAACTTATCACTTTTCCGCTGATGGTAGGGGAGGGGAAGGTATTTCTTCTCGGAGATAATCGTGAGAAAAGCGCGGATAGCAGATCGTCCAAATACGGACTTGTCAACGCTGATGACATTATCGGTAAAGTTGCAATTCATATACCGGTTTTTTGGAAAAATGTTATAATCGGAGTTGTTGCATTATTCGTTGCTTATCTTATATTATCGATTATTAAGGACGAAAGTGAGAAAAAAGAAACATCTGAAATTGCGGAGAAACTTGTAAGCGATGATAAGAACATAACAGCAGATGGCGATGAAAATGTTATAAACACGGAATCTTTGAAAGAAGACGATTTCAGTGACAAAACATAAGAGCGGAATTGAATGTTAAAGGTAAAAAATATTATGTGTGCTATAATGATGTATATTGCAAAGGTTAGATGTGAAATTTCGGCTAACGCGATATGGCGGTTTGCTAATTTACGGTGAATGGCTGCGCTGTTGGACGATGATTGCCGGACGGTTCAGCGGTTACTGCGTCAGAGCAAGTCCGAGTTGTTTTGTTGTTTTTGAAACAGGACTATTTTGCCATTAGTTTGTTTCCCAGATCTCAGCATAATATATATGAGAAACCGGTTACGGAGTATTTGTCTGACCGGACGGGATTCTGGCAGCGGCTGTCAAAATTTGCGGCGTATTCCGCACACGCTGAGATTCTGAACAGACTCTTAGAAAATTATCACAGAGCTATACCGGCTTGCTAAATGACCTGTGTATAAGGTTTCGGGATTTTATAATATATTCATATTTGAATATTTTGTTGCTCTGAGTATACATCTGCCGATATAATTCACAAAACCTGAGCGGGAGCATAAACTGTAGTGAAGACTAAAAACCCTTCAATAAATTTTGCAAGGAGGAATACTTATGCCGTCAAGGATCAATCCCGGACCTATCTCCAGTGATGCGTGTATCCGTGAAGCCGTGTGCATACACACCAAAAAGATCTATGATTCGTGCAAGGATAAAGATTGTCTTGAGGATTTGCGCGTATACCTCACTACCTCGTCACAGACTGCCATAGAAAACGCCGTGTCGGTGCGTGCAAAATGCGCGGAGCTGATAAGCGCAATTCCAGATGTGGAACCGGTCTGCTTCAACAGAGGCTACTACTCCGTTGACATACGCTTCTACTACAGAATAAACGGTGAGGCGTGTTCCCTGAGCGGACAGTCGGCCACCATAACAGGACTTGCCACATTCGATAAGCGTGTTTTGCTCTTCGGCAGCGATGGGAACGCAAAAATATTTGTGTCTAACGGCGGTAGCTGCGTCACTAAACGCGCACTCGAAAGCTCCAATCTTCCAACCGCGGTAGTCGAAGCTGTTGACCCCATCGTGCTGGATATGAAGTTTATAGATTCATGCGGAGAATTAACAGGTGACTGTGAAGTTTTGGAGGTTCCTGACTTCATCTCAGATGTATTCGATGAACCGCTCGTAACCGACACATCTAACCGCCGTCTCACTGTTACACTTGGTCAGTTCACTATAGTGCGTATGGAACGCGATTCTCAGCTTTTGATTCCGGCGTATGATTATTGTATGCCAGACAAAGCGTGTGTAGGCAGTGCGGCAGATGACCCATGCACACTGTTCCAGCGTATAGACTTTCCTGTCGATGAGTTCTTCCCGCCCGATACAGTTTGCGCTACTGAAGAATACCGCGATATGATAGATAAGGCAGCGCAATAGAGAAATATGTAGCGAGATAATGTTTTCAATTTATGAACTTTGTACATTGACACAGAGACTTTAATGAGGTAAAATACCATTATAAGCACAAGGGTGTTGCTGTATACGGCAATCCCAAACATACGTCAGGGTACGTTTTTAAATTGCCGTCCGGATTTTCCGGACGGTCTTTTTTTAAGCAATGGTAAAAAGGAGAGTAAAAAAATGAAAGCATCAATTCCAAAAAGCTACAAGGCGAAATTAGGGACATACGAGACACAAAAAGCAATAAGCATACTGAAGAGAACATTTGAGGATACGCTAAGCATGGAGTTAAGTCTTATGCGCGTCTCAGCACCGCTTTTTGTGGATGGAGCAACCGGTGTGAACGATAACCTTAACGGCGTGGAACGTCCTGTTGACTTTGATATTCCCGATGCGGCAAAAGAGGGTGAGGTTGTACAGTCACTTGCTAAGTGGAAACGTGTAGCACTGTATCGTTACCAATTCAAGGCAGGACATGGACTGTATACAGACATGAACGCCATACGCAGAGACGAGGTGCTTGATAATCTCCACTCAATCTACGTCGATCAGTGGGACTGGGAGCGCATAATCACGCGGGAGGAGCGTAACACAGAAACTCTGAAAGCAATAGTGCGCCGTATTGTACACGCAATCGCTCTGACTGCTGACAGAATACGCGAGGACTTTCCGCAGATTACTTATACACCATCTGAGGATATTACATTTATAACGACGCAGGAGCTTGAGGATTTGTACCCCGACCTTACTCCGAAAGAGCGCGAGAACAGGTTTTTGAAAGACCATAAGACAACATTCCTTATGCAGATAGGCAAGAAGCTTCGTTCCGGCGGTATCCATGATGGACGTGCTCCCGACTACGATGACTGGGAACTGAACGGTGACATAATATTCTGGAACCCGACGCTTGAAAGCGCGTTTGAGATTTCGTCTATGGGCATAAGAGTAGACGCGGAATCGCTTTCGAGACAGCTCACTGAATCAGGCTGTGACTACAGGAGAGAGCTTCCATTCCATAAGTCGGTTCTTGATGGAACGTATCCGCTCACAATAGGCGGCGGAATTGGGCAGTCGAGACTCTGTATGCTGCTTCTTGAAAAGGCGCATATAGGGGAGGTTCAGGCATCCATCTGGGACGATGAAACGATGAAGACCTGCGCTGACGCGGGCGTAATGCTGTTGTAAATATAATTTATCCGCACCTATGAGCTTTGGGGTGCGGATATTTTTTTGCGCTCAATGGTGCTATATAAAGCCGAAAAGGATTTCGGACTTGAATTTAGAATCTGACTTCATAAGCGGAAATGCCGAATAGGGTGAGGTTTTTGCGAAATGAAAGCAGTTCAATGCAGGTGTATTGGATATACGTCAAATTGAATGGACTAATTATGGCGAAAAAACCGTCAAGTCCGCGTGAGTGCTTGCGTAGATAAGTTCCTGCTATGGAAATTCTGAGCGCGGTATGACTGTGTAAAAAATTAAGTCTAAATTTGTGAAAGATCAGGCTCTTATCTAACAAGATCAATGAACTGTATCAAATCAGAAATTATTACTCTCTCATTTCGGAGATGATAAGCGGATATTAAAATATTGTCGGTGCATGGTATACAAAATTCTGCAAAGATGGCAAAAATGACTTCTATGGAACTTTGCTGACTTTCCGCTAAAATAGATCCGTGTACCCCGCATTAGAAATCTGTTGACAACTATGCCTTTTTGGTGTATACTATAGATGGTTTGTTGTGCATATTGTTGCCCTCAAAGTGTGGTATAGCATATTCGACAGAACTTAGTAGTGCTTTGCCCCTGTTTTATTCCGTAACTTGCCCAAAATAATTAGTGTACTCAAATAATACCTGTGCTTCCGCTGAATCTATGGTAAAATGATATTTAAACAAAAATAATATAATATAGAAAGGATTGATATTTTTGATTCAGACAGTTTTGACGGTTATACAGTTAATCTCATGTATTGCAATCGTGGGAATAGTTCTCTTTCAGAGCGGCAAGAGTGCCGGACTTTCCGGCGTGTTTGGCGGAAACACCAATTCATTCTTAGCGAAAAACAAGGCTAAAGCTCTTGACGCGAGACTTGCGCGTGTCACTAAATGGGTCGCAGCTGTGTTCGCTATTCTTACACTTATTCTCAGTTTCATATAAACTTAATTCTTTATAATACTTTATACTTTCAAAAAATATTTGAATATAGTATACTTCTAATAACTGTTTAATTCCCCTTATGTGGGGTAATTCTGATGTTATAATTTGAAATATATCCGGATAATAGACGCTCACAGCTTTTTTGAGTATTCTTTGTTTCAAACCTGTTGTAGAATTTCACGAATAAAACCGAACAATAAAATCTGTCAAAACAGACGTTCATTAAGTGACTGCGCTGGGACGGCGCAAAATGACGCTTAGGAGACGGCGGTATACCGGAAGGCGGATGTACGGCAGCTTGTATAAAGAAATAGGATAAACGGTTGGACACAACAGCGTGAAGTGATGTGCGCGAAAAACGGTTGCACAGGTGCTTGAGGGTATAGGGGTACGATCTAACGGGGCTTGTTTTATTACCAGTTTAAGCTCGATTCCCAAAACCATTATATTCGATGATTTTTGGCGAATGGTTTATGGCAGTTTGAAAAGAATGCTGGCTTGCCGTGAATTGTGACCCAGCCGATTTAGGGGAAACATCTGTATGAAAAAGCTCCAAAAATGGAGTTTTGAAATGTCAAATAATACACGATAAGGGGATTATTTTCCGCACACTAACTGTGTCTCCGTGTGTTAGGCTTTGCTGACAGAGTTATATGTTATTTTGAACTGTTTTAGGCGTTTTTTATCTGGCAAACACAAAATATCGAAAAGGAAGTACGCAAGTATGAACGAGAAATCAGAAACTAATGATAAAAGCGATACTAAGAGCAAGAAGAAAAACGAAAAAGAAAGCAGTGTGAATCTTCATAAAGGACACCGCAAAAAATTAAGAAATCGTATGATGAAGGAAGGTCTTGATAACTTTGAAGAACACAATGTTGTGGAAGCTCTTCTTTTCGAGTCAATACCGGTGCGAGATACAAATGAGATTGCTCACAGGCTTATAAATCACTGCGGATCTATTACGGATGTATTTGAGGCATCTCCCGAAAAACTTATGGAGGTGAATGGGATTGCTGAACGTTCGGCAAGGCTGATAAAGCTCATACCTCAAATAGCGAGCCGACTTTCAATTTCGCGCAACGAGCAAAATCCTGTTTTAGATGCGTCCGAAAAAATATATGACTTCGTGAAAAGCCAGGGTTATATAATTAAAAGCGATAAAGTCTATGTTGTTTTTCTTGATTCAGGATCGAGATTTATGAAAATTGAAACATTCGATGTTGAGGGATCAGATTTTATTCCAATCAGCACAAAAAGACTTATTGAAATGATTGTGAAGTATAAATATGATAGTATTGCGATCGTATTATGCTGCCATAGTCTCAGTCAGGTATCTCCGAGCCGTCTTGAAATGCAGAAGTTGAATGATATGACCATGTTATTCAAACAAATTTCATGCAGGATTGTAGATGTGGTTATTGCTTCACCGAATAGTTATATGTCGTTGTATCATTTTTAAGGTTTGATTTACGCTCGTATTTTTAAGTTTTTCTAAACCAAAACCGCGGCTAAAGCAAAAAACGATCTGTAATGAGGTATAGAGTTTGTATTCGCGGTTTTCCAAAAGTTTGCGGGATTTATTAAGCCGCCCAAACAGACGTTCTGCTGTCCAACGCTGTTGTCAAGGAACCGGGGTACAATCTTAACGTGATGGTTCAGTCTCTGCAGATCGGGCAGCGGTACACAATCGGTGCTGTGGTTTCTCAGAAGATACAGCAGGGTCAAATTCACGCATACGCGCCGATACTGCTGTTCCATTTGTTCCGGTATTCTTCTATACATGAATAATAGGTTATACGCAGATCTATAGGGGTTGAGAAACTCCGCCGCCGTACCAAAAGACGGACGCTGAATTTCACGCCGGTTTCGTCATTATATTTATAAAACAATGGAGCATTGTTAATTATGACAATGCTCCATAAATTTGAGTATTATATTGGGAATAGACCGGCTTAAACAACAAAACATATTGTTCAGCTCGGATATACAACCCCCGTTCCGGCACAGGGTGTGCAGGTTCTCCGACCGGAGCCGCCGCAGACGGAGCATGATGTGTCGTAAATGCCGCCGCCCAAGCCTATCTGCGCGTGGGTCGCTATACCGTCACCGCCGCAATATGTACAGACCGTCCATCCGCGTCCGGCGCACACCATACACCTTGACGCTCCAGCGGAGCTGTCTGATGTTGTTGTCGATGTTTCGGGAACCGAGCTGCCGCTGTCATCAGTGTAGCTCTGGATTTCTTTCAAATGGTTGCCCTCGGTATCCATTACGAAAAGTCTCGCTTCTTTGTAGCCGCTTGTTGATGACCACTTGGAACCGCTGCTTTTTCTCGTACACTGCATCACGACAACCATATCCATATCCTCGGACGCGCCGACGCAGTAATAGTTGGAACCTGACAGAAGCGTCTCTGTTACGCCCGTTTCATTGTTGGTGCGGATAATAGAACTTGTGCCGTTCGCGCTATATGTCCACTCAGGCTCCGCCCATGTCGAACGATCCGCTTCGGCTGAAACGGAGCTTTCATAGGCGTATTCGGTGGATGAACTGACTCTTCCCGTGCTTAAATTCAGCTTGTAATAGTTATATTCGTCAACATCGGTTTTGTCAACCGTGTTTGTGGTTATGATATAGAAGTAAACCACCGATTCATCGGGAGAGTATGAGCAATCAGCACCGGTTGGGCAGTCGTTGCTGTAGGTCGTGACGGAATCCGACCACCCCGCGTTGTACGAATCCCCCTCCACCGTGATGAAATCGTCCATCTCGCCTGTTTCAAAATCGACCAGTGTGCCGGTGAGAACCATGTGGTTCGACATCATGTTGGAGTCGGTATCCTGATAAGAGAACGCCAAGATCTTATTACCCGCGAACCATATGGCACTGCTGCTGCTCAGAACGCTTGATGTTGATGGCGCGTCCTTTGAATAGAGGCTTGTGCTTTTCCCTGTGGACAAATCAAGGGAATAGAGCGCGAACGCGCTGCTTTCATCGCGACCCTTTATAAGCATACGACCGCGATAGAGGTAAATCGCGTCGATAGATTTCAGTTTTGAGAAGATAATATCCCTCTTGCCTGTCACGCGATCCATGTGATATACATAGTTATCGGTATAGGTAAAGTAATATATATCATCCCCGTCAACTATCAGTCCCAAGGGTTCGCCTCCTGCGGCGTATGAAGTGGTGTTTTCGCCGTCATAGCAGTAGACGTATGGCTGCATGATAAATGTGTAATAGAGGACGCCGTTACTGAAAAAGGCGTTGCCGCGATAATAGTCACCGCCGGATATAGCATCGTTGCTCCAGACTTCGACCTCTCTCGCGGAGGAATCCCACGTCACCTCACAGCCAAACGCTTCGGCAATAGCGCGAACCGGCACAAGAGTTCTGTCACTGACAATCTCGGCGGGAACATCCAAAGTAACCGTTTTTGTCTCGCTGCCCTTTTGAATTGACATTATGTTACTGCCGATCTGCATAGCGACGCGGACATCATTTTTCAGACTGAGTATGGATTTCGTGGACTTATCCCAGTTGACCTCCGCGCCGAGAGCCTCAAAAATCGCTCTTAACGGCACCATTGTCCTCCCGTCTACAATAACAGGCGGCTGGTCAAACACAACCTTTTCACCGTTCACATATACCGAGATTTCCGATGCCGCCTGAGATGTGACACACATTCCAAGACACATCGCGACTGTCAAACATAGAACAATGAGTCTTTTTTTCATATAGAGTATCTCCTTTTGTAAAATATTATACATTTACCGCAAACCGCAGACTGAGTATTGTAGGGATTCTAATATAGAAAAAGCTAAATGTCAAGTTTAATATGGTAAATTTATTTTTAATTTTATACTTATAGCTTCAATTTGTAAGCAAATATGTTCCATGCGATACTTCTCACATTGCCGCCGCGCTGAGTACACACAGCACCAGCGATACCGCAACAGGCACAGTCACAGTATCGTTTCCCTTTTTCGAAGCCAGTTCTGTGAATGTGCCTACGAGAGCCGCAGGAAACGCTATAGCGATACTTAACAGCACTGAAAACGAACTTGTCACCGCAAGAGCCGCTGATCCGATAATAAACGCAGTCAGAAACATTGCGGTACTTCCTTCCCATGTTTTCTTGCCATCAGCAACGCGCCACTTCACAACGTGCTTGCCGAAGCGAATACCGATTATTGCTGCTGCCGCGTCGCCGGTACCCCACATAAGCACTGATGTAACCGCCACAAACCTCTCATTCAACAGTCCCCATGTGAAAGCAATTACAACAGCTATCATTGTAAAAAGCAACACGAGACTTTTCTTGACTTCTCCCTTTTCTTTTTGTACAAATAGACCGTCATACCAACTGTACTTTTCGCAGAAGCAAAGTATCGGGTACACCACTACCGCAAAGAACAGAGCAGTCAGCGACGCTATATACCAATCTTGAGTCATAAACATCATTCCGGCGATAGATGTGAATGCCACAATATGCAGCAGCTTTCTGAATAAATACGATGGCGGATTCGCAAAAACATGAATAAGAATAAGCACCGTCGCGCCGATTAAGATGTAGCTCAAAAATCTGCCGATGCAGATAAGTGTACCGCTGAGTAATGGATACTCAATTATCCGGTTCCAGTACTGAAGCAGTATCATTGACCCGCCAAGCAAAACGAGGACAGCACCTGTCACAAGGCTCACTGTTCGGCTCCTGACGCGGTTAGCATATTGCGCGGAGAGAAGCGATGCGGCAGTTTCCACAGCAACGCAGATTACAAGTATTCTCCATTGTTCTAAAATAATTGACGGCTCAATAAGAACGTGGCTCACTGACGCGATTAAAGCCGTAAATGTCATAATAAACGTGCTTGTTCCGACGGCGGTTTTGTACGGTATACCGAGAAATGAAGTAAAAACTATAAGCATCATCATACCGCCTCCGGTTCCAACGAATCCGGTTCCGAACCCGATAGTGAGTCCGAAAAAGAGTGAGATAGCTATGCCCCTTTTATCCAGACTACTTCCTGAATTTTCCTTATCTTGATGCTCCGTTTCCGGTTTAACAAGAAACCTTATGCCAATAAAGAAGGTCAGAAACAGCGAAAAGCCTCCGAGTATAACATTTCCTGCCGCGTAAGCCGCGAAGCTTCCCGCGATACACATTCCAAGTATGCACACAAGCATTATCCAGCCTCGGTGCAAATCAATGTTCTTGTGACGTATGTATATTGTAGTTGTGACGGCTGAACCCAAAATGTCAGACATCAACGCAATCGCGGTTGCCTGATACGCGCCGACCTCTCCGGAAAAGGAGGGACACAGCACTAACAGCATTGGTACCATCACCGTTGCCGCAGAAAGACCCGCGAGACCCGTTCCTATTCCGGCACCCGCTGCCGCTAAAATACACCAAAAATACTCCATTTTGCTTCATCTCCCAAATCGGCATTTGATTTTTCTTAGTTTGTTTCCGGACAGGAAGCCGTTATATTTTAGAGCCTTTCAAGAATCGCGGCGTGTGCGGATCGCGTCGTGGATTCATAGGCAATTTGTCAGAGGAATACTGAAAAATTAACGAAGTAATACGCAAAGAGTCAAGCAGGATGTACTCAAAGAGATTCTGAACATATACTTATAATATAGCATTTTAAAACCATTGTTGTCAAGTTAAAATAAACTCCGTTACGGGTCGGTTTACGGCGATTTATAAAAGGCACTTATCAGGGAATCTCCAAGAACCTTTTAATTATCACGGCGAGAGCGGGTTTTCGGTTATATATTTGATGAGTGCAAGATGAAAAAGCGAAAGCATATTGACAGGGTGGATAATTCAGGCTTCCATTTCCCGCACCTTGCCCAGAGAGCCGCCGCAGGCAGCAGAATTGCCGCCTGATGGCAGTGAAAAAACCTTATAGCGAACGCAGTTTGAAGCGTTATGTGCATGAAATGCTGTCAACAGGTACCCAGTTAAAAATAGATTTCTGCAAAATTCACCCTTGACACCGTGAAAAGATTGTGATATAATATAAAAACCTGTGAACCGTGGAATTTAATGCTGCCTAAGAGTGCTTCAAGAATCTCTGAGTGCGCGGATTTCCGATGCGGTTTTCCGTGAGGATACTGTATGTATTTCAAGGAAAATTAACGAGGAAATACGAAAAGAATCAAGCAGGATGTGTGCGAAGAGATTTTGAACAGGTTATTAAAGCTCACCGGAACAATTTACGCATAATCTTTCGTGTATAGCTTATAGCTTAAATCACCTCGGTCAATTCAAAGCAGGGAGGCAATATAGGAGGTGCCGAATAAATGGCCGCAGAAAATCGAATTAAGGTCGTTCTGCGCTGCAGCGAATGCAAGCAGAGAAATTACAACACTACAAAAAACAAAAAGAACTCGCCGGAAAAGTTAGAAATGAAAAAATACTGCCGGTTCTGCCGGAAGCATACAATCCACAATGAAACTAAGTAGCGGTTCGGAAAGGAAAAGATTAAATGGCAACAGCTAAGAAAAAATTATCTACCCGCTTTAAAGACTGGTTTCGTGGCATGAAGAGCGAGCTTAAAAAAGTCGTGTGGCCCACAAGAAAACAAACTATAAATAACAGTTTTGTGGTCTTTGTCACCGTTATAGTGACATCTGTCGTTGTCTGGGGAATTGACTCGCTCGCTTCCGGCTTTGTTCGTGTACTCATTGAGTTATTCGGCTAAGGTGCGGTAATGGCGGAAGAAGCTAAATGGTATGTAGTTCATACCTATTCAGGCTACGAAAAAGCCGTCGCGGATACGGTCATGAGGTCGGCTGAAAACCGCGGCATGAAGGATCTTATTCAGGAAGTTAATATCCCCATTGAAACAGTAACGGAACTTACCGAGGAAGGTGAAAAAACCTATGATCGCAAGATCTTCCCGGGATATGTTCTCGTAAAAATGACACTGACAGACGAAAGCTGGCATCTTGTGCGAAATGTACGCGGTGCTACGGGTTTCGTCGGCAGCGGCAACAAACCAATACCGCTGACTGAAGAGGAAATATTGTCTCTCGGCGTTGAGAAACGTGAGATTCACGTTAATTACGATGTAGGGGATCGTGTGAGAGTTATTGACGGTCCGCTTGCCGGTTTTCTTGGTACAGTTAAGTCGATTGATCTCGAAAAACGTAAAGTAGAAGTAATAGTCTCAATGTTCGTTGGCAGAGAAACATCTGTAGAGTTTGACATCGAACAGATCGAGTCAGCATTAGACGAATAGTGGTTTTTGCTGTGTAGCTGCTGTTCTGTATAACTCGTTGAGAAATCACAAAAATGTGTTCATAAGAAACATTGATAAGTTTTCACCGCATAGTGAAGCAGCTTGCCGGCTGTATGACAGAATTAAAACGCAGCGCAAAACCTGAAAACCAAACGCTTAAATAATTGTAGATTTTCAGGTTGTCAGAATCAGCGGTTGTGTATTTGCAAATCATAAAGCCGCGAAAAGCCAAAACAATGCGGTTTGAAAAAGTCAGTAAAATCCTTTTTCAGTCTCATGGAATTTCTCACAAAATATGTGAAAATAAAATGTTTTGTGCATAGATTGGATTCCGCATAATAACTTAAATATATGTAGCGCACACCAAAAAGATGTATATGCGGTGAGCGGTAAATCGCAAATAACCTGAAGTTTATTTGCGGAAGATTAAGTGGGAGGGTTATAGAACCCGCCATAAATACCACATTCAGGAGGTTCACGAAAGTGGCACAGAAAGTTACAGGAATAATTAAATTACAGATTCCGGCAGGCAGAGCGACACCGGCTCCTCCGGTAGGTCCGGCACTCGGACAGCATGGTGTAAACATAGGCGCGTTCACTAAAGAGTTCAATGAACGCACAAAGGCTGATATGGGCATGATAACACCTGTTGTAATTACAGTGTACTCAGACCGCAGCTTCACATTTGTAACGAAGTCCGCTCCGGCGGCTATACTGCTCAAGAAGGCGGCTGGAATTGATAAGGGTTCTGGAGTTCCCCAGAAGGACAAGGTGGCAAAGGTCACTCAGGAGGACATCCGCAAAATTGCTGAGACAAAGATGAACGATCTTAACGCCGGAAGCATAGAAGCGGCTATGAGTATGATAGCCGGTACTGCTCGCAATATGGGCATTGTAGTAGAGGAGGCGTAAGATATGTTCAGAGGAAAGAATTATCAGGAGAGCGTGAAGCTCGTAGATCGCTCCGTAGCCTACGATCCGGCGGATGCATTCGAGCTTGTGACAAAAACAGCAAAAGCGAAATTTGATGAAACTGTTGAGCTTCATGTAAAACTCGGCGTTGACTCCCGCCACGCCGACCAGCAGGTAAGAGGTGCTGTTGTATTGCCGAACGGCACAGGTAAGACACGCCGTGTTCTTGTGTTCTGCAAGGAGGAGCGTCAGAAGGAGGCACTTGACGCGGGTGCGGATCTTGTCGGTGCAATGGATATGGTTGAGAAGATTCAGAAAGAGAACTTCTTCGACTTTGACGTTGTAATTGCGACTCCGGACATGATGGGAATGGTCGGTCGTCTTGGTCGTCTTCTTGGTCCGAAGGGTCTTATGCCATCTCCAAAAGCCGGTACAGTTACGCCGAATATCACACAGGCTGTCCATGAGGTCAAAGCCGGTAAAATCGAGTACAGACTTGACAGAACGAACATAATCCACTGCCCAATTGGAAAAGTGAGCTTCGGTGCTGAAAAGTTGGTTGAGAACTATAATACTCTTATCGCGGCACTCATAAGAGCAAAGCCTGCTGCGGCGAAGGGTCAGTATATAAAAAGCTGTGTAACCTCGTCTACTATGGGTCCGGGTATAAAGATAAATGTAAATAAGCAGATGTGATCATATCTGCAAAGCTTTCAAATTGAAAAACGTATAAATTATTCCTGCCGAAATTTTCATGTCTCATGTTTCGGCAGGTTTTTTATACTCTATAAAATAATATCATATTTGAAGTTTTTCCATTACTTAATTTGTCAGCAAAGTAAGCAAATTGCTGATTTACTAAAAGTCCGTATATTTTTCTGCCTTTACATAGACAGGCTGCCGAAGCGGAACGCCACGGCAGCCTTTATTATATTGGCGAGCTTAAAGATTTGTTACTTGTTTTTTATTAAAATACGATTTGCGGAGCCGCTAAACTTCACTGAATTTACAGATACATATTTTCCTTCGAGGGCTTTGAAATTCATCAATACATTTCGTAAATTTCTATTTGCGTTATCAACGATTTAATCTGCGAAGCATTAAGACAAAGTGTTTTTGAATTTGAGTATAACTCAGGCTGCTCTCCCATCCAGCACTTCGAGCGCGTTTACAAGCAGCTTTGCCGCGTCTGCCCTTGTTACCGCGACAGCTGTTGAAGTATCAATGGCACTATCTATGATATTTACTGAAACGAGATTACTGACCGCCTGAGATGCCCACGCGGGATAAGCAGATTCATTTAGACTGCTGACATCCGTTAACGAAAGAGCGTTATTGAGCATTACAGTCGCTTCTGAAAATGTGATATTATCGTTTGGCGCAAACACTAATTTGCCGCTGTCATCGCGTTTTCCACTGACAATGTCGAGCAATACAGCCGTCGAGACGTAAGGCTTCTGCCAGTCAGGGATGTCTGCGTCATCGTAAAAGCCTGTTCTTGTGATGTTCTCGATCGGATTATTGCCTGAGAGCTTAACACACATAGCAAGAAACTCACCTCGTGTGACTTCTGTATTGGGTGAAAATACATAGTACCCGCCGACGTTCTCACCGACAAATATGCCGCGTTCCGCAAGTTCTGTAGCCTCGTACCAGACATCGCTGCTATCCATATCGGAATAGCTCACATCGGATGACTGTTTCTTAATTTTTATGGTGACTGTTGCCTCGTTCGATTTATTACCCGTGCTGTCAATGGCTATATAGGTAAAGGTGTCCTTGCCCTTTTTGCCGCCTGACGGAGTGTAGGTGAAGCTGTCACCGTCTGCCTCGACAGTACCTTTTCTCGGTTCACTGACAAGAGAAAACGTAACCTCATCCCCTTCAGGATCCATCGCGCTGAATGTTCCCGTAACAGCTACCTCGCGGTAAGTCTCCAGCGACAGATTCATAGCTACAGGCTGAGAGTTGAAGGACGCTGCGGTCGTCGCGATCGTGGCACGGTTAAGAGCCATCGCCGGTACGCAAGCGGCGGCTACAAGCATTGCTGAGACGGCTCCTATGATCCGAGCTATCTTTTTGTGTTTCACATTTATGACCTCCATCGGTTGTGTATTGAGACAGCCGCTGCTGTCTATGTGTTTAGTTTTGGATATAAACGAAATTTTATGCACGGAAGGAATTATTTTTTGCACCGTGTTGCCGGCTTTTTTTAATTTTTATGTCAGCAAACAATTTCCTTCAATGAGAAATATTAGTATTTTTTATGATTCCGAGCCAGAGCATTTGCAAATATGCAATACGCCTTGAAGAGCAAGATTATCAGGGCTTGTAAAACGCACTCAGTTTGTAAATTAAAGTAACCTTATCCAACAGTCTTTGCCATCCCTGAATACATTTCAATTATTTGTGTTTGTGCATACTTTCTGATTTCCTTAAGGGTTCCTTGCAAAAAATACTTTTAAGATTTGAGCATATAGACCCGCGAAAACACCGAAGAAACTGAAACCCGCATAAAATATACCTCCACGGTGTATACTACCTTTAGGAACCGAAACAGAACAGCCTGTAAATTTATATATTTAATATTTTAGGAAATTATAAATCTATAGTTCGCGGTTTTTGCAAGGTATGGAATTGCGGAGGATTCATTTTACAAACGAACCGAAAATCCCGCATTTCAGGATCGTTGTGTTAAATAAATCGGTCAATTACAAATCGTAATGCTTGCGGTTCCTTATTAAAATGAAAAGGAGAAAATACAATGTACGATTACGCGGGTATATGCTCAATAACTGCGCGGGAGCTTCTGGATTCCCGTGGCAATCCAACTGTTGGATGTGAGGTAACTCTTGAGGATGGAAGTACCGGTGTCGCCTCAGTGCCTTCGGGTGCGTCAACCGGTAAATTTGAAGCGCACGAGCTGCGTGATGGCGGCAGCCGCTACGGGGGTAAGGGTGTACTTCAGGCTGTAAAGAATATCGAGGGTGAGATTCTCAGAAGACTTCGTGGCGAGAACGGTCTTAATCAGACATCAATAGATATGGCACTTTGCGAGCTTGACGGAACGGAAAGCAAAATACGTCTTGGGGCGAACGCAATTCTTGCTGTTTCGATAGCGACAGCGAAAGCGGCGGCAAAAAGCCGGCGTATACCGCTTTACAAATATCTTGGAGGTGTGGGGGCGAGACGGCTTCCAATGCCTATGATGAATGTGATAAATGGAGGAGTACACGCGGGTAACAGCATTGACATTCAGGAGTTTATGATAGTTCCCACAGGAGCGCACAGCATGGCTGAAGCGATTCGTCACTGCGCGGAGGTGTTTCACAAGCTCAAGACGATAGTTCCTGCCACTGGAGTGGGAGATGAGGGCGGCTATGCTCCTGAACTTGACTCCGATGAGGACGCTCTCAAAGCACTTTGCGAGGGTGTCAAAGCCGCCGGATTCGAAGTAGGGCGCGATTTTATGTTTTCCATAGACGCTGCGGCTTCTGAATGGTACAGTGACGGTGAGTATTATTTGCCAAAACGCAAAAAGAAGCTCTCTCGCCGCGAAATAATAGATTTGTGGCGCGGATATTGTGATAATTATCCAATCTTTTCAATCGAGGATGGCTGCGGAGAAGACGATTGGGAGACGTGGCAGGAGCTTACGGAAGCTCTGGGACATGATGTAACTCTCGTTGGCGATGACCTTTTTGTTACAAATACAGCACGGCTGCGTAAGGGAATCAGAATTGGCGCGGCTAACGCTGTGCTTGTAAAAATGAACCAGATTGGAACCATAACTGAAACTCTTGACTGCATAGAGACTGCCAAACGTTCCGGTTACAAAGCGATAATCTCTCATCGGTCAGGGGAAACGTGTGACACAACCATAGCGGATCTTGCCGTGTCGGCAAACACGGGATTTATCAAAACGGGTGCGCCATCGCGTGGCGAGAGAACAGAGAAATACAACAGACTTCTGAGAATTGATGAGCAACTTGGTGATGAAGCGTTATTTGGGTGTGATTGCGGAAAAGTAAACTGAAACTTTATTTTGAATTTGAAGAAAAAATAGATTCCGGTTTTAAAAGTATATCGCAACTTAGCGGTTACTTTTCAAACACGGATTTATAAAGTATCAAATCCTGCAAAAAGCCTTGTTGTTTCTGAACCTGTAGTAAACTCTTAAAGAAACTATAGGAAAAATAGCTGTACAAAATAGCGTTTCAGAGGCGTGTATTCGTCAACAGCGGCTTGAATTGATTCGAGGATATAAAAATTCAGTGCTTCGTGATTCGCGTTGAAAAGTTTATCACAATGTCCGATATATTAAGAAACTCGATTCCGGTATAAACTATTAACCATTACTGTGAGAAAATCAATGTGTTTGATTTCCCGCAATTTTTACGTCAAAGGCATATACAAATTTGTTTACATGATTGATGTTATGATGAATTGTTTTGGGTATGGGAAAATGGATTAAATTCAGAATTTGAAAATAATAAAACTGTTAATGCTGCGACTCATTAGCTTGAAATTATCTGAGCTTTTGAGCGTTTCTTTTTTTACGGTTTTTCTATGGTTACTCGCTTACTTGAGTTAACAGATAAAACAAAACATTTAAGGAATAAAATAATTTCAAAGTATCTTGAGTGAAGCTGTTGAGGGAATTTAAGTACCCATTTGAAGAAGTTTACAGAGAAAAGCGAAAAACATTTGCAAACATAGTCAGAGCATTGGCTGAGGAAAAAGACAGCGGCATTTATAAAGAAACTAAACTGCTCACCGGGACAATTTCCACTGTTTTATATTGAGATGGATAAATGATTTACGCAATTTGATTGATATAGCTGAATTTTGCATTCAAAAATACATTGTCAAATTATCACTGCAATAAACACATATTCCCCGAAGCCCTCAACACTTCGGGGAATATTATTATCACAGAATTATGCAAATCAGCCCGCTCGCACCCTCGTTGATTATTCTTTGCAGCGTATCGCGAAGGCGTGTCTGAACTTCGGGCGGCATCTTCTTTATCTTCGTTTGCAGACCTTCTGCCGCTATGTCGTGAAGTGATTTGCCAAATATGTTCGATTCCCATATCTTGCTCGTATCACCCTCAAACTCCTGTAGAAGAAAGTTTATTATATCCTCTGATGACCGTTCACCGCCGACGGCAGGGGAAACCTCAGTCTCTGTCTGAACAGCTATAAGGTGTATTGATGGTGCGCTTGCCTTGAGCTTTACGCTGTACTTTCCTCCGCGCCGCACTATTTCAGGCTCCTGCAGCTTCAATTCATCAGGGTTCGGCATTACGATTCCGTAGCCTTTCTCCTTAACATCATTCAGAGCACCCGCTATCTGATCATACTCGCTCTTTACCTCCGAAAGTTCGGTCAAGAGCTTCATTAAATCACCATCATCACCTATTTCGAAGCCGGATACGTCCGCTATCGTTCTATAGAATAGCTCTCTTGGAAGATTTATTTCAAGCTTCACAGCCCCGCTTCCTAGGTCAAGTTCGCGTATGGATGCTGAACCAATTTCTACACAACTGTCAAGATTTTTTACAAACACCTTGATATCGCGTATCCGTTCCGCATCTCCCGCGCCTGCTTTGACAGCTTCAAGTACCGAACTTTTTATCGGATGGTCAAGCCCCAGCGCGTCAAACCATTTTGGAAGATATACGCCTATTTCAGTCACGGGGAACTCGTAGAGCGATGCTTTTAATATCTCTAATAGCTCCTTCTCACCCAGCAACTGACAGTTGAGTGCCATGCAAGGCACGCCGTATTTTTCGGAGAGTTCGTCTCGAAGCGATATTGTTTCCTCGGAATCCGGAGAGAGCGTATTGAGTATAAGGACAAACGGTTTACCTATTTCTTTAAGCTCCGTTACAACGCGCTCCTCCGCTTCACAGTACGAATCCCTCGGTATGTCGGTAACTGTTCCGTCTGTTGTTATCGCTATACCGATTGTTGAATGTTCGCTGATTACCTTACGGGTACCGACTTCCGCCGCTTCACGCATTGTTATCGGAACGTCAGACCACGATGTTGTTACCTTCCTGTCCTCACCATTTTCTTTATCGCCTATCGCACCGTCAACCATATAACCCACGCAGTCCACAAGCCGCACAGAGATTGACGCTGAATTGTCTATTTCGATCGTCACCGCATCCTCCGGTACAAATTTCGGCTCTGTTGTCATAATTGTTCTGCCGGAACCGCTCTGGGGAAGTTCATCCTTTGCGCGTTCACGCACATATACGTTGTCAATCCTTGGTATTACAAGCGTTTCCATGAATCGTTTTATAAATGTAGATTTTCCCGTTCTCACGGGACCTACAACACCAACGTATATGTCCCCGCCGGTTCGCAGGGCTATGTCCTCGTAAATGCTGCTATTGTCCACTCAGCTTCCTCCTTGATTGCATAATACTGGTAAAGTCTATGAGTCGGACACATGATTTATGAGTGTAAAATGCTTATCATCTTTTTAGAATGCAATATAGCTAAGAGACTGTTAAAGATCCCGGTGTGCGTGTATTTTGTGTATTTCGGGGCAATTTTCTGCGTGAATACAGGAGATATTATCAAAGAAACACGCAAAGACACAAGCAAGATACGCACAAAAATTCCGAAAAGATTCTGCGACCGGCTATCTTTCTGCACCGATTGAAAAAGCACCTGCCAGTCAATAAGATTGGCTCGTCAAGACCATATCGGGCAGGGAACAGGTTTGGTGTAGGCTGTGAAAGGTGTGAGTGGGCAGTGATATTTCCTTCTTGTGAAAATAATGAAAATTCCCGTAAATAAATATTGAAACTTGTCAATATTCGTGTTATACTGTAATGCGGTTGTCCGTGTGAGGATTCCGTTTCATTACCATCAAGTTGGAGACTTATTGCTTTGCTTCTGCTTTTTCGGTGCGTTTATTTGAAAATATACTGAAACAAAATAATGCTTGCAAAATCATAATAAGGAGATGATTATATATGACCGATTTAACCGAACTCGTTGACTCGTTTAACCAAACAGCAGATTCGCTGAGAGAGTGTCTGACATCTTTTATTGCGGCTCTCTCTGACGGCAAGGCTCTTCCGGAGGATGCCGTTTCCGGTTTTATTTCGGGCGCGGCTGAATTGCGAAGTGAGTACGATTCACTGTATCAGGTGGCTAAATCCATTGTCGGAGATGATGAGTTGCCTGAAGAAGGCAGCGGCATTTCTCAGATTGTGAACGCCGTTACGAACAGCAAAACAAGACTTATTATGCTGCGTGTCGATGAGGCAAAAATTATTCTAAACAAATTCATCAATGTCAAATCAGCAATATCAGTGTACAGTGACGAGCTGAAGCCTTTTCAGAAAGAGGCGGCGGAACTTCTGGAAAAGATAAGCATAGATACTGTAGATGAGCTTCAGCCTGATATAGACGCGGCAAAAGCTTTTCTGACGGCTCTCGAATATGAAAATATAAGCCATTCCATAGAGGGCATTGATATACTGAGTATGGTGAGTCAATATTATCCTCAACGAGTGCAATGGGGACTTGTCGGACACCAGTATTATATTGATTCGTCCTCAAAGCAGTCCGAAACTGACAATTCCCGCGCTCCTGCGGCATCGGACGCGAAAAAAAGAACGAAAAGCGGCTCAAAACGTGATAAAAATCCCGTTCCGGAAGTTAAAACAAATGGTTCCGTGTCTCAACCGCCAAGCTCCGATGATGTTATTCTGCCACTGTCAAATAAACCCAAAAGCGGCAATCCAAGCGCGGCATCGTTTAAGAAAGAGATTCCCAGACTCGCGAAAGTACATAGACCTGTTCGGACAATTTTCCCGATGCTTACAAACCTTGGCGTTTTAACAAAAGAACAGATGTATCTTTTCAGCATATACATGAATTGCTGTGAAAAGACCCAGCAGGATAAGGATGATATTGAAAAGACTTTGGATGTTCTCTCAAACAAAGGGTATATTTCATGCTGTGAATATGAGGGAGAAACAGTATACTTTCTTTCCTCGTACAGTGCAACCTGCCTGAAAAAAGAGACAATTATATCAATGAACCGATTCTGGCAGATCTCTTTTGGCGAATTTAATTTCTGCTACGATGGCGGAATACCCCAGTCAGTTCTTTCTAATATGCTCTGCCACAATTCGTGTCTGTTGGAATATGTAAACGCGATGAAAGATACCTTGTCCAAAGAACATAATAGGGCAATAAGAATTACGATCCGTTGGAACGGCACTATGTATCAGGTTGGGCTGTTTCATAAGAACACCCTCTATCTATGCAAGCTTGCGCCCACACTGGAATCTGCGAATACACTTGGTTCAAATGACAATGTTCTTTTTTGCGGCGTGGACTGTTCATCAATCGAGCCGGATATGTATAAGAGAGTATTTGTCTTTGAGAACGGCAAAGTTCGCAATTTGTTCGAGGACGAAGACGAAGAGAGTGAAAATGAAGATGAAGATGACAACGGTAATACTATATCGGATGCCGACGGTCAGATTAAAATAGAATTTGATAAAATAATTGACAGAGAAGTAGCTGATAAAGAAATAGCTGAAACTGAATTGTTAATAACCGAAGAAAAAACAGCCGAGGAAAAAATTGTTGAGGAAGAAACAATAAAGAATGATGTTTTGCCGGAAGAAACAGGTATAGCCGCCTGCGATGAGTTATTTGCGCTTCTGTCAAAGAGCGATGTGCCTTCCGACAATGAGTTCATTGACGCTGTTTTGAAAATTCTGAATAAATCTGTTAAGACGAGCAAAGAACTGAAGTCGGTTGTAGCGGGAGCTGTATTACTTGCGTATAGTGCGGCTTTGGAACATGACCGTCCGAAGACCGCGCTGCTTTCAAATCAGCTTTCCCTTGCCACACACCTTATGCTGAACGAAAATCCATATACAGACAGCAACCTAACAGCCGCCTTTGAGAGCGAAAATGACCCGTCTGTTATTACAGAGGACACAGAGGCTCTCATGCTGTCATCGTATCTTTTTGCGATGCTTACACCCGATGAGCCGCTCTATTACGGACTCAAAACACATACCGAAGCTCTATTCAACGATTACGAATTGTACTTTGAGAACTTTCCAACCTTTAAGCCGCTTTTCAATAAGCTCATGTCGGTGAGAAAAGCGTCACCGGGCGGCTTCACTCCGGCTGTTATCGCACTCCTCGGAAACGAGGCGGAGAGCGAAAAGTACATAAGTCGGATTCGTTCCGACGCAAGACGCTGCCTCGTTGTCACAGCACCCAAAACGCGCATGAAAACTCTGCCGACTTTATATAGCTCATGCTTCGGCAGCGGAAGTGAATTATCAGAGTGTATGGAGATTATAGCAGAAAACAGAACTGACGATTCCTCAATAGATATAGTCAAGCTTGTTCTTTCCGAATACTGCATCGACTATCAGGGTTCTTTCAAAATAGATCAAAGCAGACTTGAAGAGCGTCTCAACGAAGAGTGGGACAAAGCCAATCCGAAGAACAGATACAAGCTGCAATTTGACGCACGCGCTCAGGCATTACGGCAGTTCCGCATAAGAATAGATCTGATGATATCGTGGGCAGACCATATAACAAGTCTTAAAGGCAAGCGCGAGGATATAGACTGTCTGCACTCTTTAAAAGCCGAAATTATAAGAATAATCGGGGATATTCAGGGGGATTCCGTGTGGAAAGAAAACAGGGGCGCGAATGTTCTTGATTGGACGCTTACGTTTATGCGCGGGTATCTTGACGGAACATTTTCCGAGATGGATCTGTACTCAGACCTTATACTGACCGGAGTAATCAGCGTTGACGATACCGGCACTCCGCTGATTGACAAGGCACTGACTGGTGTAAGATTCTATGAGCCGTGGCGTAACGCTTTAAGACATATCACCGCGAGAAAGAAGACGGTTGATGAGGTGAAAGCTGAAATTCTTGGTGATAACCTTGACGCTATGGACGATGAAAATGGTCTGAAGGACAATCTGCACCAGCTTGAGATGCTTGGAAAACTCCTTGACAGCTCTGATGAGGACTATATTGTATCACAAGCGCAGATGAAAGAGGCTGAAGATGCCGCTGAGGAGAGAACCACTCGGTTTCGTGAAACCTTGGAACTGGCATATACATATAACCATGTCAACGAGACAGAAAAAGAAACTATTTCCGACATTATGGCACAGTTCAAGCCAAAATTTTACGAAATTGGTGACTTTGCTTGCTGGAGACGCTTTTTGGACGCATTGGAACAGCAGATTTCAGAATTTACCGAGCGGCACAAATCTGCTCTGCGGGCTTCTCTTGACGCACGTCTGGAACAGGAAAGCAAGTCCGCGATTCTTCTTGAAGCTGACCGTATGCTTGAAAAAGAACGAAACTTCGCGGTTGCCGAGGAATATATAACACGCTATGACGCAGGCGAGACAGCACCCGATGACTATGCCGACCTCGTTCTGCATGACAATGACTACTTTGCGGATTTCCTCTCCGCTAAGAACTTTGATAGCTTGCTGCAGAAGTGCCGTCAGGGACGTGGACGCACTCTCAGGAGCTATGCTTGGGAATATGTAGAAAGACGGCTCCCGCGTGATTGGACTGCGCGCCTTCGCGATGACAGCCGTAATATGATAAACAACTGGCCGTCAGGTATGGGTTCCGCCACGCCTCAGCAAATTGAAAATCTGTTCAGAAGTCTCGGTTTTGATGTTATAAAAGCAACCAAGGTAGCGGGACGGCGTGAGGAAATGTTCCAGCTTTCAACACGCCCGACAGCAAAAGGTATGGCTGATTATCGTCACCCAATAGCGGCGTTTGGAACTCAGATGAAGCCAACGCTGAATGTAATTCTTCTCCACGGGAATTTTGACGAGAGACAGCTTGTGGACAGAGTGACGTCACTCAATCTTCGTGGAATATCGATCGTGCTTATGATAGATCAGGCGTTTGACGCGGCAGGTAGACGGCAGGTTGGAGAGATATTCCACACGCAGACCTCCGGCAGCAATCCATTTCTGCTGGTCGATCAGGTTCTGTTTTTGTACCTCGCAATGCACCAGGAGACGGAGCGGCTTCCTGCGCTGCTGAAATGTACTCTCCCGTATACGACGTATCAGCCGTTTGTACGCGATAGCGGATCAACACCTGATGAGATGTTCTGTGGACGTTCGCGGGAGCTTGCGACGATAATAGATCCTAATGGAGCGTGTGTGGTATACGGCGGCAGACAGCTTGGCAAGACCGCGCTTCTTGAACGAGCCGAGAGCCGCTGCTCAAAGCCTGAGAACAGGGAATACGCTGTATACTCATCCATAATGAAGATTAAGAGCGAATCAGAGGTTGTCGGTACACTTATCAAGGACATCGATCGCAAGACCAATGGCAAAATCGCGCTTACTGAGTGCGAAACGCTGAAGGATATGTGTGAACAGCTTGACAAGCTCTTCAGAAACGGCAAAATAGCCGCAATGCATCTTTTGATAGATGAGGTTGATGATTTCCTTGGAGCGATTGCCGATGATTCATACGCGCAGATAAGACCGCTGGTTGATTTGAAGCGTGAGACTCAGAACCGTTTCAAATTTGTATTGACGGGACTTCACAATGTATGCCGCGCTGAAAACGCGACAAAGGAAAACGGTATTTTCGGACAGCTTGGCACACCGCTTTGCGTCAAACCGCTCTCGCCCGCCGATGCCATGAAGCTGCTTTCAAGACCTCTTGGGTATCTCGGCTTCCAGATGGACGGTCGCCAGCACCTTGAGACAATTCTCACAAATACAAATTACTATCCGGGTATATTGCAGTTCTTCGGATATATGCTTGTCGAGACGCTCACAGGACAGTATGCCAAATATTACCGCGCCGCGCAGGGCAACCCGCCGTTCACGTTGAGGGATGAACAGCTTGGTGCGGTGATGAACTCAGCTGATTTAAATAAGAGTATCAAGGACAAATTCCGCTGGACGCTTGAACTGGACGCAAGATACTTTATGATTGCGAGATGTATTGCCGCGCTGTACCACTATTCTGAAGAGGATGGACGCATGGGAGGCTGGCTTGGCTATTCGGTTGAGGAGATACGCGACATGGCACAGTTATACGACATCCATTGTCTGGAAAATGAATCTATTGATGATTTTGTAAATCTACTCGATGAGATGGTTGAGATGGGCATACTCAGTCAGGCGAAGAGCGGGCAGTACCGGCTCAGGAGAAGCTCCTTCATTGACATAATTGGTGAATCACTGCAAGCGATTGAAGCGGACATAAAAAATGAAAACAATGAGGTGGTGCAGAGCGCATGAACACATCGTGGGAAGAATTTTGGTGGAACAATATCACTGGTCCCCGCTTTGTTATATCGAGAGTATCAAACGCGCTTTTGGAAAACAAGATGGTTGTTCTGAAGGTGCCGTCCGATCTGCCGTGGCGGCACTCGATGAGAAGGGCGGTACACACAGCGTTTCATGACAGAACGGAGTACAGGGACATTGTAATAGAGCAGGTGGATGTAATAGATGACAATCGTGAAGGGCTGCCGCCGGGGAAGCTTATACTCAACAGATTCGCGTCCCCGCAGGTCAGCACAGGCTACCGTCAGAGGTCAAAGACGACAGTTCAGGAGTACATATCTGCTAAGAAAGTGCTGAAAAATCGCATTATATGGGTAAAAGGACTTGCGGGTGAGACAGCAAATCAGTGGATCAGCTTTTGCAGGAACTTTTCTCACCGAACGGCGGCGGACGGGCTGTTTGTTTTAGAGGTACATGGGGAAATTTCCGTAACGATCGGCGCGGCAATGCAATGTATAGATTTTTTGGAATGTGTTAGCGGCTACGATGTACGGCTTTTCAACAGCTTCATTCTGAACTCGCGCACATCAGGCAAGGTCACTGATGTATGGAAGAACTACATAGCGACGGTGTCGGCTGAAATTTGCGGTGTTGACGCTGAAATATCTGAAATGCTGATTGATACGGTTGATTTCCGGCGGGAATCACCGATTGATGGCTTAAAAAGAATAGCGGAAATGCCGGAGTTTTCGCGGCGTGGAGCGGATGAAAATTCGGATAATGTACTAAGGCTTGTACGCAAAGGGGAAACAGACGAGTTGGAGCATCGACTATGGGCGGCGCAGATACAGGTGCTGTTTCCGGTCATTGAGTTTGAGCGGGTACAACTTATAAGACGTTGGAAAGAACAAATACAATTCGCACTCGACATCACAACACAGACGCAATATGGAGAAATGCTTACTGACGCGATTGACGCGGAGCTTGGAACATTGCGTTGGCTTATGAAGCAGCGCAGGGAGGATGGATTATATGTGATGTATATTCCTGATGATAATGATCGAGAGAGAATAAAGTTTCTGCACGAGTGCCGCAACAAGCTTGCACACGCAACCTGCTGCTTGCCGCAGGAGGTTGAAAGACTACTCGGTTAAATTGATATTCAAATTTGAAATTGTTTTCACATGAAGCGGAACTGTTTAGAGCCTGTTTAGTATCTCTTTGCGTACGTCTTTTTGACAAAATTTACTGATTACCGCATTGGAGAAGCACACTTCCATCAGTATGCTTTCACTTTTAGCCTTGTACTCAGCAAATTTTTTGCTCAGAAATCAGCACACGATTAGATATTTAAAAGGCTCTTTTTATTCCCGCGATTATGAATATAACCTGAATCCGTGAAACTCGTGCGGCTTCAAATAATGGGATTCAATACAGGCACATTTGTTTGAAATTCGGGACTTCTGAGCTGCGAATCTTTTACTATGAAAGCGAGAGAAAATATCCCGGAAAATGGGTTCCACGGATTTAGGCTTCAAAAGTGACAGGTATTTCAGAAAAACAAGCTACATGAGTGAAAAAAATACCTTGACATTAGGTTATTGAATAAACCTCAGACCGGTTGAATTTATCCCGCCGATTGATTAAGTTTCGACATTTTACGAGGAAACTATGTGAAAATATTTAATAATATTGCCGTGTTAGTTCATCACATATGAGGACAAGTTCTTTAATTCAAAGCCGGGAAATAATTAAAAAGTATGTTTTCACGGTACGTTTTTCCGCTCACGGAGTAAAGGGGAACGGGATAGATGAATTGAAACTCAAGGAGAAAAACATATGAAACGAATGAAAATCATAGCAGATATTTCAAACTTTATATTCATTTCTGATAAGCCTGAAAAGTCTGACGCTATATTTTTACCCGGCGGTTCACACCCTGAACAGCCCGAATATGCGGCGGAGTTGTACCGCAAGGGATATGCGAAATGGATCATTGCGTCAGGTGGTGTCAGTGTTAAACGTGATAAATGGCCGGGCGTTCGTTCAAAGGCAGACATATACAATGGCGATTATCAATCCGACTGCGAGTTCTTTACAGATGTGCTTATTAAAAACAATGTGCCTGCTGATGCAATCATCGGAGAAAACAAATCAGGGCATACTCGTGACAACGCTTTTTTATCCCGAAAAGTCGTGGATGAAAAAGGAATTAAGATAAAGACCGCGTTGATTGTTTGCAAAGCGTTTCACGCTCGCCGCTGTTTTATGCTTTATCAAATGGCGTTTCCTGATGTTGAAATAAAAGTCTGTCCGATTCATTGTTTTAACATTACAAAAGATAATTGGTATAAAAGTGAAGAAGGTATTGACCGTGTACTTGGCGAACTTTCTCGATGTGGCAATCAGTTTGTTTGGGATATTAAAAAGTATTTGTTATGACAAAACAATTCGCGGTTTGCTGTTTAGATTAGAAAAAAGAAACTCCACATAGCAGATCTATGCAGTGAGGAGTGAATTTTTGATCTTGCGCGGCGATCAATGATCCGCCTTAGAAGTTAAATCACACATCGTGTTTGTAAATGTATGACCGAACGTTATTTCAGTTTCTCCATTCTCATCACTATCTTCAAATTAGTTATATCAATCAACCAAAATAGCATCGTTCAAAAGTAGAAAACAAAAGAATGCTAAACTAAACAAACAAATAATGTGAATATAAAAGCTGCGTAACGAGTCAAGGAAATTTCTTATCA